>NZ_JBHSQB010000005.1:0-360634 GCF_042658345.1 Flavobacterium qiangtangense
GATGGGGATTTTTTTTGCAGTAAACAGAAATGATCTCGATTGTGAATGCATTGAATCAAGATACTTTAAAAGATATCCAGCCTTGATAAATTAAAAAGCCACGCAGATTATGTTCTGCGTGGCTTTTGCTTGTATCGCGATAAGAAAATATTATGTATTCACTTCCAAATCCTCAATATAATCTCTATATTCATAAAAAAAACGTTCTAAAGCGTCCATGTTCTCGTAGAAAAATTCAAAGATTTCTGGCCAAGTATTTCGGTTCATTAAGCTGATTCCGGTTTTTTCGACCCAAATTTTGCTTATTACTTTTCCAGTTTCCAGATGGAAGTTTCGCTCAAAAATAGCTTCCGGAATAAATTCATCCAGTAAAATCTGCTTCAGAGATTCAATCTTCTCGAAGTAGATTTTTCTTTTTTCTTCATCTCTCGGCTCAATGTCAATCATCACTTGGGCCTTTTTGTTATCGACATAAAACTTAAAAGAGAAATCCTTGATTTTGGTATCATACAAAAGCCATTTCCGTGGATATTCTTCTGCGAATTTTACCCAAAAATCTTTTTTTATGAAAAGGGCTTCCGATTTGCTATACATTTTTTGAACGTTTATTGTTTTGAAAGAATCTATTTTTAGAATATCTTTAAGAATCCAATAAAATAAATTTAATGAATTTCCAAGAGTTTTTAAAATACATCCCAAAAATACAAAAAGAACCGCTAATCGGCGAGGAAGCACACGAAAAAATGATGCCCGCCGAAAGAATTGCTATATTCAAAGATTTAGATTTAAATACTGTCAATGCTAGAAAATCGTGCGTGATGATGCTTTTTTATCCGAAAAATAACGAACCACGTTTGATTTTAATTTTACGGAATTCATACAAAGGTGTGCATTCATCACAAATTGGGTTTCCGGGTGGAAAAGTGGAAGATTTTGATATTTCGTTAGAAGACACGGCGTTGAGAGAAACCTTTGAAGAAATTGGAATTGAAAGAGAAAAAATAAATGTAGTTCGTCCTTTCACTGAGATTTACATTCCGCCGAGCAACTTTAAAGTATATCCATTTTTAGGATATTCTACAGAAGAATTGGCTTTTATTCCTGACGACAGGGAAGTTTTTGGATTAATCGAACTACCGCTTTCAGTCCTTCTAGACGATGATAATTTAGTGTCAAAAACATTGAGCACATCTTATATGGAAGAAGTTGGCGTTCCGGCTTTTAAATTTGAAGAACATTACATCTGGGGTGCTACTTCGCAGATGCTCAATGAACTTAAAGAAGTGATAAAAAGAGTGCTTTAATTGCGGGTATTTTGTATGTTTGCGCTCTGTAAAAAACGAAACATTGTTATGGGATTATTTAAAAGAAATCCTTTTGGTCATATACTTTTCCTAAAAAAGTGGTTAATTCGCGTTTTTGCGGTCTTGACTCACAGGCGTTATCGTGGCTTTAACGAACTGAAAATTGACGGTTCAGAAATCATCCGAGATTTACCAAATACCAACGTACTTTTTATTTCAAATCACCAAACTTATTTTGCCGATGTAGTGGCAATGTTTCACGTTTTCAACGCCAGCTTAAAAGGTCGCGAAGACAATATAAAAAACATTGGTTACATCTGGAATCCAAAGTTGAACATATATTATGTCGCCGCAAAAGAAACGATGAAAGAAGGTTGGCTTCCAAGAATTTTGTCTTATGCCGGAGCAATTACAGTTGAAAGAACCTGGCGTGCAAAGGGTCAAGACGTGCAAAGAGAAGTAAATCCGAATGATACCGAAAATATTAAAATTGCACTCCAAGACGGCTGGGTAATTACTTTTCCGCAAGGAACCACAAAGTCGTTTAAACCTGTCAGAAAAGGAACAGCGCATATTATTAAACAACACAAACCAATCGTTGTTCCCATTGTCATCGACGGCTTCAGACGTTCTTTCGACAAAAAAGGATTGCGCTTAAAGAAAAAAGGAATTTTGCAATCTTTCATCATAAAAGAACCTTTAAAAATCGATTATGAAAACGATACGATTGAAGAAATTGTTGAAAAAGTAGAATACGCCATAGAACAGCATCCGTCATTTTTAAAAGTGTTGCCACCAGAAATTCAAGAAGAAGTTTTAAAAACAGAAGAAGAATTAAACCAAAAAAGACGTTGGGAATATTAAACCAAAAAGCCTGCAATTGCGGGCTTTTTTTATAAATCGATTTTCTTTAATTCTTGATAATTTCTCTGAAGTTTTTTCATTAAAAAGCCATAAAGCAATTTGTAAAAAAGCCAAACAAGCGTAATTAAAATTGCCAAGATAAACAAGCTTCCGCCAATAAAACCTAGCGCCATTGCGGTTCCGCCGTGTTCAATTTTATCTCGCATCGGCGCAATTTCTGGATTGCAAAAATAGGCCAGCAAAATTCCTGTTATGAAACTTAAAAAGACCACAATCAAGTTGTACCAAACATACGTATTTACCGCTTTTCTAGTTTTTAATATGTTTTTCATCAAAGTTCTGGTAGAATCTGTTGTTGAAATTACCACATAATTTTTGTAAAACTGATAAATGAAAAAGATGATTATCGCAGAATTCACGTACCCAAATATTTTCATGTAAAGCAAAATATTTCCTGCTTCAAGATTTTTGAAATAATCATCAGAATTGGAAATCAAATTTATCCCAATCCAAAACAAAAACTCAATAATCCCAATAATCATAATCCATTTCACCACCGATGACGAATTTTCGTGAATCATCTTATAAATCTCATTTTCAGAAACTTGCCTAAAAGAATTTTCATTCTTTTTCCAGTCTTTCTTTAATAAATCTAACTCTTCCATATATTTTTTTCCTCCTTTTACGGATTTAATATTTTTCTCAATTTGCCTTTGATTCGGTTCATTTTCACCCTCGCATTCACCTCGCTAATTCCCAAAGTTTCCGAAATCTCCTCATAGTCCTTATCTTCCAGATACATAAAAATCAATGCCTTTTCAATGTCATTTAGTTGATAAACAGCTTTATACATTAATTTTAACTGTTCCTCTTCCTCATAATTATAATCTTCTTGCTTGATAAAATGCTTCGTGTTGTCAAATTCCATCGTAGAAATTGACCTCGTACTTTTTCGGTATAAAGTAATCGCCGTATTCAGCGCCACGCGGTACGCCCAAGTAGTAAATTTTGAATCGCCCCTAAATTTCGGGAACGCCTTCCAAAGCTGAATCGTGATTTCCTGAAACAAATCCTTGTGCGCGTCCTCGCCAGAAGTATACAATCTGCATATCTTATGGATAATGTTCTGATTTTCTTTCAGTTGCTTGACAAAAGATTGTTCTAAATCTTGATTCATAAATGATTAGTAACCCAAAAATTGAATTTGTTACAAGTTTACTCTAAATTTTTTCAGAAGCCAAGCGTCAGGCGTTTTTTAAACGAAATTCCTGCTGGTGGCACTCGCTTTGCGCCAGCTTTTTAGGCTGGCACAAGAGCTCAAACAGAGCCACCATCAGGGCTATTTTTCAAACTTTTAGGCTTCTTTTAAACTCCGTCCCAACATTGTCCTCAAAAAAACTTCGTATATTGCAGTAAACAAATTAACAAACCAAAACGCCTTAAATGACCTTATATTCCTTAAATGTTAATGAATAACTTTACGTTAACAAGAAACAGAAAACTATAAATCACACAAAGCCTTAACGAAACTTAATGTCTTAATGGTTCAAAGAAGCCAAAATTTTTAAATCGCTAAATCATTAAATTTTTCAATAAAAATAAATGAACATTCCAAAATCAAATCTTCCAAGAGTCATCATAATCGGAGGCGGTTTCGCAGGAATTGCCTTGGCCAAAAAATTAAAAAACAAGCCTGTTCAAGTCGTGCTTTTGGACAAACATAATTACCATACCTTTCAACCGCTTTTGTACCAAGTCGCAACCGGCGGATTAGAAGCGGGTTCCATCGCATATCCCATTAGAAAAGTGATTCACGAACATAACGATTTTTATTTCCGTCTTTGCCACGTAAACGAAATCGACACTAAAAACAATAAAATCATTGCAGATATCGGCGAACTTTCCTTTGATTATCTGGTCATCGCCACAGGTTCAAAAACCAATTATTTCGGCAACAAAGAAATCGAAAGAAACAGCATCGCGATGAAAACTATTCCGCAATCGCTGAACATTCGAAGTCTTATTCTGGAAAATTTCGAACAAGCACTTTTAACCAATGACGTTGCTGAAAGAAATTCGCTTATCAATTTTGTTTTAGTCGGTGGCGGACCAACAGGAGTGGAACTTGCCGGAGCATTGGCCGAAATGAAAAACGCAATTCTCCAAAAAGATTATCCCGATTTAGATGTAAGCAAAATGCAGATAAATTTGGTGCAAAGCGGTGACCGAATTTTAAATACGATGTCTGAAAAATCATCAGAATCGGCCGAAAAATACTTGAAAAAATTAGGCGTAAATGTTTTAAAAAACGTCCGAGTAACTAGTTATGACGGAAGAACAATCTCCACAAATACCGATTTAGTTCTTGAAACCGCCACATTAATTTGGACCGCCGGAGTTCAAGGCGCGATGGTAAACGGTTTGCCGGCTTCAGCGTTGGTAGAAAAAGTGGAAAGAATTAAAGTCAATGAATTCAACCAAGTTCTGGGTTTTGAAAATATTTTTGCCCTTGGCGATATCGCTTCCATGTTAACCGAAGAATATCCGCAAGGTCATCCGCAAGTCGCACAGCCAGCCATTCAACAAGGAAAATTATTAGGAGAAAATTTGGCAAAACTTCTCAAAAAAGAAAAAATGAAACCTTTTGAATACAATGATAAAGGTTCGATGGCCACAATCGGAAGAAATAAAGCCGTTGTCGATTTGCCAAAATACCATTTTCACGGCGTTTTTGCTTGGTTCGTCTGGATGTTTGTGCACCTTTTCTCCTTAATCGGATTTAAAAATAAAGCAGTTGTTTTCCTGAATTGGGTTTACAATTATATCCGTTTTGACCGCGAAGGAAGACTGATTATCAGACCTTACAAAAAGAAAAGTTTTACAAGTTTTACTTTTGATGAGTTTTGATATGGTAATTAGCCAAAAGGCAAAAGTGAAATCTTCGATTAACTTTTGCCTTTTTCAATTTAAGAACGTTGTGATTACTAATTGTTAGACAGTTACCGAAGTTTTAGTCCTTTTTCAACTCAAAATTCACCATCCATTCAATCCCAAACTTATCTCTAAACATTCCAAAATAAGAACCCCACGGACTGTCGTTCATTGGAACTTCAATGCTTCCTCCAGCGGAAAGTCCTTGAAACAAATGGTCTGCTTCTTCACGACTTTTGGCACTAATAGATATTTTCGACCTGCTTTCGTTTTCATTAACGCGCCCCATGAATTCAGGGACGTCATTCCCCATCAAAGTGTTTTCGCCAATAGACAGTGCAATGTGCATCACTTTCTCAGCTTCCTTTTCAGAAACTTGAAAGTCATCACTTGACAAGTCTTTAAAGCGGATAATCGTCGAAAAATCGCCACCAAATACCGACTTGTAAAATTGGAATGCTTCTTCGGCATTTCCATTGAAATTAATGTGTGGATTTATGATTGCCATAGTTTTGGTTTTTTAATTTTAAATAAAGATATTCAAAATTTTGGATGCAATCCACTGAGGTAAACTATTTTATTTATTGGATTTCCGTTTTGTCTTTATAATATCCAATCATCAATCCCACAAATTTACTATAACCTTCCAAGCCATCTTTTTGCTGATTTGCTTTCAAGAAATGGTCATAAAAATAATGGAAAAAAGTGTCAATCGGAGTTTGGTAACCGTCCCAAAAATCTTTTGATTCTTGAAAGTTTTTTAAAATTCCGGGATGAATTAATGGCAATAATTCTCGGCTTTTTCCTTCTTCAAATTTCTCGATACTTCCCAAGCAATATTTTAAAGCATACGAATATCCGGAATATTTAAAGTAGATATCATCGTTGTTTATCGAAGCCAAATAACCAATGAAATTAGCTTCGCTTTCAGAAGCATAGCCAATTTGGTGCGCCATTTCGTGGCAAACTGTCGTTGGGAAATTATATTTTGGAATTTTATAATTTACTTGTGCTTCATTCGTAAACGGATTCAAATAACCGCCAAATCCCATGTAAGTCAATGGCAAACTGACTAACGATTTTTTAATACTCGGATTTTCGTATTTGAAAGAGGAATATTGATTTCCTAATTGATCATAACCATTTTGAGTTTTATCATAAATCGTTTCAATGTCATACGGATTTATAATTTTCAAGCTGTCATTTTTTGCAATCTGGCTATGAATTTCATTGACTTTTAGAATTATCTTCTTCGTAAAAACAATCAATTCTTCCTTTGTATATTCTTTGTCCAAATTCATTTTTTCATACAACGGAATTCTGTGATAATTCAATCCCCAAAGAAAATTAAAACAGAAATAAAACACAGAAACAAAGCTTAAAACAGTCAAAAATTTTGATTTCCAATCTATTTTCCAAGATTTCCAAGAGAAAATCGTTTTTCTATTTTTGAAAATATAACGAATTAGAAATACGATTAAAATCGAATAAATTACATCGCCAATTGAAAAATTTAAGCTTCCAAAAATGATTCTGGAGATTTTTGAAATCCATAAATACAATCCGTTGCTGTAATATTCTTCAATAAATTCGGGGAAAGCCGAGAGAATTTTTATGACAATTATCTGAACGAGTAGAAATACGCTCAAGATAACTTTTGACTTTTTCATTGTTGCATCTTTTGTTTGAGTAAATATAATCAGAAACAAATTAAAGTCTATTTTTAGGACAAAATTTACATAAAAATTAATAGTTGCAAAGTCTGATTGTGCCATAATTAATCGTAAAATTGTACTGGATTTCTGCGTTTGAAATCCAATAGCTTACTTTGAGATATGAAAAAGAAAGACGAGAAGACGACAATTTTTTTCTGTAACGGAAAAAAATGCAGTAAGTATAATAAAGAGCCAAAAGACTATTTGAAAAGCCAAGTTATCGAATTTGGACTCGAAGACAAAGTCTGTTTTTCAAAAATGGATTGCCAAAAAATGTGCAAAAAAGCGCCTGTTCTTTGCATCGAGCCAAAAGACGTCTGGAAAAAAGAAGTTACGGTAAAAAAAGCCAAGAAAATATTTGAAAAACACATCCTTTAAAATCTTCTTTTCCGGCTTTTCAGGATATAACTTTGTAACTTTGCCACACTAAAAATTGAAACATAAAAATAATGAGTCAAGAAATAAGAAACCTTGAGCCAAAAGAACTTTGGAACAAATTCGCAGATTTAAATGCCGTGCCTCGTCCTTCAAAAAAAGAAGAAAGAGTGATTGCATTTATGAAAGATTTCGGAAAAAAATTAGGCTTTGAAACGATCGAAGACGAAGTTGGAAACGTGATCATCAAAAAACCGGCAACTGCTGGAATGGAAAACCGCAAAACCATCGTGATGCAATCGCATTTAGATATGGTTCACCAAAAAAATAACGATACTGATTTTGATTTCGACACGCAAGGAATCGAAATGTATGTTGACGGTGATTGGGTTCGTGCAAAAGGAACGACGCTTGGCGCTGATAACGGACTTGGAGTTGCCACGATTATGGCGATTTTAGAATCAAAAACAATTCCGCATCCTGCAATCGAAGCGTTGTTTACAATCGACGAAGAAACAGGAATGACAGGAGCAATGGGTTTAAAAGGAGGTTTGCTTGATGGTGAAATTCTTTTGAATTTGGATACTGAAGAAGACGATGAAATTGATATTGGTTGTGCCGGAGGAATTGACGTAACCGCGACTGCAGAATACGATGAAGAAGAAACTCCAGAAGGTTCTGTGGGTTATAAAATCACGGTAAAAGGCTTGAAAGGCGGCCATTCAGGAATGGATATTCACAAAGGTTTAGGCAACGCAAACAAGATTATGAACCGTCTGTTATTCGATGGATTTGACAATTTTGGACTGCAAATTTCTGAAATCAAAGGCGGAAGCTTGCGTAATGCAATTCCTCGTGAAAGTGTTGCAAAAGTAATTATTGCGTCAATTTATGACGAAGCTTTTGTTTTTGATATGCAAGAAATTGTAAATGAAATCAAGACGGAATTCAAAACAACGGAACCAAATCTTGAAATTGTTTTCGAAAAATTAGAGGAAACTCCAGCGAAAGTAATGCCGACAATCGCACAGTTTTATTTTGTAAGAGCAATGTACACCGCTCATAACGGCGTTTACAGGATGAGCGCTGACTTTGATGATTTGGTAGAAACTTCAAATAATATTGCAAAAGTAGTTTTGGGCGAAGGAAAACTTTCTGTTCAATGTTTGACGCGTTCTTCTGTGGAAACTTCAAAATTAGATTTGGCTAATGCGCTTCGTTCAGCATTTGAATTGATGGGTTGCGAAGTTGAATTTTCAGGTTCGTATCCAGGTTGGACGCCAAATGCAAAATCTGAAATTTTAGACGTTTTGACTGGTTTGTATGAAAAACAGAATAACGGAGAAAAACCAGCAGTTGTGGCTTGTCACGCTGGATTGGAATGTGGAATCTTAGGAACAAATTATCCTGATATGGATATGATTTCTTTTGGACCGACAATCAAAGGCGCGCACAGTCCAGATGAAAGAGCGAGTATTTCTTCTGCTCAAAAATACTGGAAATTCGTGTTGGAGATTTTAGAAAATATTCCGAGTAAGAACTAGAATACCACAAATTTTTAAACCGCAGATTCGCAGATTCGCAGATTTTTATCCGTGGATCTGCGGTTTTATTTTGGAACTAATTCAGATTATCAGAAGTTTTAATTTGAAATTAGGCCAAAAAAAAATCCCGAAATACATCGGGATTTTTTATAAAAGAAAAATAGTTGACTATCTTCTTCTGTCTTTAATTTTAGCTTTTTTACCAGTAAGTTCTCTGAAGTAGAAAATTCTTGCTCTACGAACTTTACCTGTTTTGTTGATTTCAACTTTTTGTAAAGCTGGCATATTCACTGGGAAGATACGCTCAACTCCAACAGCACCAGACATTTTACGGATTGTAAAAGTTTCTGTCGCTCCAGAACCTCTTCTTTGGATTACAACTCCTTTGAAGAACTGAGTTCTAGTTTTTTCACCCTCTTTAATTTCGTAGTAAACTGTGATTGTGTCTCCAGCTCCGAAAGTTGGGAAATCTTTTCTTGTTACAAATTCGTCATTAACGAATTTCATCAAATCTGCCATTTTGTTCGATTTAAATAGTTTAATTAGAGCAACATACGCGGTTTTCGCCAGAGGTTGGTCCAAAGTGGGTGCAAAGGTATAAAAAGTTATGAATTATGAGTTATGAATTAAAAGTTTTTTCTTTGAAGAAAGTAAAAAAGAGGCAAGATGAAAGAGGCAAGATTTTTGTAAATCGAAATTAACGGCTTATTTGTCATGTCTTCCTTCTTTTTTCTTTCTTCTATTTTCTAAAAAAAAAATTATTTGTCCAGCAAATCCGGTCTGCGATTTTTTGTATGTTCAAACGCCATATCTTCTCGCCATTGCTCAATTTTCTTGGCGTGACCGCTCAATAAAACTTCTGGAACTTTCCATCCTTTATAATCTGCCGGCCTTGTATAAATTGGAGGAGAAAGCAAATTGTCTTGAAAACTATCGGTCAATGCCGAAGTTTCATCGCTCAAAACCCCAGGAATCAGTCGAATTAAAGCATCTGATAAAACGATGGCGCCTAATTCTCCGCCGGACAAAACGTAATCTCCTATAGAAATTTCCTTTGTAATAAAATGGTCGCGAACGCGCTGGTCAACGCCTTTATAATGACCGCAAAGAATAATGATGTTTTCAAGTGACGACATTTGGTTGGCCATTCCTTGGTTCAATGTTTCTCCGTCAGGCGTCATATAAATGATTTCATCATACGAACGCTCACTTTTCAAAAATGCAATACAATCGTCAATTGGCTGAATATTCATTACCATTCCGGCGCCTCCGCCAAATTGATAATCGTCCACACTTTTCTGTTTGTTAGTCGTATAATCTCTTAAATTATGAAAATGAACTTCCACAAAGCCTTTGTCAATGGCTCTTTTCATAATAGAAGCTTCGAAAGGACTTTTTAATAATTCAGGAAGTAATGTGATGATATCGATTCTCATTTTTGGTCAGCAATTTTATGACGCAAATTTAAATGAAAAAATGCGATAAAATTTTGATAATCTGCTTGTCGTATCACTATTTTGTTATTTTTGTTATCTAATTTGTAAGAATTTTAATTTATGGAAACCAAACAGACCGTAAAATTTGGAGAAGGAAAAATAAGCGGAATCATTTCAATTTTTTTGGGTTTGATGTCTTTTTTGGGTGTTTTTTGTTTCAAATACCCAGAATGGCTGACCACGCCAGAGTTTAGAGAAATTTATACGGGCGAGTCGATGAAAATTTTGCTTACCGCGATCATTATTGCTTCCTTGTTTTTTGCGGTAGTCAGTTTTATGCTGAGCAAGAAAAAGAAGTTTGCATTAATCGGCATCGTATTTTGCATTGCCACAATTTTTCTAGGCGGTTTTGATGTGGACCCGCGAGCTGTAGGGGAAGTGAAATACCATTTGGGATTAGACTGGCTTTTGCTCGATTTGTTTCTGATGGCCGTTATTTTTGTTCCGATTGAAATGGTTTTCCCAAAACGGAAAGAGCAGAAAACCTTCCACGAAGAATGGCGAACGGATTTGGTTTATTTCGTTGTAAGTCATTTATTGGTTCAATTCTTTGGGGTAATTACACAAAAACCAGCCACTTTATTTTTCGGATGGATAGGTTTGTCGGGACTTCACGAAACGGTTCAAAGCTTGCCATTTATAGTTGAACTTTTATTTGCTTTTTTTATAACCGACTTATTTCAATATTGGACTCATCGTTTTTTCCACAATCATTCTTTTTTATGGCGTTTTCATTCGATCCATCATTCAACTGAAAATATGGATTGGTTGGCGGGTTCTAGAACGCATTTTGTAGATATTTTTGTGACAAGGTCAATGGCGTTCGTGCCTTTATATATCTTCGGATTTTCGACGATTACCTTCAATGTATATGTAATTTTCATGGCAATTCATGCTGTGTTGATACATTCAAATACTAGAATTAATTTCGGATTCATAAAATATATTTTTGCCACGCCACAATATCATCATTGGCACCATTGCAAAAATCCGAATCATTACGGAAAAAATTTCGCTACGATTTTTCCATTTATTGATAAAATCTTCGGAACCTATTATCTTCCAAAAAATGAATGGCCAGAAGATACAGGATTATTAGAAGCAGATTACCCAAAAGGTTATTTGAAACAAGCGATTTATCCGTTTACGAAAAGTCCGTTTGATAATGATTTAAAGATGGAAGAATACTCAAAAAGATAGAAATTATGAAGAAATTTTTAATGGTATTGTTTGTGATTAGTGGTCAGATATTGTTTTCTCAAGTAAAAAAGAAAAGCGTTCCTCCCGCGATAAAAAAGGAAGTATTATTACCTCCAAAAATTGTTAGGCCGGAAGATAGACCCGTCAGTAAAATCGTTTCTATTATAAGAAAGAATGAAATACCGATGGCTTTTAAGTTTGAAGTGAATAAAGACACGATTATTTTGCCAAAGGGGGAATTTGCAGAAGTCATTGAAATTAGCAACAGTTATACTTTTTCAGAAGAATTAGACGTGACAATTATTTCAAAAAGTGCTGTTGATACATTGAAGTTTGAATTTAACGATGGTTCGAAACCGGAAAGAATTCCTTATTCCTATTATGATAGTAGAAAATGGTGTGATGGAATTCTCACTAAAGAGACAATAAAAGCAACTGACAAAGAAACTAAATCTGTAGTAAGTTTTCGAGTAGTTTTGGATAAATCGAAAAAGAAAATCCTATATCTGCTTAATATTTCAAACGGCCGAAAATATTTGCCAACAGCTTATGAACCGCCAGCACCTTCAATTGGTTTTTAGTGATTTAAGATTTTAGAAATAATAAATCTAAAATCTTAAATTCAAAATTATAATTTTTAAGCACCAAATTGTTTTAAATGGTGGTCCAAGTGTTTCCAATGCAAATGTCCCCATTCGGCATCATTTAATTCTCCAAAATAAGGATGTTTTCTGTTTTTTATCGATGTTGGCCCTTCGTTTTCAAATTTTGAAATCATCAGTAATAAATTTGCTTTTGACTCTTCAAAATCAGGATGTCCTTTTACTACAAATTCCTTTGCAGTTGGCAAATCTCGTCTCAAAGGAGCGTCTCCGGTAAAGCTCTTTTTCATAAATTTTGCGAAGAAAGAAGTCAGAAATCCAGCTTTGATTTCCATTTCACCAAACGCTACTTTTATCGGCATTTGGCAATGAACAAGCATTTGGCTCACGTTCATCGTTCCCCATTCATTATGTGTAATCGGCGTCAAAGTGTTGATTCGCTCGATGATTTTTTTGTTTTCTTCTGGTTGAAAAATACTGTTCATAAGGTCAGGTCGTTAAAATTCTATAAACAGATAATTGGTTTTTCTGTGAAGCAAATTTAAGCAAATACTAAGTCTGTTTGTTTCACATAGGTCAGTATTTTGTATTTATTTTCACATTTTAATTCGTAATTTTGTGCTTTAAAAATAAAACAATTAAGATGGAAAACGGAATATACGCAAAATTCAACACTCCAAAAGGTGCAATTTTAGTGAAATTGACTCACGATAAAACGCCAGGAACTGTTGGAAACTTTGTTGCTTTAGCAGAAGGAAATTTAGAAAACAAATCAAGACCACAAGGAAAACCGTTTTATGACGGATTAAAATTTCACCGTGTAATTCCTGATTTCATGATTCAAGGTGGTTGCCCACAAGGAACAGGAACAGGCGGTCCTGGTTACCAATTTGACGATGAATTTCACCCAGAATTAAAGCACAACCGTCCGGGAGTTTTGTCTATGGCAAATTCTGGTCCGGGTTCAAACGGTTCTCAATTTTTCATCACGCACATTCCAACAGATTGGTTAGATAACAAGCACACTGTTTTTGGTCATGTTGTTGAAGGTCAGGATGTTGTTGATGCTGTTGCTCAAGGTGATGAAATCCAAAGCATTGAAATCATCCGTGAAGGTGAAGAAGCAAAAGCTTGGAATGCAGTGGAAGCTTTCAGAACTTTTGAAGGTTCTCGCGCAAAACGTGAAGCAAAAGTAAAAGAAGAAGCAGAAGCTAAAATGGAAAAATTGGCTGCTGGTTTTGATAAAACTGAAAGCGGACTTCGTTATAAAATGATTCAAAAAGGAAACGGTAAAAAAGCAGAAAACGGTAAAACAGTTTCTGTTCATTATACCGGACAATTGGAAGACGGAAAAGTTTTTGATTCTTCGTATCCAAGAAAAAAACCAATCGAATTTCCATTAGGAAAAGGAAATGTAATCGAAGGTTGGGATGAAGGAATCGCGTTGTTGCAAGTGGGTGACAAAGCGCGTTTCGTAATTCCATCACACTTGGGTTATGGTTCTCGTGGCGCTGGAGGAGCAATTCCACCAAACGCTACTTTGATTTTCGATGTAGAATTAATGGATGTGAAATAATCACTTTCTTATAAATTTTAAAAGCACTCTATTTCAGGGTGCTTTTTTATTGGGAATAGCTTTTGCTTTTGTATTTTTGTCCCAATAAATAAATCTGATGCGCTATTTAATTTTTCTTTTTTTATTGATTTCTGTTTCGGCTAAAGCTCAAATCCCGACGCATTGCGGTTATGATTTTACATCTTATTTTGTTTTAAATGTTCACGAATCTGGTAAAACGGAAGCTGTTCATGGCTTAAAAGTTTCTGTGATAAACGCTTTAGGAATGGAAATTATAAATTCTAAAAATGAATTTAGTTGGGTGGATGCTGAAAAGCCAATGCTATTTACTTCCAATTATAAAGTTGATGATAACGGAAAGAAAATTACGCCAGAATCAGTTGTTTCAAAAGAACGCTGGTATTTTCCGTTTGCAAAAGACAATTATTTACTTTCTATAAAAAGCACTTTTCCGGCGGATGAATATAGCGTGAAAATCGAAGATATCGACGGAGATTTGAACGGAGGAAATTTCAAAACGCAAATTGTGAAACTCGCTCCTTATAATATGTATGTTTTGTGTTCTAGCAAAGCCCGAGAAGTTCAATTCGGACCAAAAGCCAATCGACCGATTGACGTGGTTTTAGAGAAAAGATAATTATTTCCATTTGATATTGCAACCCAAACTTGGCTTCTGAAGTTCAGGCATTGTTCGGTTGTAAACCAAAGCGTCGATGGCATTTCTCAAATCGCTTCCGCTTAACGGAATGTTGTTTCCTGGTCGCGAATCATCTAATTGACCTCGATAAAATAATTTTTCTTGGGAATCAAAAAGACAAAAATCAGGAGTGCAAGCAGCGTCAAATTCTTTAGCAACTTCTTGAGTTTCGTCAAATAAATAAGGGAAGTCAAAACTATTTTTAAAAGCAAATTCAGTCATCATTTCTGGACTGTCTTGCGGATATTTTTCAATATCGTTACTGCTGATCGCAATAATTCCAATTCCTTGCACTTTATAATCTCCTGAAATCATTAAAATTTCTGGCAAAGCGTGAATTACAAACGGGCAATGATTGCATATAAAAATGACCAAAGTTCCCTTACTTCCTTTTAAATCTTGAAAGGAATAATGGAAATTTGAATTGGTGTCTTTTAAGCGAAATTGTGGCGCATTTGTTCCAAGTGGCAACATATTTGAAGGCGTTTTGACATAATTACCAGATAATTGCTTTTAATTTTTAAATATAATCAGAATTTCTCGAACTTTGAATTTATAAGTAATAAACTATAAAAATGGAATCTGAAAACAACTTAACTTGGGCGGAATTTGAAAGAGTCGAAATGCGAATCGGAACAATCCTGGAAGCAAATGATTTTCCCGAAGCTAGAAAGCCGGCGTATCAATTGACAATCGATTTTGGTTCTGAAATCGGAATAAGAAAAACTTCAGCACAAATTACGAAACGTTATGAAAAATCAAATTTGATTGGAAGGCAAATTGTTTCTGTCGTAAATTTTCCTAAAAAACAAATCGGCAAATTCATGAGCGAATGTCTGGTTTTAGGCGCAGTAGGTGAGGAAGGCGATGTGATTTTACTTTCTACGGATTTTAAAGTAGAAAATGGATTAAGAGTTGGGTAACTTATATTCCTCGACCTTTTTTATATCAGATTTTTTGAAGTTTTTCTCTATAAAATTGTAACCTAAATCGTAAGTAGTTGTTTTTTCTATGGACTTAAATTTAAAATAGCGTCCGTCAGAAGTTATCTTAATTGTTTGATTGGCTTCATTTTTTTGTCTGTAATTTTCAAAAGACAGATTATAAGTTTCTTTAAATTTTGTTTCTGTCTTAGCACTTTTCCATAATTCTGTCCAAAGGTAAAAACCTTCAGATTCTAATAGCTGTAATTTTTTTTCACCTAAAGAAAAATCTAATAATTTTACTTTAGGTAATTCTTCCTTTTCAGTAACTTTTAAAAGTTTATGGCTATCAAAAATATTTGCAATTGGTACATAAGCCCAAAGTAATTCTTTTGGAGCTTGTCTCGCATGATCAAAAATTGATTCGATAATTTTCCCTTCTTTTAAAAATGTTGTTGTAATTGTTTGGCTGTCAGTAATTGCTTCGCTGTAATGGCTTTTTAAAGATTTAACATTTGCTTTCTCAAATTTCTTGAAAATAAAAGCGGTATATTTTTGTTCAACTTTCCCCTTATAAAATCCGATTGATTTTACGTATGCTTCTCCATAAAATAGCACGTTTCCGTCTCTGTCTAATGAAACATTTAAAATAGGACAAGTTCCATAACAACCAGTACTTGAATAAATGATTTTGTCGAAATCCCCAAAGGAATCTTTGTGTTTTATGCGTTTTAGTTTGTTAGAATTACCGTCTTCTTCGACTATAAATAAAGTGTCATTTTTTATTTCTTTAATTGTCCAGAATTCTTGCCATTTACCATTCTCGCTATTTTTTATGAATAGTTTATTTTTGTCAAGTTTGTAATGCTTGAAATTGCCTAAATATTTGACTGTTTTTCCTCTTGGTGAAGTATCTCTTTTAAAGTCAAAAAGTCCTGTAAAGAAATCTATACTATCTTTTGAAAATGAATAGCCATAAGAAATTCCGACTGGCGGAACGATAATAAACTCGCTACTATCATTTGGGGTAAATGGAAGAGGTTCCCAATCTCCAATCAACGAATCGTTTAAAGGATTGTTGTTTTCAAGTTTTAAATTCTGGTTGCAACTTATTAAAGTGAAAACAACAAGTAAAGGAATTAATAAATTCTTCATATTAAAGCGATTAGTAGGTATAAATATAATAAAAAAGCCTGAAAATCTTTCGACTCTCAGGCTTTTATGCGTATTGCTTAAAGCTTAAAACTTACAGCAAAATATTAAATATCGTCAAAATCAATATCCGTAAAACTTGCTGTTCCCACAGATGCTACTGCCAATTCTGTTTCTGGTTTTTCTGAATAAAATTCTTTCTTAAAATCTTTTTGGTGTCTTTCAGAGATTACTTCTTCGCCTTTATGGTTTAAAACATACGAAGTCATTTCTTCTAAAATTTCTGAAAATGCACTAAAATCTTCTTTGTAAAGGTAGATTTTATGTTTTTTAAAGTGAAAAGATCCATCTTCTTCGGTGAATTTTTTGCTTTCAGTGATCGTGATATAGTAGTCGTCAGCCTTTGTAGCTCTAACATCGAAGAAATAAGTTCTTCTTCCCGCTCTTAATACTTTAGAAAAAATTTCTTCTTTTTCTAACATGTCATTTTCTCTCATAATCCTTCTTTCAATTTTAAGTGTGTGTGTTATTGTGGAAACCAAAAATCTAAAAAATAGCTGAATTAAACAACATTTTACTGTATTTCTTTTTCAGAAAGTTGTTTTAAATAAAGCTCTTTGTAATATCCTTCTTGGTTTACTAATTGATTATGAGAACCTTGTTGTATGATTTTTCCGTCTTCAAGAATGATGATTTTGTCAGCATTTTTTGCAGAAGAAACTCTGTGGCTAACCAAAATTGTCGTCTTGTCTTTGCAGAATTCTAAGAGATTATTCAAGATAGCTTCTTCCGTTTCAGTATCAACTGCTGAAAGACAGTCATCTAAAAGCAAAATCTTTGAATCTTTAATAATCGCTCTGGCAATGGAAACGCGCTGTTTTTGTCCGCCAGAAAGCGTGATTCCTCTTTCGCCGATAACCGTTTCATATTGATTGTTGAAGCCCATAATGTTATTGTGTACCACCGCTTTTTTGGCAGCTTCCATAACTTCTTCCTTGGTTGCATTTTCTTTCCCGAATTTGATATTGTTCAAAATTGAATCAGAAAATAAGAAAGCATCTTGTGGCACAAAAGCAATGCTGTTTCTCACATCGTGCAGATTTACGTCCTTAATATTATGGTCGTCGATGGTGACAACTCCGTCTTTAATGTCATAAAGTCGGCTGATCAAACTTAAGATTGTTGATTTTCCAGAACCTGTTTTTCCGAGAATTGCTAAAGTTTCTCCTTTATTAATAGTGAAACTTACATTATTTAAAGCTGTAATATTGGTGTCTTCGTAAGTAAAACTAACGTGATTAAACGTAATTTTTCCGTCGATGAAAGAACTTTCGTCTGTTTTATTTTTGATTTCTGGCTGAATTTTCAAAAACTCGTTGATTCTTTTTTGGGAAGCTTCGGCCTCTTGAATCATTGATGAAACCCAACCAAGGGAAGCAACAGGCCAAGTCAACATATTTACGTATAAAATAAATTCAGCGATAACTCCAATGCTGGCGATTGAGCCATTGATGTACATCATTCCTCCAACATAAATCACGACAAGATTACTTAAGCCGATCAATAAAATCATCAGCGGACCAAATAATGCGTTGGTTTTAGCCAAATCCATGCTTTTATCACGGCTTTCTTCAGACAATTGCGAGAATTCTTTATGCGATTTATTTTCTAAACTGTATGCTTTGATAACTCTGATTCCGGAGAAAACTTCTTGTGAATAACTTGAAAGTTGCGAAAGATTAGCTTGAAAAATTCCACTTCTCACATTGATTTCGTTACTTAGTTTGAAAATTAGGTAAGATAAAATCGGTAATGGAAGTACGGTATATAAGGTAAGCTTCGGAGAAATAATCGACATTTGAACGATTACGACTGCAAAACGGATGAATGTATTTAAGGAATACATCACCGCTGGGCCAACGTACATTCTGACCCTCCCAACATCTTCACTGATTCTATTCATCAAATCTCCGGTTCGATTTCTTTTGTAGAAATTCTGCGAAAGATTTTCATATTGGCGGAAGACTTCGTTTTTCAAATCAAATTCCACATAACGCGACATTACGATCAAAGTTTGGCGCATCACGAAGGTTAAAATGGCAGAAATTAAAGCGGTAATTCCAACCCAAATAATGTTTTCAGTGATTAATTGTCTTATTGAATCGTTAGAAAGAGCAGGGTTTTTAAGAGCAGTTATCGATTCTCCCACAAGTTTTGGCGTGTATAGCGAGAAAATTTGTGCAACAATGGTGGCAACAATTCCTAATAAAAAATGGTATTTATATTTGGTGAAATATTTGTTTAAATATTTAAGTTCTTTCATTGTATTCTGAAAAATTTAAGAAATAATATTATGTTATTGTTAATTTGATTCTAAAAATGCTTTTTTATTTAAACTGCCAAAAGCGACTTTTGATTATTGAATTGCTAATTAAAGTTAATTTGATTGCAAAGTTTTGATTTATATCTTAAATTTGCGCTATCTTTTTGATAAAATCATAATTAACCACTAATCAAAGATACTATGGTAACAGAAGTAGTAAAAGCAAGTGAGCTTCACAAAATCGACCCAGTTTTTGGACAATTATCATTTGACAACCACGAACAAATCGTATTTTGTAATGACAAAGATACTGGTTTGAAAGCAATAATTGGCATTCATAACACAGTTTTAGGACCAGCTTTGGGTGGAACAAGAATGTGGAAATATACTAACGAGTGGGAAGCTTTAAACGATGTTTTAAGACTTTCTCGCGGAATGACTTTTAAATCAGCGATTTCTGGATTAAACCTTGGCGGTGGAAAAGCAGTTATCATTGGTGATGCAAAAGTGGATAAAACTCCAGAATTGATTACTAAATTTGGTGAATACATCAATTCATTAAGCGGAAAATATATTACAGCAGAAGATGTTGGTACTACAACTCCAGATATGGATTTGATTAGAGATGTAACTCCTTATGTAACAGGAATTTCTGAAGCAAGAGGTGGTTCTGGAAATCCTTCTCCTGTAACAGCTTATGGTGTTTACATGGGAATGAAAGCAGCTGCAAAATACCAATTTGGTACAGATAACTTGAGTGGTAAAAAAGTTTTAGTTCAAGGAACTGGAAATGTTGGAGAAACTTTGATCAAACATTTGACTGCAGAAGGTGCTTTGGTTCAAATGACAGACATCAACGAAGCAAGATTACACGAAATCAATGCAAAATATGGTGCTCAAATTTTTACTGGAGATATCTATGCTGCTGACGTTGACATCTACGCGCCTTGTGCGCTTGGAGCTACAATCAACGACGAAACTGTAAATAAAATTCAAGCAAAAGTAATTGCTGGTGCTGCAAACAACCAATTGGCTGTTGAAGAAATCCACGGAAAAATCTTAAAAGATAGAGGTATTGCTTACGCTCCAGATTTCTTGATTAACGCTGGTGGAATTATCAATGTTTATGCTGAAATCGTTGGTTATGACAGCGCTGAAGCTCTAAGAAGAACAGAAAATATCTATAACACGACTTTAGAAATTTTCTCTTTTGCTGAACAAAACAATATTACAACGCATCAAGCGGCGTTGTCAATCGCTCAAAAACGTATTGACGACAGAAAAAAAGAAAACGCTAAATAATAATTTAGATTTTCAATATTATTCTTATTTTTGCAAAGCGAAAGAAAACCTCTTTCGCTTTGTTAATTTTTAAAAGTTCTTATAGGTGTTAAATAGAAGACATATCCGTGTGAAAGTAATGCAGTCGGTTTACGCAATGCATCAAAACAATTCTGATAATCTTGAAAAAGAAGAGAAATTCTTGTTTTATAGTATCGAAAATATTCAAGATTTATATCTTCTAATGTTGTCTTCTCTGATCGAAATCCAAAAAAGAGAGGAAGATTTTTTAGATAAATCAAGCAAAAAACATCTTGTTACCGCAGAAGAACGCAACCCAAACAACAAATTCATCAATAATTCAGTCTTAAAACTTTTGGTAGAAAGTAATGCAATGAGCATCGCTTTAGAAAACCGAAAAATAAACGATTGGCACCTGAATGATGAGTACATCAGAATTTTATTGGAAGAAATTAAAGCGAGCGAATTATATGCAAATTATATGAGCAATCGCGAGAATAATTTTGAGGAAGACAAACAATTCGTAGTTTCAATTTTTACGGATTTAATTGCTCCAAACGAAAAATTATACGAATATCTTGAAGATAATAAATTAACTTGGATTGATGATATTCCGTTGGTTAATACTTTAATTAATAAGCAATTAAAAGCGATTAAAGCTACAGACGAAGATTTTTCAATTCCAAGGGTTTACAAAGATTCTGAAGATAAAGACTTTACAAAAGATTTGTTCAGAAAAGTGGTTTTGAACGAAGCTGCATTGGCTAAAGAATTTATCGATAAAACCCCAAATTGGGATTCAGATAGAATTGCAGAAATCGATACCATCATTTTGAAAATGGCGATTTGCGAATTCTTGAAATTTCCGTCAATTCCTGTTAAAGTAACTATTAACGAATATTTAGAAATTGCAAAAGAATATTCAACACCAAAAAGTAGTATTTTTATCAACGGAATTTTAGATAATCTTGTCAAAGATTTCAAAGAAGCAAATAAATTAAATAAGACCGGAAGAGGTTTAATGTAACTAAATACTAATTATTATGATCAAAAAAACAGTTGGTTTATTGGCGATTGCATCGTTGGTAATGACGATTTCTTGTAAAGAAAGCGCTTCTTCAAAAGTAGCCGCTTCAAATGGTGAAACTGCAAATGTGGAAGCTACAAATGTTGAGGCAACTCCTGCAAATGAAGCTGTAAACGCGGGTCAAGCAACAGGAGAAATTCCAGTTATGACTTTTACAGAAAAAGAATTTGACTTTGGTACAATTAAAGAAGGCGATAAAGTAGAGCACGTTTTTACTTTTACAAATACTGGAAAAGCTGATTTGGTGATTGTTGATGCAAAAGGAAGCTGTGGATGTACAGTTCCAGTTTTCAAAAAAGAGCCAATTAAACCAGGAGAAACAAGCGAAATGAAAGTAACGTTTGATTCAAACGGAAAACCAGGAGCACAACAAAAATCTGTGAATATCACGGCAAACACAGCTTCAGGAAACGAATTATTAACAATCAGAGCTCAAGTAACGCCAAAAGCTGGTGGAATTGGAGTAACAAAATAATATAATGGAACAATACGGTAATATTTTCTTATTTGGAGCAATGTTCGTGGTGATGTATTTCTTCATGATTCGTCCACAACAGAAAAGAGCTAAGGCTGAAAAACAGTTTGAAACTGAATTAAAAGTTGGTGACAAAGTAATTACAAAAAGCGGTCTTCACGGAAAAATTGCTGAATTAGCTGAGAGAACAATTGTTCTTGAAACGATGTCAGGAAAATTAAAAATGGAGCGTTCTGCAATTTCTTTAGAACTAAGCAAGCAGTTGAATATGCCTGTAGTTGCTAAATAATCTTGATTAAATTCAATGAAAATGCCTCAAGAAATTGAGGCATTTTTTTTATCTGTATTTATCGTTCAAGCCAACTCCGGTTAAAATCATTGGTTTTATTTTTTCAAATCTTGTGACTTTTGTTTTTTCTTGTTTTGCAGTTTCAATGTATTCAAGAAATTCTTTTTGCTTGTAAGGAGAAAAACTTTCAAAAGCATTTTTCAAATCAGAATCAGAATTGAATTGTTTTTCTAAGAAATCAGATTTTGGCATTTCTTTCTTTTGAGGTTTTATCGCAAGACCTTTCTTTTCGTTTTCAATTGCTTCAAGAATATATTTCAAGACCAATTTTTCATCAATTTCTTTCTTTGAAGTAAATCGCCATTGCCTTAAACCGCGGGTATTTTCTTCATTCGCATTGATTAAAACTTTGGAATCATCTTTAAGGAAAACGCCATTGTAAAACCAAATCGTGAAGAAATTCTTGAAACCGCCGATTGCCAAGATATTTTTATTATTTAAAGTGTAAACTGGAGCGCCCCATTTTTGGGTTTCAATAAGTTCGGTCTTTACAATAATAGATTTTAAGAAATCTAATTCTTCGTCCCAATTGTGAACTTTATCCCAAGTATGTTTTTCTTTCATAATTAAAAATAAAAACCGCAAATCTGCATTTAAATTTAGAAATAAATCTGCAAATCTGCGGTAATTTTATGTAGAAAATACTATTTTTTTAAAGCAGTCAATTCGGCAATCTTCACGATAACTTCCACTGCTTTTTGCATACTTTCAACAGGAACATATTCATATTTTCCGTGGAAATTGTGGCCTCCGGCAAAGATATTTGGGCAAGGCAATCCCATATATGATAATTGGCAACCGTCAGTTCCGCCACGAATTGGCTTGATTAATGGCGTGATTCCAAGTTGTTTCATCGCTTCCTCTGCAATGTCAACAATGTGCATCACAGGTTCCACTTTTTCTTTCATATTATAATACTGATCATTGATTTCAGCAACTGCAATATCTTCTCCAAATTGTTTCGCGAATTTTTTATTGATTTTCTTCGTAATTTTTTCAATCAACTTTTTTCTCTTCTCGAATTTTTTCTTGTCGTGATCACGAATGATTAGTTCCAAAACAGTTTCTTCGATCGAACCATTTAAATGATGAACGTGGAAAAATCCGTCATAACCTTTCGTTCTTTCCGGAACTTCGTCTTTTGGTAATTTCGAGATAAATTTATTGGCAATCAACATTGAATTGATCATTTTTCCTTTTGCATAACCTGGATGAACGCTTTTCCCTTTAAAAGTGATTTTCGCTCCGGCTGCGTTGAAATTCTCGTATTCTAATTCACCAATTTGGCTTCCGTCCATTGTGTAAGCCCAATCAGCACCAAATTTGGCTACGTCAAATTTATGCGCGCCACGACCAATTTCTTCATCAGGTGTAAACCCGATTCTAATTTTTCCGTGTTTGATTTCAGGATTCGCAATTAAAAATTCCATCGCTGTAACGATTTCCGTGATTCCCGCTTTGTCGTCAGCGCCAAGAAGCGTTGTTCCGTCAGTGGTGATGATCGTTTGACCTTTGTATTGCAATAAATCTTCGAAATATTTTGGAGAAAGAACGATATTTTGAGCTGCGTTCAAAATAATATCGCCACCGTCATAATTTTTTACAATCTGTGGTTTGATGTTAGCGCCAGTAAAATCAGGCGTTGTGTCAAAGTGAGAAACAAATCCAATCGTTGGAACTTCGTGATCCACATTGCTCGGAAGCGTTGCCATGATATACGCATTTTCATCGATTGTCACATCGTCCAAACCGATTTGCTTTAATTCTTCTACCAATTTATTGGCCAAATCCCATTGTTTTTCAGTACTTGGTGTTGTATTTGAACTTGCGTCAGATTCTGTGTCAATCGTTACGTAACCGATGAAACGGTCAATAATATGTTGCATAATTTATGTTTAAAAATAAGATGTAAAGTTACGATTTATTTGACTTTTCTCTAATTTTGAAACCAATCTTTAACGATTTTAAAAGTAATTTTTCTATTTTTTTGGAGCGAATCACTGGGCATTTTCAGTAATTGCATTTCCCGCTGGTTGGCAGTATTTTTTATTTTTTAAAGAAAAAAATAAAAGGATACTCTCCACCATCGGGGCTATGGGAGAAACTATCCGCATTTTTTTAAAATTCCGTCCCAATCTTTGTCAGAAAAAAGCTCTTAAATTTTTCTAATCCGTGTCATCTGTGTCCCAAAATGTCATGCTTTAAAAGAAAATTCTACACATTTAAAAAAGTGAAAATTAAAACCAAATAACTATTTTTGCAAAACACAACACAACCACCATGTACAAATCCATAATTCGTCCGATTCTTTTTAAATTTGATCCAGAAGAAATTCACTATTTCACTTTTTCGGCGCTTCGATTTTTGAATAGGGTTCCAGGATTTCCTGCACTTTTTAGATCACTTTACGAAGTAAAAGACAGCCGATTGGAAACCGAAGTTTTTGGCTTAAAATTTAAAAATCAGGTGGGATTGGCAGCAGGTTTTGACAAAGATGCAAAACTGTATAAGGAACTTTCAAATCTTGGTTTTGGATTTATTGAAATCGGAACACTTACGCCAAAAGGCCAAGAAGGAAATCCTAAGAAAAGACTTTTTAGGCTGAAAGAAGACGCTGCGATTATCAATAGAATGGGTTTTAATAATGGCGGAGTTCTAGAAGCTGTTGAAAGATTGAAGAAAAACAACGGCGTTTTAATCGGTGGAAATATTGGAAAAAATAAGCTGACATCTAACGAGGAAGCGACTTCAGATTATGAAATTTGTTTTGATGCGTTGTATGATCACGTAGATTATTTTGTGGTAAATGTGAGTTCACCAAACACGCCAAATCTTCGCGCTTTGCAGGATAAAGAGCCATTAACGCAATTGTTGCAAACACTTCAAAATAAAAATTTGGCAAAACCAAAGCAAAAACCAATCTTGTTAAAAATTGCTCCAGATTTGACAGACGAACAGCTTTTAGACATCATCGATATCGTAAACGAAACTAAAATTGCGGGCGTAATTGCAACAAATACTACGATTTCAAGAGAAGGTTTACAATCTGAAAACAAAGCCGAAATGGGCGGATTGTCAGGAAAACCGTTGACAAAGCGTTCCACAGAAGTTATTCGGTTTTTGTCAGAAAAAAGCAATAAATCATTCCCAATCGTTGGAGTAGGAGGAATTCACACTGCTGAAGACGCGATTGAAAAATTGGAAGCAGGAGCAAGCTTGATTCAATTGTACACCGGATTTATTTATGAAGGTCCGAGTTTAATCAAGAAAATAAACCGAAAAATTCTGGATAAGAAATTGAGCTAAAAGTCCAATTCCAATAGCGATTCCGAAACTTATCAAAGTTCCAATCAATACATATTCTGTAAGTTTTCTGTCGCGCGCCATTCTCAAATCGCCAAATCTGAAGATTGATTTTGCGCCCAAAAGAAATCCGATGGCTTCAAAATGTCCGATTAAAATGAAGCAGAGAATAAACAATCGTTCCAAAATTCCGATGTAATTTCCAGCATTTTGTAAGGAATGATCAGCATTGCTATTTTCATCTGGTGTCCAGATTGAGATGATGTTTTTGATCAAAATGGATGTTGGTTTTGTCAAGAAAATAACAGATGTTCCAAGAATCCACAAATGATTTTTAATTTCTGGAAAGAAAATAATCGACGTATTTTGATACCAAATAACAACGATTCCCAAAACTAAAAGATGTAAAATTTGATCGAAAATGAACCAACTTCTTTTTGATCGCTCGGTTTGAAAGCGCAATTTCATCAAATCGATTAATCCGTGAGAAACGGTGATTGCTAATGCAAAAATCCAAAATTCTTTTTCAAAGACGAAAAGCCAAGCCAATAATCCGTGTAAAATCGAATGAATGTAAAGAAAGATGCTGTTTTGTTTTTTCTCAATTTTGTGCGAAACCCAAGAATTTGGCTGTAAAAGAAAATCTCCTAATAAATGCGCCAAAAGCAGTTTTATAAATAAAATCATAGACTTAGATTTTTAATTTTTTCTCTGTAAAAAGTATCAAATTCCAGTATCAAATCAAGCTGTGATCTTGATTTTCTTCTGCTAACCGCTGCTTGGTTTATATTCAAGATTTCCCCGATTTGCTCTTGTGAAAAAGATTGGTTTTTAATGGCAACTGAAACAAATTCAGATGATTGCGGAAGCCAATTGTCCATTGTTAATAATGCCAGGCGAAGCATTAAATTGATTTCATAATCGAAAATAGCATTTCCAGATTTTATAGCAAGCGTATTTTTTTCCTTCTTTAAATTTTCAAATAGTTCACCAGAATTAATAAACGCAGAACCATTGCTTTCAGAAATTTTCTTTGCATTATGTGTTTTATCGCCCAAGCCGATGCTCATTCTTGCGTCTAATTTTATGCTTTTCATCAACGCTTTTATTTGAATAGCAATCAGCAAAGCTTCCTCTGGATTTTTTACTTCCAGCTGAAATTGATCGCCTCTAAAAATTTCCCAATCCTTTGGGCTTTTTCCCTGATTAGCAAGAAATTGCTTTAACGGAACAAGCCACTTTTTTGTGGATAATTTTCGGGAATTGATAATATCTCCAATAATGATACTTGTCATAATTCAAATATAAATTAAAAAATTGAAAGGTTTAGAAATTAAATTATTACCAAATTACGTAATAATTTTCAATATTACCAAATTATGTAATAATTTAATTTATTACGTAAATATGTAATATTCATTAAAATTACGCAATTTGGTAATAACTTGAAAAATAAAAAAAGAAAAACGATTTCGTAAAATATATTTCTTTGCATATCTTTGGACTTCTATGGAACACGTAAAAATTATCGAATGCCCAAGGGATGCGATGCAAGGAATCAAATCCTTTATCCCGACGCAAACAAAAGTTGATTACATTCAATCGCTATTGCGAGTGGGTTTTGATACTATTGATTTTGGTAGTTTTGTTTCTCCAAAGGCGATTCCGCAGATGGTTGATACCGCAGAAGTGCTTTCTAAATTAGATTTATCAAAAACAAGAAGCAAGCTTTTGGCGATTATTGCAAATACTCAAGGCGCAGAATCGGCATCAAAACACAAAGAAATTCAATATTTAGGTTATCCTTTTTCTATTTCTGAAAACTTTCAGATGCGAAATACGCACAAGACAATTGCAGAATCTTTGGTGACTTTGCAAGAAATTTTAGATATTGCAAATGCTTCTGATAAAGAGGTAGTTGCTTATCTTTCAATGGGTTTTGGGAATCCGTATGGCGATCCTTGGAATGTGGAAATCGTGGGCGAATGGACAGAAAAATTGTCGAATATGGGAGTGAAAATTTTGTCGCTTTCAGATACTGTGGGTTCTTCAACGCCAGAAGTTATTGATTATTTATTCTCAAATTTAATCCCGAAATATAAGCATATTGAATTTGGAGCGCATCTTCACACGACTCCGGATAAATGGTTTGAAAAAGTGGACGCTGCTTACAAAGCTGGCTGTCGCCGATTTGACGGTGCAATTCAAGGTTTTGGAGGTTGTCCGATGGCAAAAGATGACTTAACCGGAAATATGCCAACTGAAAAAATGCTCTCGTATTTTACTTCAGAAAAAGCTTCAACAGAAACCAGTCCGATGAGTTTTGAGAGCGCTTACAACGAAGCAACAAAAATATTTACTTTTTATCATTAATTTTTTTATTTTTGCTGTCCCATAAAAATATTTTTTATTTTTGTAATTCATTAATTAACAAAGTAATATAGTTGCCCCACGCTATAATTCGTATTATTTTTCTGTTGGTGTTTTCCGTTTTCTTCAAGACGGAAGTATTTTCTTTTGCTCCAAAAGATTCTGTTCAATATTATTTAAACGAATCGAAAAAATTGGCTTACAGTGATTTTCCGAAAGCTGAATTTTATTTGAAAAAAGCTGAAAATATCGCCCAAAAATCCCAAAATGAAATTTTAATTGCTGATGTGGCGCACAATTATGGCGCGACTTATTATATCGTAGGTTCTTATGAAATCGCTTTGCAAAAATTTATGGAAGCGCTTTTTTTGTACGAAAAAAACAATAATAAAGAAGGAGTTCTAAAATGTTATATTGGTCAAGGCCTTATTCAGCAAGGAATCGGAAGAAATGAAGAAGCGATAAAGTTGTTTGAAAAAGCAATTGCGTTAAATAAGGAAGTCAATAATGATGTTTTGTTGAGTCGTGGTTATTTCAATATCGGAATTTCTGAAAGCGAATTGAATCAGTTTGAAAATGCATATTTAAACTTTCATAAAACTTACAAATTAGCAAAGAAAACGAAAAGTGCCGAAATGATTCATTTGTCGTTAAATAGGCTAGGAGATATTCATCTTTTGAGAAATCAACTTGATTCTTCAGAATATTATTTCAAGAAAATAATTGATGATAAGGCGGCTAATTTGTGGGAGAAATCGTTTGCATTTTCTGGTCTTTCTGAAAATTTTTTAAAGCGTAAAAATTACAAAACCGCTGAAGAATTTGGTTTAAAAGGATATCAGTCTGCAATTGATGTTGAGGCAAAATGGGACATCGCAAGATCTTCTGAAATTTTATCCCGAGTTTATAAAGAAAACAAAAAGTTTGATTTGGCCTATAAATTTCTTGAGATCAGCAAGACTTATAATGATTCATTATTCACTGAGTCAAAATTGAAGGAAATAAATTTGCTTCAGCTAAAACGGAAAGAAGCTGAAAACGAGAAACTTGTGGCTCAAAATGAAGTGGCAAGACACAAATTGAATAATACTCGATTGTTCGCCATTTCGATTGCTCTTTTTATGCTTTTTCTATTGATTATTTTGTACCAATCTAGAAAAAATAGCAAGATTAAGGAAGAATTATATCATCGTTTGGAGCAAAAAAATCTGGATATAAAAAATAGGAAAGCGCTAATTAAAGAACAAAATCAAGTTCTTAGCGATATAAATAAGACAAAAAACAAGCTTTTCTCAATACTTTCTCACGATCTAAAGGCGCCCATAAATTCAATACAGCAGGTTTTGGCGATGCTTAAAGACGGTGAAATCAGTGACGAAGAATTAAAAACGCTGACAGAACATTTGGTTACTCAAGTGGACGGAACTTCTATGATGCTGAACACAATTTTGCAGTGGTCCATGACGCAGTTAGACGGTTCGAAGCTTCATTTAGAAAACTTAAACGTAAATGCAATCGTTAAAGAATCAATTGGTGCTTTACATTTGACAGCAAAATCTAAAGATATTGAAGTCATATTCAACGAGAATAATCACAATTTAATTTTGGCCGATAAAGGAAATGCGCACATTATTATAAATAATTTATTGTCAAATGCGATAAAATATACTCCGAAAAGTGGTGCTATCGAAATTAAGTTTTCTGAGCAAAATTCGCTCCTGAATGTTCATATTATTAATTCAGGAACTGGAATTTCTTCGTCGAAAATTGATGAAATTTTAAATTTTAATCAAAGAATGATTTCTGAAAAAGGAACAAGTTCTGAGGAAGGAACTGGTTTAGGACTGCTTTTGGTAAAACAATTTTTAATTGAAAATGATGGAAAATTAAACATTATCCACCACGCAGAAAGTGGAACCGAATTCATTGCTTCCTTTCAAAAAGCTAAATAAATGTAAAATAAGCTATTGATTTTATTTATTGCTTAAAATTGATTACATTTGCACGCAATTTAACTACAAATTGCAACATGAAAGCACACTCAACTAAAGTTATCGGAGAAGGTCTTACTTACGATGACGTTCTGCTAATCCCCAACTACTCAGAAATTTTACCGCGCGAAGTAAGCATTCAATCAAAATTTTCTCGAAATATTACATTAAACGTTCCAATTGTTTCTGCTGCGATGGACACAGTTACTGAAAGCGCGATGGCAATTGCTATGGCTCAAGAAGGAGGAATCGGAGTTTTACATAAAAATATGACTATCGAACAGCAAGCTGCAGAAGTCAGAAAAGTAAAAAGAGCAGAATCAGGAATGATCATAGATCCTGTAACTTTGCCTTTAACAGCAACGGTTGGCGATGCAAAACAGGTGATGAGAGAATACAGTATTGGTGGAATTCCGGTTGTAGATGAAAATCAAACCTTAAAAGGGATCGTAACCAATCGTGATTTACGTTTTGAAAAAAATAATTCACGTTCTATTTTAGAAGTGATGACAACCGAAAATCTGGTAACTGCCGGAGAAGGAACAACGCTTGAAGTAGCTGAAGGAATTCTACAAAAAAATAAAATCGAAAAACTTCCTGTGGTAAACGCTGACTATAAATTGGTCGGATTAATTACTTTCAGAGATATAACAAAATTGACTCAAAAACCAATTGCAAACAAAGACAGATTCGGTCGTCTTCGCGTTGCCGCTGCTTTGGGAGTTACTGCTGACGCTGTTGATCGCGCTGCCGCTTTGGTTGCTGCCGGAGTTGACGCTGTAATTATCGACACCGCTCACGGTCACACAAAAGGCGTGGTTGATGTTTTGAAATTGGTAAAAAACAAATTCCCAGATTTAGATGTAATTGTTGGAAACATCGCTACTCCAGAAGCTGCTCAATATTTGGTTGAAAACGGAGCCGATGGAGTTAAAGTTGGAATCGGACCAGGTTCAATTTGTACAACGAGAGTTGTGGCAGGTGTTGGTTTTCCTCAATTTTCGGCTGTTCTTGAAGTTGCTGCGGCGATTAAAGGTTCAGGCGTTCCTGTTATTGCTGACGGTGGAATTCGTTACACAGGCGATATTCCGAAGGCGATTGCTGCCGGAGCTGACTGCGTGATGTTAGGCTCGCTTTTAGCAGGAACTAAAGAATCTCCAGGCGAAACAATTATTTTTGAAGGAAGAAAATTCAAATCTTACAGAGGAATGGGCTCTGTGGAAGCAATGCAGGAAGGTTCAAAAGACCGTTATTTCCAAGATGTAGAAGACGATATCAAGAAATTGGTTCCAGAAGGAATCGTGGGCAGAGTTCCTTACAAAGGAGAACTTTTCGAAAGTATGCTTCAGTTTATCGGAGGTTTAAGAGCCGGAATGGGTTACTGCGGTTCAAAAAATATCGAAACTTTACAAGAAACAGGACGTTTTGTGAGGATCACCGCAAGCGGAATTGGCGAAAGTCATCCTCATAATGTGACGATTACAAAAGAAGCTCCGAATTATTCTAGATAATAATTTCAAGTTATACAAAAGCCGAAGTCCAATCTAGATTTCGGCTTTTCTTTTTTATTCCAAATTGTCTTTTTTCAAATTATCGCTTTCCCAAGCGTGATCGTCCGGACCAACAGGATTGAATAAATCCGTTTTGAGAAGCTGTTCTTGCATTTCAATTTCTTCCATCGCAGAAATCATAAACGCCTTTTTATCGTGACGTTTTTTTGCTAACCTGAAAATCGCTTCCTCATCATGTTTGATAAAATGCTGTCCTTGTCGCGTGGCAGAATAACGGCGATGGCCCATAAAAACCAAGGCATCGACGCCAAGATGAACCGCGCTGTAAAGATTTTCACGATAAATACTGTCCAATCCCATATCAACCAGTTCAAAAGCATCGTTCCTATTTCTGGCTCTGGCTAAAATTTTTAAATGCGGAAAATGCTTCTTCAATAATTCAATTACAATTAAATTCGCCGTGGGATTATCAATCGCGGCAATAAATAATTTGGCATTTTCACAACCGGCAGCTTTCAATAATTCCAATCGGGTTGCGTCTCCATAATATACTTTGAAGCCCATTTTTCGAAGTAAATCCACGCGATCAGAATCCATATCAAGAATTGTGGCGGGAATTCCGTTATTTTTTAAAAGTCGTCCAATCGTACTTCCAAAGTTCCCAAAACCTGCAATAATTACGTCATTATTTTCATTGATTTCATCATAATTGTCTGATTTTTTTTCTTTTACTCCAAAATAAGGATCGATCAAACGCTCATTAATCAACAGTAAAAACGGCGTGGAAATCATACTAATCGCGATAATCGCCATAATTTGATTCGCCAGCATATTCGGGATAATATTCAACTGCATCGAAAAACTCATGATGACAAAACCAAATTCTCCGGCTTGGCTCAGTCCAATCGCAAACAAAAAGTTCTGGTCAATGCGTTTTTTATATAATTTTCCAATTCCAAGGAAAACAAAAAACTTAATCATCGTCAGAATAAACCCAAAAATTAAGATAAACGCCGGATTATCAATGATCAATTGAAAGTTGATCGAGGCGCCAACGCCTATGAAAAATAATCCCAAAAGTAATCCTTTAAACGGAGCAATATCGCCTTCCAACTCGTGTCGAAACTCGGAATTCGCCAAAACGACTCCAGCCATAAATGCCCCCAAAGCCGGACTCAAACCCACCAATTGCATCAAATAAGAAACCGACAAAACCAATAACAACGCTGAAGCCGTAAACAATTCCTGCAATCTGGTTTTCGCCACAACGTGAAGCAACGGCACAATCAGAAATCGTCCGCCAATATAAATTGCCAGAATTGTTCCAATTACAATCAATGTCTGCAACCAACCGTCTAAATTAGAAATCAAAGAATGGTGCAAATCATCATCGGGAATCACATTGGAACTAGAAACAAGCAAGGGAATTATCGCCAAAATCGGAATTACGGCAATATCTTGAAACAGCAAAACCGCAAAAGAAGAGCGTCCAACAGAAGTCTGCGACAAGCCTTTTTCCTTTAAAGTCTGCAAAACAATTGCTGTGGAAGAAAGTGCCAACGCCAATGAAATCGTTAGCGCCGTCTGCCAATTCCAATCAAAAATTATAGAACAGCACACAAAAATCACAAGCGAAGTAATCACAACTTGAAGCGAACCCATCCCTAAAATGAAGCGTCGCATTTTCCAAAATTTATAAGGGTCGAGTTCCAATCCAATCAAAAACAGCATCATAACAACACCAAATTCTGCGAAATGCATCAAATCTTGACCTTCCGAACCAATAAATCCCAAGACAAACGGCCCAATAATTATTCCGGAAAACAAATAGCCCAAAATAGAACTCAATCCAATTTTCTTCGCAATCGGAACGCAAATCACGGCCGCCGCAAGGTAAATTATCGCTTGAAGAAAAAAGTTATTTTCCATTGGTTTCCACGGTTTTCATCCAGTCGTTTAGATATTTAAACTCCCGAATCTGCTTGATATTCAGTTCAGTATTTTCAAGATAATTCAACAGTTTTCCATATAAAATTCCGTTTTCCTCATATTTTTCCTCGTCCATTTTATGCGTTCCGTGAACCACAAACGGAGGCAAATATTCCATTTTACAAACCTTTGAAGTTTGCTTAAAAGGTTCTAAAAGTTCCAAAATCGTGTGATTTTCCCGACCCTCTGCACAATAATTTTCCTGATTTCCGCCTGTTGTAATCGCTTGAAAAATCAACTTATCCTGCAACGCCAGCCCATATTTTCCATACGCCCAGCCATATTCCAAAACCATGTCAATCCACTGCTTCAGCAACGGCGGACAGCTGTACCAATACATCGGATGATGCCAAATCACCACATCGTGCAAGTTCAATAATTCTTGCTCGCGCTTCACATCAATGTCAAATTCTGGATACGTTTCATATAAATCGTGGAACGTAATATTCTCTGAATCAGGAACATGTTTAACTAAGGCCTTATTTGCAGAAGACTTTTCATATAAAGGATGCGCAAATAAAATTAGAATTTTGTTAGACATTTTTTATTTTTTAAAAGCTATTTCCCGCTTTTCGCTACAATCTTTTTTCAAAACCGCTTTTTTTTCTAAATTAAAAACGAGCTTCCTTTGGTCGCTGTTTTAAATTTGAAAAAAATAGCGCTTTCATAAAAAAGGATTTCCGCTTCAATCGGGGCTATTGAATCAGTTTGTCGATACACGTTATGGTTACACGGTAGTTAAATATCCGAAAAAAAAGTAACATTCTCAAAAAAAAATCCCGAGATGAAATGAAAACATTCCAGTCTCGGGATTTAATAATTTATTTTTGGTTCTTAAACGCCCAAATAATTACTAGGGGTAATTACCAAAAGTTCATTTTTGATTTCGTCAGAAACATTTAAAGTTCCAATGAATTCGTGAATCGATTCTTTGTTCATCACAGAATTCGTTCTGGTCAAGCCTTTCAAAGCTTCGTAAGGATTTGGATAACCTTCTCTTCTCAAAATCGTTTGAATTGCTTCGGCAACAACCGCCCAGTTTTTCTCTAAATCTTCTGCGAATTTTGGAGCGTTTAAAAGCAATTTGTTTAAACCTTTAAGCGTCGCTTCAAAACCGATAATCGTGTGGCCAATTGGCACACCAATATTTCTTAAAACTGTAGAATCTGTCAAATCACGTTGCAATCTTGATAAAGGCAATTTTGCTGAAAGATGTTCGAAAACCGCATTTGCAATACCCAAATTTCCTTCAGAATTTTCAAAATCAATTGGGTTTACTTTGTGTGGCATTGCAGAAGAACCCACTTCTCCGGCTTTAATTTTTTGCTTGAAATAATCCATTGAAACATACGTCCAAATATCTCTGTCTAAGTCAATTATTATGGTGTTTATTCTTTTTAAAGCATCAAAAAATGCTGCAAAATGGTCGTAATGTTCAATCTGCGTTGTTGGAAAAGAATGTTGCAATCCTAAATTTCCTTCCACAAATTTTTTCCCGAATTCTTTCCAGTCAATATTTTTATACGCTACATGATGTGCGTTAAAATTTCCTGTTGCGCCGCCAAATTTAGCTGCAAACGGAATATTGAAAAGCAAGCGCATTTGTTCTTCCAAGCGTTCCACAAAAACCGCGATTTCTTTTCCTAAACGAGTAGGAGAGGCCGGTTGTCCGTGGGTTCTTGCTAACATCGGAATGTCCTTCCATTCCACGCTCAATTCTTTTAATTTTGAAGTCAATTCGATTAATGACTTCAAATAAACTTCCTGAAAAGCTTCTTTTGTCGATAACGGAATTGCGGTATTATTGATGTCTTGGGAAGTTAATCCGAAGTGGATGAACTCTTTATATTCTGATAAATTTAAGTTGTCAAAAGCAGTTTTGATGAAATATTCCACCGCTTTTACGTCGTGGTTTGTCGTTTTTTCAATGTCTTTAATCGCCTGAGCATCTTCTGTCGAGAAATTTTTATAGATATTTCTCAAGCTTTCAAATAACGAAGCGTCCACGTTTTTCAATTGTGGCAACGGAATTTCGCACAATGAAATGAAATATTCGATTTCCACCAAAACACGATATTTGATCAATGCTTCTTCTGAAAAATAATTTGAAAGTGATTTTGTTTTGCTTCTATATCTTCCGTCGATTGGCGATATAGCGTTTAATTCTGTTAAAGTTGTCATTTTGTGTTGTTATTCAGGTAAGCGCAAATATACTTTATATGAGCGAAGTATGAAAGTCAATTGCCAAATGGATTTTGAAATATTGCAGTTTTTTTGATTATTTTCTCAGTAATTTTTCTTTTAAGATTCTCATTCCCTCGGAAGCCGTTTCAGCAATAATTTCCAACGGATTTTTCAAATTTGAAATCCTTGCCGGTTTTAAATCAATGTAGAACAGTTCAGCTTCCGGTTTTGCAAAATCGATCAATCCTGCAGCGGGATAAACTTGCAATGAAGTTCCAATTACGATCAAATAATCAGCTTGCATTACTAATGGAATTGCTTGTTCCAAAGCAGGAACAGCTTCTCCAAACCAAACGATATGCGGACGTAATTGGTTTCCGTTATCATCAAAATCTCCAATATTTATGTCTTCCGTCCAATCTAAAATATACTTTTCATTATGAACGCTTCTAACTTTTAACAATTCTCCATGAAGATGAAGGACATTTTTGCTTCCGGCGCGTTCGTGCAAATCATCCACATTTTGGGTGATGATATTTACGTCAAAATCGTCTTGCAATTCTGCCAAAATCTCGTGAGCGCGATTTGGTTTTACTTCTTTAAGTTGCTGTCTTCTTTTGTTATAAAAATCCAAAACCAATTCTTGATTTTTTCTCCAGCCTTCTGGTGACGCCACTTCCATTACATCGTGACCTTCCCAGAGTCCGTCAGAATCTCTAAAAGTTTTGATTCCGCTTTCGGCGCTGATTCCGGCTCCTGATAAAACGACTAATTTCTTCTTCATTTTTTTAAATCTGCTAAAATTAAAAACGCCTTATCTGAAAAAATCAAACAAGGCGTTTTAAAGGTATAAATTTATTGCGAATTATGCTTTTCCTAAAGTATAAAGTTGTTCTAATGTTGGAGAAGCGCTTCCGCCAGCTGGTTCTAATGTGATTCCAAAAGCTTCGGCTTCGTTAGCATTTTCTACGTTGAAAATACGTTTTGAATTTCCTTTGAAATTATCCAAAAGACCGATGCTTGTTGGCGTTAAAGGATTTAATTTCAGCGCCCAAACTTGGTAAACCATTCCTTCAGGAGGTTCTGGCAAACCTGCGGCATCGATATGAACCGCTTTTGTGTCTTTGTTCCAATATACTTTTGCGAAAGACGTTGGCGAAACTTCTTGTCCGGCCAAAGCAATTACCGCATTATTATTGTCACGAACAACAGAAAGTGCCGTTTCAGATTCTTTGTTTTGCAACGTCAAATCAACAACCGATTTTTGCAAATCGCTTCTTTCTTTTTCAACATTGACAATCTGAGCATCTTTTTCCTCTAGTTTTTGATATTGATACCCAACGCCAATCAACAGTAAAATTGATGCGGCATAACCGAGATATAAAAAGAGATTCGATTTCTTTGGAGCAATGTCCACAACTCCGTGTTTCAGCATCAATGCCTCACGGATTTTTTCGTAATTTTCTGAAGAAAGGAAAGGTGAGACACTTTCTGAGAAATTAATTATCGCTTTTTCAATCGAGATAATTTCTGCTTTGATGTCTGCGTCGCTTTCGGCCATCTTTGTGACTTCACTGAATTCGGGTTCGTCTAAACGTCCGAAAACATAAAGTTCTAAAATACCTGAATCTATATATTCTTGCTTATCCATTATACTTTTAAAAAGTTTCTTAAATCATTAATACAGTTTCTGTTCTGGGTTTTGACAGTGCCAAGCGGAATTTGTAATTCCTCTGAAGCTTCTTGCTGCGTGTAACCTTTAAAGAACAAAAGATCAATAATCTGAATACATTTTGGTTTTAATTTTTTTACAAATTCGCGAATTCCAATCGTATCAATTTTATTGGTCAGCTTGTTACTGTCGTCTAATAGATGTACGAAATTATCAGAACTAAGGTTTTTTTGCTTGTTGTTAAATCCTTTAGAACGAAGTTTATCAATAGTTGTATTTCGAGCAATATTAAGGATCCAAGTATAAAAACGTCCTTTGCTTTCGTTATAACTATCGATGTTTTTCCAGATTTTCACGAAGGTTTCTTGAAGCACATCTTCGGCTTCTTCCTGGTCGCGAACTAAATTGTAAATAACACTGTAAAGACTTTTTGAGTACATATCATACATTAATGTGAACGCTCTGTCGTCTTTTTTGTAAATTTGTGGTAGTAATTCTTCTTGAGTCATGTCAATTTTTTAGCATAGCCAATTTAAGAAAACTATTTTAGAAATCAATGAATTTATGAAAGAAAACACATCAGAAGTTGAATATTTAGCTTACTTAGAAGAATTTATTACCGAAAATCGAAAAAGCAAGTTCCTGAAAGTTTTAGAAAAACGTACCAATCATTTTACTGTGGCGGTTGAAGATGTCTTTCAATTGCACAATACAAGCGCGGTGATGCGAAGCTGTGAAGTGTTCGGAATCCAGAATTTGCACGTAATCGAGGAGAAATTCGGGAAAAGTATTGATAAAGAAATTGCGATGGGCGCTCAAAAATGGGTTGATGTGAACCGTTATGATTCTAATATTTCTTGCGTAAAAACTTTAAAGGAAAAGGGATACCAAATTATTGCCACAACGCCACACGAGAACGATTGTCTGTTGGATGATTTTGATATTACAAAACCTTCGGCGATATTTTTTGGTACAGAACGCGACGGACTTTCAGAAGAAGTGATGAATGAAGCCGACGGATTTATGAAAATTCCGATGGCTGGTTTTACAGAAAGTCTGAATATTTCTGTTTCGGCGGCAATTATTATTCAAAACATCATGAGCCGACTTCATAAGTCTGATTTAGATTGGCATCTTTCTGAAGAAGAAATGATTACGCTCAGATTAGCGTGGACAAAAAACTCGATAAAAGATATCAAAAGAATAGAAAAGCGCTATAAGGAAATCAATAATCTTGTGTAGTTTTTGAAGCGAAAGGTTTGAGATTCATTGGTAAAAATTTGCTTAATGAAAGATGAAGCCGTCTTATTCAACAGTAAAGACTGTTATATTGTTTTTATCGACTTCAATATATCCTTTACTGGTGGTGTAATCGCTGAAATACATTTTAGAGGAATTATCTGAATTTAAAATTCTTGGAGGAAGAAAGATTGACTTGTTGTAGAGTGATTGTATCTTTTTAAATGCTCCATTTTCAATCTCGCTGATGAAAGTCTCTGAAGAATTGGAAACGATATGAAATAATCGATTATTGTATTCGAATGTAAGCAATGTTGTCATTCCAAATTTATTAACAAGTATCTTTGCTCCTTTATTTCCAATTTTTTGGGAATTAATTTTTTCTCCTCTGTTTATTTTTTTTAGCAATAATGGATTTGTTATTTCATATATTTTTGTAAATCCTCCCATATGGTTTAGTGTTCCAGTGACAATGTATTTTCCTTTGAATTTGTTTACCATTAGTGTACAAGTAGACTCACATATATACTCAAATTTAGTTTTTCTATCTTTGAATTTTACCCATCCTCCAAATTCGCCACGGCAAGAATCTCTAACAGAATATCTATCGTCATCATATAATGTTTTAAATTCGTTTGTGGAATCGATTTCCTTTCTAATTTTTTCTAGCTCTTCATTTTTTATTGTCTTGGACTTGATATTGAATATTTGACCATTTTGAGCACAGACTTTAGAGATACAAAATAGGCAGATGAATGATAGTATAACATTTTTCATAATTGGAGCCTTGATCTTTTAGAAGGACAAAATAACTTCACGCTAAAATTCTGTAAACACTTACATTACCTCTTTCCTTTCAAAATCTTATATTCCTCATAACAATCATTAATTGCGTCCATAATTTGAAGATCGTTTGCGGTTTTAATGAATGATTCAGAGTAATTGCATCTTTCCAAGATTTCGGAAATTTCTTTTGGAGAAACGCCCAAAAGCGCGCCGAGAGTTTCTCTGTCAAATTTAGAGGCAAGAAGATTTTTAACGTTGTCGTCTTTTTTCATTTCCTTCAAACGCTTTAGTTCCGTAGGTTTTTTTCCAAAGAAATTATAAAGCATATCGGCTGGATTGAAAATAGATCCCATTACTTTTGAGAATGCATTTGGAGACGTGCTTCCCACTTCATAACCAGCATTTAAGCCGGAAATACTATAACGGTAATTTTCTCTGATCGGAATAATCTTGTAGTCAATTTCAAGATATCCGGTCAAATTATATTGATTGATGGTAACCTCCGGAAGCGCATACGCTCTTTCGGTCATTTTGATTTTGGTATTTTGGTCTCTGATCCAGTCATTGGTAACTCTGACTTTAATGGATTTATAACCAAGCGAAGAAATATGCAAAGTGTCATTTACCGAAGCCACTATTTTAAAACCGCCACTTCCGTCAGAAATTGTACCTTTTACTTTGTTGATATTGATGATGCTAACCTCGGGAATTACTAATAAAGTTTTGTCATTGACAATTGTACCCGAAATCTTTTCTTGTGAAAAAGCGAATGTTTGGAGGAGTAAAAAAAAGAAAACTGCAAAATATCTCATAGCCGTGTTGAATGGCGTTAAAAGTAATAAAACTCTTTAAGATATTTTGCAGTCTGTCTATAATTATAAGAAAATTAACTAAATAAATTAGTCTTTTCTTGGTCTTCTTGCTCTTGGAGCGTCAGATGATCTCGGAGCGTCAGAACGTCTTGGTGCTCTTTCAGAAAATCCGCCTTCTCTTCTTGGTCTGTCAGAAGAAAAACCACCTTCTCTTCTTGCAGGTCTGTCTGATGGAGCTGAACTTCCACGATCACTTCTGAATCCGCCTTCACGTCTTGGAGCTGAACCTCTGTCGCTTCTGAAACCGCCGCTTCTTTCGCCACCAGATCTTCCGCCGCCAAATCCGCCACCACTTCTTCCGTTGTGGTCTCTTCTTGAGCTGCTTCTTCCGCCACCGTCGTTTTTAGAAATTTCAACGTTGATTCTTCTTCCTTCTAATTCAAATCCGTTAAGAACTTCCATTACTTTGTCAGTATGCTCAGGATCAGTGTTAAAGAATGAGAATCCTTCTTTTACGTCAACTTTGAAAACGTCATCACGACCAAGGTCTAATGTTTCTTTCAAGAAATCTTTCAATGACATCCAGTCAAAATTATCTCTTGAACCAATGTTTACAAAATAACGAGTGGCACCACTGTTGTTTTCTCTTGGAGCACCGTCGTTTTCACGTCTTTCGTTTCCAGAAGATTGAGAAGAAATATCTCTGTTTTTCTTGTAATAGTTGATGAATCTGTTGAATTCTACTGAAACTATTTTCTTGATTAATTCTTCTTTTGATAAATCTTCAAGAACGTTGTTAATTGCAGGTAAGTAGTTGTCAATTTCGTGATCAACTTCAGTATCCTTAATTTTAGTTACCAAATGCAATAATTGGATTTCACAGATTTCGATTCCAGATGGAATTGTTTTCTCCTCAAACTTTTGTTTGATAATTCTTTCGATTGAAGAAATTTTACGCAATTCGCTTTTAGTCACGATTACAATAGAAGTACCCAATTTTCCGGCACGACCAGTTCTTCCAGAACGGTGATTGTACGTTTCAATTTCGTCAGGAAGTTGGTAATTTACAACGTGTGTAATGTTATCAACGTCAATTCCACGCGCCGCAACGTCAGTCGCAACAAGCATTTGAATTTGTCTTCCTCTAAAAGATTTCATTACGCCATCTCTTTGTGCTTGAGATAAATCTCCGTGCAAAGCAGCAGCGCTATAACCGTCTTCAACCAATTTTTCAGCAACCGCTTGCGTGTCTCTTTTTGTACGACAGAAAACTACAGAGAAGATATCTGGATTTGCATCCGCCAATCTTTTCAAAGCTTCATAACGGTCACGAGCATTTACTAAGTAAAATTCGTGAGAAACAGTCGCAGAACCTGAATTTTTAGTTCCAACAGTGATTTCTAATGGATCGCTCATGAATTGTTTTGCAATTCGAGCCACTTCTGCAGGCATTGTAGCCGAGAATAACCATGTGTTTTTTTCTTCTGGAGTATCTGATAAAATAGATACGATATCCTCATAGAATCCCATGTTCAACATTTCGTCAGCCTCATCAAGAATACAGTAATCTATATTTTTAATGTTAACCAAACCTCTGTTGATCATATCTTGCATTCTTCCTGGAGTTGCAACGATAATTTGCGCACCTCTTTTGATGTCTCTAGCTTGCTCTGTAATACTAGCTCCGCCGTAAACTGCTACCACATTAATACCTTTTTCGTATTTTGAGTAGTTTTTAAGTTCGTTAGTAATCTGTAAACATAACTCGCGTGTTGGCGATAAAACTAATGCTTGTGTATTTCTGTTGTCAGCATCAATTTTTTGGATAAGTGGAAAACCGAAAGCTGCCGTTTTCCCTGTCCCTGTCTGAGCCAACGCAACCATATCTGTGTCTTTTTCCAATAATAGGGGAATCGCTTTCTCCTGTACTTCTGACGGATTCTCAAATCCTAGATCTAAAATCGCCTTCAGTAACGATTCATTCAATCCTAATTGTTCAAATTTATTCATATATGTATTTAAAATAGGCTGCAAAGGTACGTTTAATAAATCATTAAAACTAATGAGAAATAGAAGTTTATTTATTTATTAAATATTGAAAATCAGAAAGTTACTTTTTTAAGTAAGCAATGAGTTGTGCCGTAGCTTTCGCTCGATGGCTTATCTGGCCTTTTTCTTCGAACGAAAGTTGTGCAAATGTGTCAGAAAATCCATCAGGTTGAAAGATCGGATCATACCCAAAACCATTGGCTCCTTTCTTTTCAAAAGTGATTTCTCCAAAGATTTTTCCGGTAAATAATTCCTGTTTTCCGTTAAGGTTGAGTGCGATAACGGTTTTGAAGTTTGCGTTTCTCTCAGATTTAGTTTCTAATTCAGAAAGCAATTTGTTCATATTATCTTGATCATTTTTCTGCTCGCCAGCGTATCTTGCGGAAATTACTCCCGGCGCACCGTTCAAAGCATTTACTTCCAAGCCAGAATCATCTGCAAAACAATCATAACCATAATTTTTTGTGACATAATCTGCTTTCAAAATAGCGTTTCCTTCAATCGTATCGGCAGTTTCAGCAATATCTTCAAAACAGCCGATGTCTTCCAGACTTAATATTTGAATGTCACTTGGCAAAAGACTTTGAATTTCCTTGATTTTATTTTTGTTGTTGGAAGCGAAAACAAGTTGCATATTTTTTGAAGGTTTAAGGGTTGGGGTACAAGTTTTAAGGACTCTACTTTGAGCAAAGATACCATTCTTAAACCAAAAGTTTTAGTCACAATTTATTCCCTTGAACCTTTCACCTAAATCCCAGAACCCTTTTAAAGCTCATTTACCTCTTTTTTATAAAAATTCACATAAAAAAAATCATCCGGATTTAATCCCTGCTCTAAGATTGCCGCATTTATCAATCCAATTTTTTCTTTCGTAATTTCTTCTGAACTTGAATAATTTAGGAAATTGATAAAGTCGTCGCTGTTCAAAAACTTGAAGCTCGAATCAGTATTCAAGGAATATTGCGTTATTTTGAAATCTAATTTATTGCCCAAATCCTTTACGTTTTCTTCTGATTCGATGAAGCCGTTCTTTATTAAGGAATCGGTTATATTTTTGAAATTATCGTTCATGCTGATTAGTTTTTGTGTTTGTTTCTTCTAAAATTACGATTTTAAATCCAAAATTTTGTTAGAGAAAAGCCAAAGAAGAAAGGCGGCGAAAATATTTAAGAATACTTTTTGAAGTCGGATTTGTTTTATCGATAGATTTGGTAAAAATTTAATTCCAAATGAGTTTCACCATCATATTATTGATTCTTTTATCAATTTCTATTTTCTTATTTTTCAACCAACCAAAATTTGGAAGAAGACCTTCGGGCAACCGACTTGACAACATAAAACATACTTCGAATTTTAAAAATGGACAATTCCAAAATGTTTCAATTACGCCTGATTTAGCCGAAGGAGCGAATTATTACACAGTTTTAAAAGAATTTTTCTTCGGAAAAAGTAAAAGAAATGTACCAAAAGGAATAATTCCTTCGGTGAAAACCAATTTAAAAAATTTAGATCCAAATCGAGATATTTTGGTCTGGTTTGGACATTCGTCTTATTTTATGCAATTGAGCGGAAAGACTTTTTTGGTCGATCCGGTTTTTAGCAATCACGCATCGCCGTTGTCATTTACGGTAAACGCGTTTAAAGGAAGCAATGTATATCGCGCCGAAGATTTTCCAGAAATTGATTTTTTAATCGTCACTCACGATCATTGGGATCACTTAGATTATGATACTGTTTTAAAATTGAAACCAAAAGTAAAACGAATCGTCACAAGCTTGGGAACAGGCGAACATTTTGAACGTTGGAATTTTGACATGGAAAAAGTTTCAGAAATGAATTGGCACGAAGAATTGATTTTCGGAGATTTTAAATTTAACGCAGTTCCGGCAAGGCATTTTTCTGGAAGAGGTTTAAAAAGAAATCAAGCGATCTGGATTTCAATAGTTTTAAATACGCCAACGCGCAACATATATATAGGAGGAGATTCTGGATACGACACTTTTTTTAAAACCATAGGAGATTTATTTGGGCCGTTTGACTTGGCGATTTTAGAATGTGGGCAATACAATAAAAACTGGAAATATATTCACATGATGCCTGAAGAAACCGTTCAGGCTTCAAAAGATTTGAAAGCAAAGGTCTTGATGCCAGTGCATTGGGCAAAATTTCCGTTGGCGTTACATGATTGGGACGACCCAATAATAAGAGCAGACAAAGCAGCTTCAATTGAAAATGTGAATTTGACGCACCCAATGATTGGCGAAATTCTGGATTTTGATAATTTAGGAACTACGAAAAAATGGTGGGAAGGAATAGAATAGTGTTCAGTAATTAGTTTGCAGATTTCAGTACCTTGAATCCAAAACAGTAACTCCTAAAAAGTGCAAAAGCCGATCTGGAGCGATCGGCTTAAGCGGTAAGAGCGTAACCCTGTTTCCAGGTCTCTTGCTGCAAAAGTACTCTAATTTGTCAATATTGCAACATTTATTTTATTTTTTTTCTAGGCAAAAGCAAATAGGAAAAAATATATAGCCGGCTAGGTAAGCTAAAAGTATTATTTTTTACTGCTAAAACTTCTGCCACTTGGCTAAATTCTCTTGCCTGAAAAAATCTCATTACAACATTTCCCCATCTCATTACAAATACTATTAAAGTTATATTAAATGCGGTCTGCCATTGGTTTTTTAATCGTAATTTCATAATCAAATGGAATGATAAAAACCACTATAACTTTAAAAACGCATTGAAATGAACACAAAGAATCTTTTACTTTTCGGAATCGTTAGCCTTGCTTTAGCGACCATTATAAAAACGGTTATCAACAGGATGGAAATCTTCGATAATGAAGAGGAAGATCACGAGTTAGACGGTCACGAAGAAGAATATGGCTTTCCATTATTTATTTAAAAACATTAATAATCTATATAAAAACAACGCTATGAAGAACCAAAAATTAATTTTAGGGATTGCAGCCGGAGTTGCAGCCTTAGCAGTAGTAGGAATTATTTGCAACAAAAAAGGATACATCAATTTTAATTCGATCCTTGACAAAGCTGGCGACATCGCCGGAAAAGTCAAAGATTCTGTAGGGAAAATTAAAGATTCTGCCGTTTCTGCTTCAGAAAGCGCGATCGCAGAGGGAAAAAATATTGCGGGAAAAGCAATTGACACCGCTTCAAGTTTAAACGATAAAGCTGCAAATGCTGTAAGTTAGGTTGAGGGTTATTGTTAGAAAAACGGCTTACTCATTTTTAGTAAGCCGTTTTTTTATGGTTTTATTCTAAGGAATTAGCCGTAAATTAGCACAAAGAAATTTTTATGAAAACAAAATTCTACCTTTTTGCGCTGGTTTTGGCATTTGCATCTTGCAAATCAACCAAAGTCGATAAAAATACCGTTGTTTCTGAATCGGAAACAGTAATTGTAGGGCAGTTTAAAATCTTAAACAAAGAGAAAGATATTACCAAAAATTCTAAGATTTATTTCGATGAAAATAAAAGCGGAGCAATTTCATATAAATTAGACGAAAGCGGATTGATGGCTATGAAAGTTCCAAAAGGAAGTCATTTTATCAAGTTGATTTACACGCCTTATGGTTCGGCCAACCTTCCGATTGGTTATGCAAACATCTCGGTTCCAGAGCATTCAAAAGTGTATTATATCGGAAAAATTGAAATTCAAACAGACGGAAATTTGGCCAAGAAATTTCAAGGCGCCATTTATGACAGATCTCCGAGATGGGAAATGGAGAAAAAACTTTCAATAAAAGTGGAAAGTGATTCAGAAAAAGTGAAGAATTTCTATGAAAATCAATTTGGAAATACGACAAAATTTGTTGAATCTTTACTTACGATAGAAAAATAATAAATCAAAAATAAAATTAAGAATGGGATTATTTTCAGCATTATTGGGCAACGCAGGAGCGGTTAGTCTTGACGAATTAAAAAAGAAATACGACACGCTTTTAACTGACGGAGAAGAAATTGAATTGGGTTTCAAGTTGATTCGCGACACGTTTATTTTTACAACCAAAAGATTGATTTTAGTTGACAAACAAGGAATCACCGGAAGCAAAACCGAATATAAATCAATTGCTTACAAAGCAATCAGCCGTTTTAGCGTGGAAACTGCAGGAACTTTTGAATTAGATGCAGAATTGAAAATTTGGGTTTCCAGCGAAACAGTTCCAAGTATTAAAAAGCAATTTAATAAGTCAGTGAACGTTTATGAAGTGCAAAAAGTTTTGGCACATCACGTCTTGAAATAAAATTAAAAAGTAACGACATTATTTTTAATGTCATGGTAAAATAAAACCGTCCAATGTTTTTCTTTGGCGGTTTTTTCCCAAATTTCCCGAAGCTCCATCGCTTTTTTTCCGTCATCATCGGTTTTATAAGCCAAATGAAATTTTAAGTAACCCTTTTGAGGTAAATTATCGGCGCCATAAAAAACAGTTTCCGTTTCATCGCCTACCCAAAACGCCTGATGAAACGGCGAGTGACCTCCAGTTCGCAAATATGTTATGTTTTCGCTAATTTGTCCTTCTTCCGCCGCAAGCCATTCGATATTTGGTAAATCTTTAATTTGTTCCAAAACTTCTTGATTGAACGAAGGATTTTCTTTTTGGCTTAAAGCAAATTCCAACTCTTTTTCTTGGATATAAAGTGTAGCGTTTGCAAAGTTTTGAATAAATTTTCCGTCCTTAAAATAACCCAAACCGTCTGCGTGATCTTTATGCAAATGCGAAAGTAAAACTTTGGTAATCTGCTCTGGTTCGTATCCGTTTTTTTGGAGCAAAAGTTTGATATTTTGAATTCCGTCGGTTTCAAATCCGAGGCCAGCATCTAGTAAAATCAAATCATTTTCCAATACAATTAAAAACGGACAAACAGCCATTTTTAATGTATTTTGAACCGAATCTTCTGAATCAATGGAAACAAAATTTTTCTGTTTGTCAACGGCAAAAGCGCCTTCATTTAAAGGAATAATCTTCATCGGGGAATTTTTTAGATGCTTTACAAATTTAAGTTTTAAAAAGTGAACGACTAAATAATCTTTGAATTATAGCCAGAAATTCTTCCAATGAATTAATTGTCAATCATTCGTAAATTAACGCAAATACTGAAATTTCTCATTTCTTCATTTCGCAAACGTTTTCTTTTTGCCTACTTTAGTAAAATCAAACAAACAATATGGATACAAACTATAAAGTTACCGTAAATAACACAACATCCTTTGATAGCAAGGCTTCGGAAGCTGAGGCAATCGACGCAATCGCAATTAATTCTTCCCAATTTCACATTTTAAAAGACAATCAACCCTACACCGCAGAAATTATAAATTCTGATTTTTTTGCAAAAACCTACAGCATAAAAGTAAACGGAAACCTTTATAATGTGGCAATTGCAAATCCTTTGGACCAACTTATAAAAGATATGGGATTCGAAGTGGGCGCTTCCAAGCAAGTCAACGTCATCAAAGCACCAATGCCGGGCTTAATATTGGAAATGAGCGTTTCAGTAGGACAGGAAGTCAAACAAAATGACTGCCTTCTTATTTTAGAAGCCATGAAAATGGAGAACAGTTTCCTTTCGCCAAGAGCCGGAATCATCAAATCGATTTCAGCCAGCAAGGGCGATGCCGTAGAGAAAGGACAGTTGTTAATTGAATTCGAGTAAATTATGAAGAAAATATTAGTAGCCAATAGAGGCGAAATAGCCATCAGAGTGATGAAAACCGCTCAAAAGATGGGCATCAAAACAGTTGCGGTTTACTCAACAGCCGATAGAAATGCACCACACGTAAAGTTTGCCGATGAAGCCGTTTGGATAGGAGAGTCCCCTTCGAACCAATCGTATTTATTGGGAAGTAAAATTATAGAAGTAGCGAAAGAATTAGGCGTTGACGGAATTCATCCCGGTTATGGATTTTTAAGTGAAAATGCCACTTTCGCTGAAGAAGCGATTGCAAACGGCATCACGTTTATCGGTCCAGAATCAAAGGCGATTCACATGATGGGAAGTAAATTGGCTGCAAAAGAAGCTGTAAAAGCCTACGATATTCCGATGGTTCCCGGTATTGACGAAGCCATCACGGATATTGCAAAAGCAAAGAAAATTGCAACAGAAATTGGTTTCCCAATCTTAATCAAAGCTTCTGCCGGAGGTGGAGGAAAAGGAATGCGTGTTGTAGAAAAAGAAGAAGATTTAGAGTCCCAAATGACACGTGCCATCAGCGAGGCGACTTCTGCTTTTGGTGACGGTTCGGTCTTTATAGAGAAATATGTGGCCTCGCCAAGGCATATCGAAATCCAAGTAATGGCCGACAGTCATGGCAATATCTTGTACTTATTTGAAAGAGAATGCAGTATCCAGCGTCGTCATCAGAAGGTTGTAGAAGAAGCTCCGTCTTCGGTTTTAACTCCAGAATTAAGAAAGCAAATGGGCGAAGCGGCTGTAAAAGTGGCCAAAGCCTGTGATTATCTTGGAGCTGGAACCGTAGAATTTTTATTGGATGAAAATCTGAATTTCTATTTCCTTGAAATGAATACGCGTCTGCAAGTAGAACATCCGGTAACGGAAATGATTACGGGTCTAGATTTGGTCGAAATGCAAATTCGGGTGGCAAGAGGCGAAGCACTTTCTATTAGACAGGAAGATTTGCACATTAAAGGCCATGCGATGGAACTCCGTGTTTATGCCGAAGACCCATTGAATGATTTCTTGCCTAGTGTTGGAAATTTAGAGGTTTATAGTTTGCCTGTCGGCGACGGCATCCGAGTGGACAATGGTTTTGAACAAGGAATGGACGTACCGATTTATTACGACCCGATGCTGGCGAAATTGATAACCTACGGAAAAACAAGGGAAGAATCCATCCAATTGATGATCAAAGCAATCGAAAGCTATCAAGTGGAAGGTGTGAGTACGACTTTGCCTTTCGGAAAGTTTGTAATGGAACACGAAGCTTTCCGTTCGGGTGATTTTGATACGCATTTCGTAAAGAAATATTACGATGCTGAGCATTTGAAAGCCCAACAAGATAAGGAAGCGGAAGTGGCTGCAATGATTGCACTTCAACAGTATTTAAAAGACCAAAACATCCTTCGTTTGCCAATACAATAAGTCATTAATCTAATTTTTACGGAATCTTATTTTAATTGAGGTTGGAAATTTTATCAAAAATCGATATGGACTTTTTTTTACCATTCATAATAGCCATAATTGGGTTTCTTTTTGTCATTATTTTTATTTCAAGACTTAGGAATAACAAGGCGAAAATAATTTTATCTACTTTACAGATGAACAAATTGAATGAAGTAGAGATTAAATTTTCGCAAACTTCTTATATCAATTTTAATCAATTTGGAGGAATGTTTACAAATGCAAACTTGTACTTTGACGAAGAAAGAAAAATATTAGTTTTTACGACTAAAAAAAATGCCATCTCTAGTGTTTTTAATAATAATCTGCCAATTGTTTTGGTAAATGGTAGTTTAGAGTCGCTGCCAAAATATGTTAATTATAGAGTTGTGTATGAGACTATAATAAGGAGTGACGAATATATCTTAGTTATAAAAGATCGTTTCTCTAAAATGAAATATGAAGAAATTACGCTGTTTTCGGAGAAAAATGAAATGGCATTAAAAAATATAATAGCTGCATTTAAAAGCTAAAAGTCAGTTGCAAATATGAAAGACAAAATAAAAATATTAGAAGATAAGATTGCCTTGGCACATTTAGGCGGAGGTCAACACAGAATAGAAAAACAGCACGAAAAGAAAAAACTAACGGCCAGAGAAAGGGTAGAATACCTGATGGACGAAGGTTCTTTTGAAGAAATCGGGATGCTTGTAACCCACAGAACGACTGACTTCGGAATGGAGAAAGAAGTCTATTTGGGAGATGGTGTTATCACAGGTTACGGAACTATCAACGGTAGAATGGTCTATCTTTTTGCACAAGATTTCACTGTTTTTGGAGGAGCCTTATCAGAAACACATGCGGAGAAAATCTGCAAGGTGATGGACATGGCCTTGAAAACCGGAACTCCGATGATTGGTTTGAACGATTCGGGTGGAGCAAGAATCCAAGAAGGGGTTCGTTCTTTGGGAGGATATGCTGATATTTTCTTTAGAAATGTAAAAGCTTCGGGGATCATCCCGCAAATTTCAGCAATCATGGGACCTTGTGCTGGTGGAGCTGTTTATTCTCCAGCCATGACCGACTTTACGATGATGGTGGAAAACACCAGTTATATGTTTGTTACCGGTCCGAATGTCGTGAAAACCGTAACGAATGAAACCGTAACTTCCGAAGAATTAGGAGGAGCGAGTACGCATTCTACAAAATCTGGTGTCGCTCATATCACTTCAGCCAACGATGTAGAATGTTTGGAAGATCTAAAAAAACTGTTGAGTTATTTACCTCAAAGCAATTTGGAAACAGCACCAAAAATTCCGTTTGAATTGGGTGATGAAATCCGTGAGCAACTAAACGGCATCATTCCAGAAAATGCGAATAAACCTTATGACATGCATGACGTCATCAAAGGAATCATCGACGAAGATTCTTTTTATGAAGTACATAAGAATTTTGCCGAAAATATACTAGTAGGTTTCGCAAGAATAGGAGGAAGGAGCATCGGAATTGTAGCGAATCAGCCTATGTTTCTAGCGGGCGTTTTAGATGTAAACAGTTCTGTAAAAGCTGCCCGTTTCACCAGATTCTGCGATTGTTTCAATATTCCGTTATTGGTTTTGGTGGATGTTCCAGGTTTCTTGCCAGGAACCGACCAAGAATGGAACGGAATCATTGTTCATGGTGCCAAATTGTTATACGCTTTAAGCGAAGCAACGGTTCCGAGAGTTACTGTAATTACCCGAAAAGCTTACGGTGGCGCTTATGACGTGATGAACTCCAAGCACATCGGTTCCGACATGAATTTTGCTTGGCCATCGGCAGAAATTGCCGTTATGGGAGCCAAAGGTGCGAGTGAGATTATTTTCAAAAAAGAAATTTCATCAGCGGAAGATCCGGCTGCAAAGCTATTGGAAAAGGAAGCAGAATATGCGGAGAAATTCGCAACGCCTTATCGTGCCGCAGAACGCGGTTTTATCGATGAGGTGATTTTGCCACAAGATACCAGACGAAAATTAATCAAGGCGTTCAGCATGTTGGAAAACAAAGTAAGCGAATTGCCGAAAAGGAAACACGGAAATATTCCTTTGTAGATTTAGAGAAATCGATTTATATGAAATTCTTTCTTTTAATTATAGCGTTTATATTTTTTTCTTCTTGTAAACAAAAAGAAAATATGCAATTGGAAACAGATTTATCGATGGTTCAAGTTGCGGTTTTTCCTTCATTTTATGGGGAAAAGAAGTTTGTATTTAACGTTGCTAATCGACAATTGCTCTTTAAGAATTTCAGTAGCGCTTTAAATGATAAGGACGAAAATCCGATTTTTGAGGCGTCAGAAAATAAATTATTTGAATTAAGTAGGCACGAAACCGATTCATTATTGGCGCTTTGCAAAAATATGAAATCATCTTCAGAGCAAATGCCAATTGCACCAGATCAGTGGGGATGTTATACAATTGCGGTAAAGAAAAATGGAGAATTGATTGAAATTGTCGATTGCATTGGTATGTCAAATTTTATAGATGCGATGGTTTTTTTAATACGTAAAAAGTGTAAAGACGAAAAAGTAATATTCGACCTTAAAAGATTCAGATAAATGACAAAGAAATTTTTGTTTTTGATTTCGGTTTTACTTCTCACATCTTGCAAAAGAAACAATTCATCTGAAATTACCAATTTATATGTACAGTTTCTTCCAAAGGATGATTTCATAGTAGACATTTCCATCGATATAAATGAAAACTATTTATTATATGAAAGTGGAGTGGGTTTTGTAGCTCCAATCGGTTGGAAAGAAAAAAAAACTTGTGGTGTAGAGATTTTAAAATTGCAACCTAATGAAACAAAACGGCTTTTGACGTTGTATAAAGCGATCGATTTTCAGACAAACAAAGATTCAATTTTAGGGATGAAAACTTCAATAGAAAGTATTTCTGGAAATAAGATGAAGCAAAATAGGCAATTTGGATCTTGGAGCGTTTCTGAAAAAAAATTTTTAAAAGAGATTTTAATATTGTTGCAACAAAAAGGAAGCGACTGCTTAAAAGACAAGACAACTGATTTGGATGTGTTTTGAGTGCTTAAATTAAATGCAAATAGTTAAAAATATAATTATGCTTGGTGGAGCTGGGTTTTAGTTGATTTCAAAATTTAATGTAGAAAATTTATGATATTGCCTATATTTTTCCTACGTTTACGCGCCCCGATTTAAAATCCATAAACTACCACCTATGAAAAAGGATACTAAATCCTATCGCATTCTCATTGTTGAGAGTAGCGCAAAGATTTTATTATCGTTAAAAAGAATGCTTCTTAAAAGAATTACCGATCCGGTTATTGTGAACGCCGTTGACTTCAAGAGTTCGCAAATGATTCTTAAGCAGGAGAGTTTTGATATTATTCTTTTAGACCTAAACCTTTCTGACATAACAGGAAAAGATTTGCTTGATTCTTTAGGGAAAGAAAACTACTCAAAGACCATTTTATTGAGCGATCTCGAAGACGCAGATTTGACACTTTCGGCTGTTTCAAAAGGAGTTTGTGATTATATTTTAAAAAGTGAAATTAGTTCGAGGTTGCTGTATAAAAGCATTGTTTATGCAATTGAGCGACGAAAAAATATTGCAAAATACGAAGAATCAGAAAAACGGTACAGTGATTTATTTTACTTAAATCCACAACCAATGTATCTTTTTGATTTTGAAACCTTCAAATTTTTGCGCGTAAATGATGCAATGCTTCGCCAGTATGGTTATTCAATTCCAGAGTTCTTAGAATTGACGCTTTTTGATATCAGACCGCAAAATGAAATCAATTCTTTTAAAGAAGCCTACAAACATTTTGACTATCACGATTGGCTCGTTACCACAAAAGAATACCAACATAAAAGAAAAAACGGAGAAAGCTTTTTTGTAGAAATTTCTTGTAACATTATTTATATCGACGGACGAAAATGTGGACTTGCCATTGCTTCAGATGTTACTGAAAAACGAAATTATCTAAAAGCAATTGAAGAAAGAAACCAGCGTTTGCAGGAAATCGCCTTTACTCAATCGCACATTGTTAGAGCACCGTTGGCCAACATGATGGGCATTTTATATTTGATTAGAGACTTTGATTTAAGGGCAGAAGAAGGCGAAGAATTACTACAACATTTCATCAATTGCGGTGAAGAATTAGACAAAAGCATTAAGGAAATTGTTTTAAAGAGTAATTTTTTTGAGGTTAAAGTGTCAAAATAATTTTTGGAAAGTGACACGAAGTTAGGTGTTGCTTTATATAATTATGCTGTTATTAACAACTTTAGATTAAAAATGCATAAAAATAAATAGGTAATCCACGCTATTAATAATATATAAATATTTATTTTTGCAGCATATTACAATTACGATTCCAAAATAATAACTATATCAAAATGGTAAAAGATTTATTCGAAAGAATACAAAACAATAAAGGTCCATTAGGAAAATGGGCTTCACAGGCAGAAGGATATTATGTTTTTCCAAAATTAGACGGACCGCTTTCAAACAGAATGATGTTCCACGGAAATGAGGTTATTAACTGGAGTATTAATGATTATTTAGGTCTTGCAAACCACCCAGAAGTACGTCAAGTTGACGCTGATGCGGCTGCAGAATTTGGTGCAGCTCATCCGATGGGTGCTCGAATGATGTCTGGTCACACAACGCTTCACGAGCAATTGCAAGATGAATTGGCAGCTTTTGTACAAAAAGAAGCAGCTTATTTATTGAACTTTGGTTACCAAGGAATGGTTTCTACAATCGATGCCTTGGTTACAAAAAATGATATTATTGTTTATGACGTTGATTCTCACGCGTGTATCATCGATGGTGTGCGCCTTCACATGGGGAAACGTTTTACATACAAACACAACGATATTGAAAGTATCGAGAAAAACCTTGGTCGTGCTACAAAAATGGCCGAAGAAACTGGCGGAGGAATCTTATTGATCACTGAAGGTGTTTTTGGGATGCGCGGTCAGCAAGGTAAATTGAAAGAAATTGTGGCTTTGAAAGAAAAATACAATTTCCGTCTTTTGGTGGATGATGCGCACGGTTTTGGAACACTTGGAAAAACAGGTGCCGGAGCAGGTGAAGAGCAGGGAGTTCAAGACCAAATTGACGTTTATTTCTCAACTTTTGCGAAATCAATGGCAAGTATCGGTGCATTTATTGCTGCTGATAAAGACATTATCGATTTCTTGAAATACAATTTACGTTCTCAAATGTTTGCAAAAGCATTACCTTCTTTATTGGTAAAAGGTGCTTTGAAACGTTTGGATTTACTGCGTTCAAATCCAGGTTTGAAAGACAAACTTTGGGAAAATGTTGACGCGTTGCAAAACGGATTAAAATCGAGAGGTTTCAACATTGGCGATACAAACACTTGCGTAACTCCAGTTTATTTGGAAGGAAGCGTTCCTGTGGCGATGATGTTGGTAAATGACTTGAGAGAAAACTATAAAATTTTCTTGTCTATCGTAATTTATCCGGTGATCCCAAAAGGGATTATCTTGTTGAGAATGATTCCAACGGCTACACATACTTTGGATGATATCAACCAAACTTTAGCTGCTTTTGAAGCAATTAGAGAAAAATTAGAAAACGGAACTTACGCAAAATTAGCAGAAATCCACACTGTGGACGTGAGCGACGAGCGTTAAGATTTTAAATATTTTACAACAAAGCCATTCTGAAAAGAGTGGCTTTTTCTTTGTATGGAATTTAACAAAATCTCGATTTTAATTTTTTACCTTTAACTATAAAGCAAAAACAAAATTTTATGAAAAAGTTATTTATAGTCGCAATTGGAATGATTGCATTCGCATCTTGCGGAAAAAAAGAAGAAGAAAAAACGGTTGTAACCGAACAAGAGATGGAACAGCCAGAAATCACGATCCAAGATAAAGAATGTTATTTGTGGACAAGTAAAGGAAAAGACACCATCAAAATGTCAATTACAACAGCCAACGGCGGAAACGTTGTGGGTGATTTGCAATACAATTTCTTTGAAAAAGACGGAAGTTTTGGCAAAGTTTCAGGAATGACAAAAGGCGACACGATTTATGTAACCTATGATTTTGAATCTGAAGGAATGAAATCTACCAGAGAAAGCGCGTTCTTGAAAAAAGGAAATACTTTGGTTGAAGGTTTTGGAGAAATTGAAACTAAAGGCAATGCTCAGACTTTCAAAGATAAAAAGACGTTGAAATTTGACGGAAGCGTGACTTTAAACAAAGTAGATTGTTCTAAATAGTTTTAAAGTAACAAGCAAAAAAGTCCCAAAGTAAAATTTTACTTTGGGACTTTTTTATAGATAATAAAAGAAAATTTTGCTACTCTAAAACTTTGTTACTTTCCAACTCTTTTCGAAACGTACTTCTCTTCTTATGAATCACAGGATCAAAGTGTTTCCATAAATTGGCAATGTTCACATTGTCAGCTAATTCTGGAGTTCTGTAACACATTTTTATTCCTTTTTCGGTGAATGTTTTGTAATATTCGTTGAAAATAATTGCCGTCACGCCTTTGCTTTGATAATCTGGATGAACTCCGATGAGGTAAAAAAGCATTTCTTTACTATGTTTTCTCGCTTTCAAAATCTTTAAAAATCCAAATGGAAATAATTTTCCCTTAATTTCTCTCAAAGCTTCTGAAAAAGAAGGCATTACAATGCTAAAAGCCACAATATTATGGTCTTTATCTTCCACAAATTTAATATATTCTGGATTGATAAAACTGATGTATTTTTTTTTGAAATATTCTTTTTGAATGTCGGTTATCGCAACAAATGAAGACAATTTTTCGTAGCTTGTATTAAATAAATCGAACATTTTATCAACGTGTGGCATCACTTCCTTCGTGCTCGAAAAATTCAAAGCTTTCAGTTGATAGCGCTTTAAAACGATGTCATTTACTTTTAAGAAAAATTCTGGCTTTACATTAGCAAAAGGAAATTTACTTTCGTTGTATGTTTTTTCAATTACGTAGCCCAACTTTTCGAAATGTTCCACATAATAAGGGAAATTGTACCAAGTAACCATCGTGCTCATCTCGTCAAAACCAAAAGTCAGCAGTCCCACTTTATCCAAATTTGAAAATCCCATCGGACCTTCCACGTATTCTAAATTGTGCTGTTTTCCAAATTCATATACTTTTTCAAGCAAAGCTTTGGTCACTTCGATATCGTCGATCACGTCAAACCAGCCAAAACGAACTTTCTTTTTGCCTTGGTTGTTGACTTCGTCCCAATTGATGATTGTGGCAATTCTTCCGGCAATTTTTCCGTCTTTGTAAGCCAAATAAAAATTGGCATCTGCATTGGTAAACGCCGGATTTTTCTCCTTGTTAAAGGTTTCCATTTCTTCCGCAATAATTGGCGGTACCCAATATTTGCTATCATTATATAATTCAAAAGGAAACTTTACGTAGTCCTTTAATAATGCTTTTGTATTCGCTTCTTTTACTGTAATCATTTTTTATTCTGTAGGTTGTTCGCCTCCGACTTCGTCAATTCGTTTTTTCTCGTCGTCTTTTTTCTTCTTTTCTTTTTTATCTTTTGAATCGTCTTTTCCGGGAACATCGATTAAAATATCCTTATAATTTCCGTCAAAGCGCCAAGATACGCCAATTCCTCCGTAAAAAATAGACGGCGTGTCTTTAATATTTTTACTGATCGAAGCATCTAATTGAAGGTTTGGTCGTAATAAATATGCGGCACCAACTCTTGCAATTCCGTCAGAATAATAATCACTTTGATACGCCTGACCTTCGATAAACGCTGACCAATCTGGGTTTATTCCGTAAGTTAATGTAGCAATTCCGCCATAACTTGGAAAATCTGAAGAAATTTTATCAGCTATAATATTCATTACAAAAACATAACGGCTTCCAAAATGATTCTGAGTAATAACCATCAATTTCGGTGATATTTTTGGATCAGTAGGAAAAGTGTAAGGATTATTAGAAAAATTGATATTTGCTCCAGCATAAACTCCAACCGCCGGAATAAATTGTCTCCATTTAAACCTGTGATTTGCTTTCCAGCTATAAATATTTACTTTTTCTTCGTAATTTTTAAATGGATCGTAAATCAAATATTTTGCGCCCAAAGTCATTTTTTTCAAAGCGCTTCTGTTTTCAGAACCTAATGCAGTATTGTATTGATCTGCTTGATATTGAAAATTTGCAATAAATTCTAATTGCTCCAAAAATGCACCATAACGCAAAGCGAGATCCATCCCAAAACCTTTAGAATCAGTATTTAAAACGCTGTGATCTTCTGCAATTCCATAAATTCCTGCCTCCATTTGAAAAACAGATTTACCAACAGAAAAGCCAGACATTGATTCTCCGGGACGGTTTGAATTGATGTCGTCAGTAAATTGGGCATAAATTGCAGAGGTCGAAAAGGCAAAAAAGAGCAGTGAAAGTGACTTTAATTTAGACATATTCTCGAAGTTTTCATTAGGATATGGTTAGTATAACCCAAATGTACTATAATTTATTATTAATTTAAGAATCATATTTTAATTTTCAAATTTCATTTTGTTATTTTTACACATTAAAATTTCTATTATGCAATATGCTTCACTTGACGGTATCTTGAGAACGATATTAACTATTGTATGTATTTATTATTTGCTAAAATTTATTGGCAAGTTACTTTTCCCGATTATGGTGAAAACAGTGGTTGATAAAGCGCAAGAAAACTTTCACCAACAACAGCAAAGTTACCAACGACCTCAAAATAACCAGTCTGATTTTGTAAACACAAATAGCAAATCTGACAAGCCACGCGAGAAGAAAAAAGTAGGTGAGTACATCGATTACGAAGAAATAGACTAAACTTTTCTTTGAATATATTTGCGGTAAATGCGTATCTTCACGCCTTTATTTATTTGTTTTCAACTTATCTATTATGAAAATAATCAGCAAGTATTATCCTCATTTATTGGCCGTTCTTGGCTTTATTTTGGTTTCCTTAATTTATTTTTATCCTGTAATGCAAGGCAAACAGCTTTATCAGTCTGATATTGCGCAATATACAGGAATGGCGAAAGAGCAAAACGACTTTAGAGCCGAAACAAAAGAAGAACCTTTTTGGACCAATTCTGCCTTTGGAGGAATGCCAACGTACCAACTCGGAGCCAAATATCCAAACGACGCTGTTGGCGGTTTAGACGATATTTTGAGGTTTTTGCCGAGACCTTCTGATTATTTATTTCTATATTTCTTAGGATTTTACGGATTGCTTTTGGTTTTAAAAGTAGATCCGCTGAAAGCCTTTTTCGGAGCGCTCGCCTTCGGATTTTCCACTTATCTTATAATTATTCTCGGCGTAGGCCACAATGCAAAAGCACACGCAATCGCTTACATGCCGATGGTTGTTGCTGGAGTTTTGCTGGTTTTTAAGCGAAAATATGTTCTCGGAGGATTAATTACAATGATCGCCGGAGCTTTAGAAATCAATGCGAATCACTTTCAAATGACGTATTATTTGTTGTTTTTGCTTTTGATTATTGGTGTTTATTTTCTTTATAAATATAGTAAGGAGAAAGATTTTAAAGGATATTTGGTTTCCATCGGAGTTTTTGCCGTTGCCGGAATTTTGGCAATCGGTGCCAACGCCACAAGTTTGATGGCAACGTCTGAATACGCGGATTTTAGTATGCGCGGAAAAAGTGAATTGACTTACAATCCTGATGGTTCAAAAAACACGACAACGTCAGCAATGACCTACGATTACATCACAGAATATAGTTATGGAATCGCCGAAAGTTTAAATTTATTTGCTCCAAGATTATTTGGAGGATCGAATTCAGAGCATTTAGGAAGCGAGTCAAAAGTATATGAATTTATCAGTACACAAGGCGCAACTCCAGAAGAAGCTAAAGGTTTCACAGAAGCTTATGCTAAAACTTATTGGGGCGATCAACCGATTGTTGCGGCACCGGCTTACATCGGAGCGGTTGTTTTCTTTTTGTGCGTTTTGGCTTTATTTCACGACAAAAGAAAAATTAAATATGCTTTTTTAGCAGGAGCAATCTTCTCATTATTACTTTCTTGGGGAAAAAATTTCCCAATAATGACCGACTTTTTTATTGATTTTGTTCCAATGTATGACAAATTCAGAGCGGTTTCTTCCATCCAAGTTATTTTGGAATTGTGTATTCCTGTTCTAGCAATTATGGGATTGCAGAGTTTTTTCAAATCAGAAAAAGACGAACAATGGAAATCTTTGAAATTAGCCGGAGCAACAAGTTTTGGAATTATAATCGTGCTGTTTTTTGCGAAAAGTTTCTTTGATTTTACCGGACCTTACGATGCTCAAATGCAACAAATGTTCAGTCAGGCACAAGGAAGCGACGCGTTTGGTTCTGGTTTTGTCGAAGCGTTGAGAGCCGACAGAAAAAGCCTTTACAACGCAGATTTATTGCGTTCTGGATTCTTGATTCTAATTTCCGCAGGATTTTTGTGGCTTTACACAAAAAACAAATTATCTCAGACATTAACGGTTATCTTAATCGGATTATTTATGGTTGGGGATTTATTCTTTATTGATAAAAATTATGTGGACAGCAAAGGCTTTGTGAGTGCGAGAGAAGTGAGAGAACCATTTCAAGAAACGCCTTCTGACCAGCAGATTTTAAGAGATACTTCGGTTTATAGAGTGTATGAAATCGAGGGAAGATTACAGGCGAGAACGTCTTATTTTCATAAATCGTTGTCAGGTTATAGCGCCGTTCGACCACGAAGAATCGAGCAGTTATTTGATTATCAGATTGCAAAAAACAATTTGAACGTATTGAATATGCTGAATACAAAATACGTGATTCAAGTAGATGAAAAAGGCCAGGAATATCCAGTGGTAAATCCAGATGCGAATGGAAATGCGTGGTTTGTAAGCGAAGTAAAACTCGTAAATACGCCTGACGAAGAAATGAAGGCTTTGGATAAATTAGATACTAAAAACCAAGCCGTTTTCAACCAAAAAGAGTTTAAAAACCCAGTTTCAAAAACGTACCAGAAAGATTCGACTGCAACAATTACGCTAAAATCGTATGAGCCGAATTACATCAAATACCTTTCAAATAATACGAACAAAGGTTTGGCCGTTTTCTCTGAAATTTATTATCCAAAAGGTTGGAATGTCACAATTGACGGAAAAGAAGCAGAGCATTTTAGAGTTGATTATACTTTGAGAGGTCTTGAAATTCCTGCCGGAAAACATACGATTGAATTCAAATTTGAGCCACAAGTTGTCAAAACCGGAAGCACAATTACGTTGATTAGCTCGATTGTAATGCTACTTCTTTTATTGGGCGGAATTTATTTTGAGAATCGAAAAAAGGAGAATCAAAAATAGTATTAGTATTTAGATGAAACCAGCAAAATTAAATCATGATAAGCCAGAAAAATTGGAGGCAAAACGAATTGCCGAAATCCAATCGCTGACTTATAGGCAACGTTTGGAGCGTTTGATGGCAATAATCGAGATTTCTTATAAGTTGAAAAATGCTCCTAAAATTTATCCTTCTACGAAATGATGGAAGAAATTTTAAATATTTGGAAAGGCTTACGCAAAAATGATGTCAAATATATTACGCTACGATTGTGATAATTGAAAATATTGAAGTAAATTTCATTGATTACAAAAATCTAATTATAGCTAAAAAAGCAACAAATCGCTTAAAGGACCAATTGGATATTGAAGAGCTTAACAAATTGAACAGAACCGACGGAGATTTACAATCATAGTATTTTGGAGAGTAAAAAAGTTTTAATAATCACATATTATTGGCCACCAGCTGGAGGTCCAGGCGTGCAACGCTGGCTTAAGTTTGTGAAATATTTGCCTGATTTTGGAATTCAACCAGTTGTTTATATTCCAGAGAATCCAACGTATCCAATAATTGATGAAGAATTAGCTTCTGAAGTTTCTGATAAAGCAATTATTTTAAAGAAAAGAATTTTTGAACCGTATGGTTTTGCATCAATTTTCTCCAAAAATAAAACCAAAAAAATAAGCTCTGGAATTATTCCAAATCAACGAAAACAATCTTTTACAGAAAAGCTTTTTCTTTGGATTCGAGGCAATGTTTTTATTCCGGATGCGCGTGTTTTTTGGATAAAGCCCTCGGTTAAATATTTGGAAAAATACATTCAGGAAAATCAAATTGACACAATTATAACTTCGGGTCCGCCACACAGTTTGCATTTGATTGGCTTGGGTTTGAAAGAGAAATTAAGCGTCAAATGGTTTGCCGATTTCCGTGACCCGTGGACAACAATTGGTTATCATAATAAATTAAAATTATCGGCTTCCGCTTCTAAAAAACATAAAGATTTAGAATCAAAAGTTTTAAATACCGCCGATGTAATTTTGGTCACAAGCAACACGACAAAGAAAGAATTTGAAGCTTTGACCACAAAACCAATTGAAGTTATTACGAACGGTTTTGACGTTGAAAAGATAGAAAAACAGACGCTTGACGAGAAATTTTCTTTGGCACACATCGGTTCTTTTTTATCTGAAAGAAATCCAAGAATTCTGTGGAAATGCCTGAAAGAATTGGTTAAAGAAAATCCTAATTTTAAAAAAAATTTCGAGTTAAAATTAATCGGAGCGGTCAGCCAAGAAGTTTTGGATGCCATTTCTGAATTTAAACTAGATAAATACGTCAATAATTTGGGTTACGTTTCGCATAAAACAGCGGTCGAACACCAAAGAAAATCACAGGTTTTACTTTTGATAGAAATTGATTCTGAGGAAACCAAAAGCATAATTCCAGGGAAGTTATTTGAATATATGGTTTCAGAAAGACCAATTATTGGAATTGGTCCGGATGGTTCTGATTTTGCCGAAATCATTAGAAATACAAACACGGGAATCTTTGTAAAATACGATGAAATCGAGAAATTAAAAGCATCTATTTTAACATATTACGAAGAATTTAAAAAAGGAAATTTGAAGGCAAATGCTGTCGGTTTGCAACAATACAGCAGAAAAAGCTTGACTGAAAAACTCTCGAAAGTTCTGAAATCTGAAATCTAAAATCTGCAATCTTAAATGGGAATCGTATTAAATCAGTCGGCCAAAAACATTGCCGTGACCTATTTTGGTTTCGGGATTGGCGCTATTAATGCGATGTTTTTATACACCAGTTTCTTAGGAAAAACGCACCTCGGAATCGTAACTTTTTTACTTTCCGCAGCGAATATTATGATGCCATTGATGGCTTTTGGAGTACAAAGTACGCTGATTCGATTTTATAACAGATACAAAGACGAAGCCGAACGCGAACGTTTTTTGAGTTTTATGCTTCTGATGCCGTTATTGCTGATAATTCCGATTTGCATCATTACTTTTTTTGGTTATGACATTATTGCTTCTATAATTATTGGCGACAATCCGACTGTTGAACCGTTTCTTTGGCTCATCCCGATTATCGGGATTTTCATGGGCTATTTCGAAGTTTTTTATGCCTGGGTAAAAGTGCATATGAAGTCTGTTTTCGGGAATTTTATCAGTGAAGTCTTGGTTCGTGCCATGATTTCAATGATGCTTTTTGCCGTACATTTTGATTGGATTACCAAAGAATTTTTTATTTACAGCCTGACTGCGATTTATGGTTTGCAAACGCTGGCGATGCTACTTTATGCAATAAAAGTGCATCGGCCAATCTTCCAATTTAAAATTCCGGAAAAAATTCGTGAAATTTTAGGCTATTCTTTTTTTATAATTTTATCAGGAAGCGTCGCCGTTTTGCTATTGGATTTTGACAAAGTAATGATTCCGGCGTACTTAAAAATTGGTGAAAATGCGGTGTATTCCGTGGCTATTTTTATTGCAACGGTAATTGCAGTTCCAAGCCGTGCCATGCTTCAAATTATCTATCCGATTACGGCAAAATTGATGAGCGAAGACAAAATGGAAGAACTGAATGATTTGTATAAAAAAAGCGCCATCAATCTTCAAGTTTTTGGAGGTTTGGTCATGCTCGGAATTTTTCTCAACCTAAAACAGCTCTATTTAATCATTCCAGGAAATTATTCTGGAGGAATTTTAACCGTTTTCATGATTGGACTAGGGAAGTTTTACGACGCTATTTTAGGAAACAACAACGCGATTATTTTAAACACAAAATATTACCGAATGGTGTTGCTTTTCGGATTGATTTTGGTGCTGATGATGGTAGTTTTAGTAATGATTTTTGTCCCGATGTATGGAATAACCGGTGCGGCTTTGGCGACTTTGATTTCGATGTTTATTTACAATACGATCAAGCTTTTATTTGTAGTAAAAAAGATGAATTTATTTCCGTTTACGATAAATACGCTGAAATCTTTTGGAGTTTTGATTGGCGTTTTCTGCCTGTTTTATTTCTGGGATTTTCCTTTTAATCCTTTTATAAGTATAATTTTAAAATCAATTTTGATAACTATAGTTTACGTTTATCTGAACTACATTTTTAAAATTTCTTCGGATATTAATTTCGTCTTGAAAAATCTAACTTCAAAGATTTTCGGTTACATCAAAAAACAATAAATCCCGCAAACCTCACAGTCACGGGATTTATAACAAACCTAACCAACCAATTTAATAATCAACCAAATTATTAAACTTTCAAATATTTTTATTATGTATGACAATAACCAATTCTTATATTAGATATTATTTCAAGTTTCGTGCCAAATTTTTAAATGTCACATCCTGAAGCTTATAAAATATTGTTAAACAAGTCTATAGCTTCTCTTTCAGATATTTTCCCGTAACAGAAGCTTTGTTTTTTACAATATCTTCCGGTGTTCCAGAAGCAATTAATTGTCCTCCATTTTCGCCACCTTCTGGACCAATATCGATAATATAATCGGCACATTTTATCAAATCTAAGTTGTGCTCAATCACGATAATCGAATGTCCTTTGTCTAAAAGTGCATCAAACGACGCCAATAATTTCTTGATATCGTGAAAATGCAATCCAGTTGTTGGCTCATCGAAAACAAATAATGCCTTGTCTTTCGTAGCTCCTTTGACCAAAAACGATGCCAATTTGATACGCTGTGCTTCGCCACCAGAAAGCGTTGAAGACGACTGTCCCAATTGAACATAACCCAAACCAACGTCTTGCAAAGGCTGTAATTTCTGCGTAATTTTCGTCTGATTATTATTTTTGAAAAAGTCAACAGCATCGTCGATAGTCATCGTTAAAATATCATCGATATTTTTTCCTTCGTAAGCTACTTCTAAAATTTCTTTTTTGAAACGTTTTCCGTTGCAAGTGTCGCAAAGCAATTGAACGTCGGCCATAAAAACCATTTCCACATTGATAGAACCTTCGCCTTTGCAGGTTTCGCAACGACCTCCGTCCACATTGAAGGAGAAATGTTTTGGCTGATAATTTCTGATTTGAGATAATTTCTGTTTTGCAAATAAATCACGAATATCGTCGTAAGCCTTGATATAAGTCACCGGATTTGAACGCGAACTTCTTCCAATCGGATTTTGGTCCACATATTCAATATGCTTAATTGCCTGATAACTTCCGGTCATTTCGGTAAATTGTCCGGCTTTTTCTCCAACGCCTTCCAAAACTTTTTGCATTGCTGGAAAAAGAATTTTTTTGACCAACGTACTTTTTCCGCTACCTGAAACTCCCGTAATCACGGTCAAAACTTCCAAAGGAAAGCGAACGTCAATATTCTGAAGATTGTTTTCGCGAGCGCCTTTGATATCGATGAAATTTTTATGTTTTCTACGGATTCTAGGCGTTTTGATTTCTTCTTCTCCATTCAAATATTTCGCTGTCAAAGAATCTGCTTTCAAGATTTCATCATATGTTCCTTGCGCGACTAATTCTCCACCAAAAGTTCCAGCTTCGGGACCAATATCAATAATCATATCGGCCGATTTCATAATATCTTCGTCGTGTTCAACAACAATTACGGTATTTCCTAAATCTCTTAGCGAAAGCAAAACTTTAATCAATCTTTCGGTATCTTTTGGATGCAAACCGATACTTGGTTCGTCCAAAATATACATCGAACCCACCAAACTGCTTCCCAACGATGTCGCCAAGTTGATTCGCTGTGATTCTCCACCAGAAAGTGTAGCTGAATTTCGGTTCAAAGTCAGATAATCCAAACCGACTTCGGTCAAGAAAGCCAAACGGTTGTTGATTTCCAAAAGCAATCTTTTTGCCACTTTAGTATCATATTTAGAAAGTTCTAAATTTTTAAAAAAAGTAACCAAATGTTTGATTGGCAAATCGACCAAATCAGAAATCGTTTTATTATTGATTTTGATGTAATTCGCTTCATCACGAAGACGTTTTCCGCGACAATCAGGGCATTTTGTTTTGCCACGATAACGCGAAAGCATCACGCGATTTTGGATTTTATAGTTTTTGACTTCCAGTTCTCTGAAGAAGTCATTCAATCCGACAAAGTCTTTATTTCCTTTCCAAACCAACGCTTTTTGTTCATCGGTCAATTGAAAATAAGGCTTGTGAATTGGGAAATCAAATTTGTGCCCTTTCTTGACCAATTCATCTCGGTAAAAGCTCATGCTTTCGCCTCGCCACGGATAAATTGCGTTTTCAAAAATCGATAAAGCGGTATTTGGAATCACCAATTCTTCATCAATTCCAATAATATTTCCATAGCCTTGACACGTCGGGCAAGCGCCATACGGATTGTTAAAACTGAATAAGTGAACGTTTGGTTCAAAGAATTGAATTCCGTCCAATTCAAAATTACTGCTGTATGTTTTTCTGTTTTCTGTGCCTAATTCTTGCAAATAACAAATTCCTTTTCCTTCGTAAAACGCAGTCTGAACGGCATCTGCCAAACGATTGTAGAATTCTTCTTCTCCAGAAACTTCGGGATTTAAAACAATTCTGTCGATAATCAAAAGAATGTCTTTATTGTCTAAAGAATGATTTTCGATTTCATCCAAACGGACCATCTCATTATTGACCAAAATCCTTGCAAAACCTTGTTGCAAAAGCGTTTTCAGTTTGTCTTCCAAAGCACGTCCTTCCTCCAAATGAATAGGAGCGAGGAGCAACCATTTGCTGTCAGGTTCAAAGTTTTTGACGTCGTTCATCACGTCAGAAACAGTATCTTTTTTTACTTCTTGGCCAGAAATCGGAGAAAAAGTTTTTCCGATTCTTGCAAAAAGCAACTTTAAATAATCATAAATTTCGGTAGAAGTTCCCACGGTTGAACGCGCATTCGTGGTGTTTACTTTTTGCTCAATGGCGATTGCAGGCGCGATTCCTTTGATGTAATCCACTTTTGGCTTGTCCAATCTTCCAAGAAATTGCCTTGCATACGAAGACAAACTTTCCACATATCTTCTTTGACCTTCGGCATATAAAGTGTCAAACGCCAAACTCGATTTTCCAGAACCCGAAAGTCCTGTAATCACGACTAATTTATTGCGCGGAATCACGACGTCCAAATTCTTAAGATTGTGAATTTGAGCACCTTTTATAATAATATTAGACTTTGGTTCGATTTTTGTAATATCAGTAATCATAGCAGTTTTTGAATACCACAAAGGTAATTAAATAATAGGGAAGTGTCATCGGACTAATTTCTAAATTATCTTTTTCAATCTCTGTTAACGTACTGATAAATCTAAACAAACAATGCGATTTCAATTGGAAATTGTTTGTTAAAATTACTTTTATTGTACGATTTATGTTAAAATTCAAAAATTTATTTTGAAGTATAAAAATAAATTAGCTATATTTGGCTCAACATTAATCTTAATTTAACATTTGCCTATTACAAAAACATTACTTTTTTAGAATTACGATTTCAATTACAACCAAAAACTAAAAGGTAATATTATGGCTAATGTTCAACTCCCAGACGCTTTATTGGTAAAGAGTTATGTCGCAGGTGACGAAAATGCCCTGGCTTCTCTAATCGATAGGCACCAATCAAAAATTTACGGATTTATCTATTCTAAAGTATCTGACAGAGATATTACAGATGATATTTTTCAAGATACTTTCATTAAAGTTATTAAAACTTTAAAATCAGGTTCTTACAATGAAGAAGGTAAATTTCTTCCTTGGGTGATGCGAATTGCGCATAACTTAATTGTGGACCATTTCAGAAAAAACAAAAAAATGCCGATGTTTAGAGAGACAGAAGAATTTTCTATTTTCTCTATAATGTCTGACAATTGTCCAAATATTGAGAGCACAATGATTACGAATCAAGTGGAAAGTGACTTGAAAAAGCTAATCGAAGAGCTTCCAGATGACCAAAAAGAAGTGTTGGTAATGCGAATTTATCAAGACCTTAGTTTTAAGGAAATCTCTGAATTGACGGGCGTTTCCATCAATACAGCTTTGGGAAGAATGCGTTATGCGTTGATGAATTTGAGAAAAGTTATTGACAAGCATCAAATTATCTTGACAAATTAACAATATTCAGAAATTTGTTGCGTTAAAGTAGAAACAAACATAATCAATATGGCAAAAATCTACTCTAAAAAAACATTAGCAACAAAACAAATGCAACCAAAAAAAGAGACAATATCGTTTTTATTGAATTACTCTAAAGCCTTGAGCTTTATCAAAGTAAACGGGTTGAAATTTGAATCAATCGCTAATTAATTAATATCCCGATAATTTTTATCGGGATATTTTTTTGTTCACCGCAGATTACTTCGTCAGTTCGACTTTAAGTCTCGGGTCACAGATTTATTTTTCTGAGCGTTTAACATTTAAAAAAATCTGTGAATCTGCGGTTATTTTTTTACAAGCTCCGCTAGAATTTTTTTATTGCCAATAGTTCTGGTAATGATATCTTTCTCTAAATTCCAGCCTCTCGCCGGAGAATATTCTCTTCCGTACCAAATCATTTGCAAATGCAATTCGTTCCAAGTTTCTTCCGGAAAAATTTTCTTTGCATCGCGTTCGGTTTCCACCACATTTTTTCCGCTTGACAATCCCCAGCGATACATTAATCGGTGAATATGAGTGTCCACGGGAAATGCTGGAACGCCAAAAGCTTGTGACATTACAACACTTGCCGTTTTATGACCAACGGCTGGAAATGATTCCAAAGCCTCAAAACTTTGCGGGACTTCGCCATTATATTTGTCAATCAGAATATGCGAAAGACCGTAAATTCCCTTAGATTTCATTGGAGACAAACCACACGGACGAATAATATCTTGAATTTCTTCGACCGACATTTTTATCATATCATACGGATTATCCGCTTTTGCGAAAAGCAACGGCGTAATTTGGTTCACGCGAACGTCTGTACATTGTGCGGAAAGCAAAACTGCAATTAGCAAAGTGTAAGGGTCTTTGTGGTCTAACGGAATGGGAATCGTGGGATATAATTCTTTTAACGTAGTTATAACGAAAGAAGCGCGTTCTTTTTTGGTCATTTTTAGCTAATTTTATAGCTGTAAATTTACGATTTCAATCGCAAGAATCAATTACAAATCTAAAATCATAAATAAATGATGCTAAAAATAGGAGATAAGGCGCCTGATTTTTCGGGTTTTGACCAAGACGGAAAATTCCGCCAATTAGAAGATTACAAAGGAAAAAAATTAGTAGTTTTCTTTTACCCAAAGGCAAATACGCCAGGTTGTACAGCGGAAGCTTGTGACTTGAGAGATAACTTTGAGCGTTTCAAAGCAAATAATTACGAGCTTCTTGGCGTAAGCGCTGATTCGCAGAAAGCACAATTGAAATTTAAAGACAAATTCAGTTTTCCGTTCCCGCTTTTGGCTGATGAAGAAAAAGAAGTAATTCAGGCATTCGGGGTCTGGGGACCAAAGAAATTCATGGGAAGAACCTACGATGGAATCCACAGAACTACTTTTGTAATCAATGAAGAAGGAATTATCGAAGATGTAATTTCTGATGTAAAAACGAAAGCGCACGCTAACCAAATATTGAAATAGTATTCAGTATTCAGTTTGCAGATTTCAGTTTAATTATTTAGCTGGCAAAAAAAAAAAATAAAAATAAAAAAGCGGTACTTAATTTGAATACCGCTTTTTTAAAATTTTATATAATTGTTGTTTAAAAGCTGAGTAGTGAAAACTGCAAACTGCTTACTTCGAACTGATTACCGCAATCTAAATCCTGCAAACTGAACACTGCAAACTAATTAGTGCTTTCTTCCATCAATTTTTTTGGGTCATACCCAAAAAGATTATCTCTCTTGATTAATTCAGCAATACCTTTTGGAAGCATTTCTTCCCAACCTGGTTTTCCTTTGCTAATCATTTTTAAAACTTCTCTTGAGAAAATTTCCAAATCGTTTTCGTCAAAATCGGTAATATCAACCACTTTTCCGTTGAATTTGAAGAATTTGTACAATTCTTTCATTCTTGGATGTACTTTTAGATTTTCTGAATTGACCACGATTCCGTTTTCATCTTTCATTGGATATAAGAAAACTTTCAAATCTCGGTAGAATAATTTACCGAAAGCTTCTAAAATTCCTCCGCTCAAATGACGGTAATATTTCTCATCAAAAACATCCACTAAATTGTTAACACCCATTGCTAATCCCATTCTGGCTTTGGTATAATTTGAAAAATATTCAACCACTTTATAATATTCCTGGAAGTTCGAAATCATAACATATTGACCTAAAGAACAAAGCAATTCGGCTCTGTCCATAAAATCTCGTTCGTCAATTTCACCATCCGAACGAAGATTCGAAAGCGTGATTTCAAAAACAACCAACGTATTTTCCTTCTGTACTTTATTTTCCTCAAGAAACATCTCGAGCGACTTTTTGTACATATCCATATTGACTTTTGTAACCGGACGGAAACTTCCGCGCAAAGCCAAAATATTTTTCTTGTAAAGCACCGCCGCAGGCAAAACATTATTTCCGTCTGGGTCAAACATTACCGCGTCAGTCATTCCGTTTTTAACCAATTGCAAACTCATCAAACGATTGTCAACATCAGCAAAACGGGGTCCTGAGAAGTTAATTGTATCGATTTCCAATTGGTCTTTGTCCAAATGGTCATACAAATAACGAAGTAATTTTTTTGGGTCGTTGTATTTATAAAAAGCACCATAAATCAAGTTAACGCCCAGAATACCAAGGGTTTCTTGTTGTAATCTGGCGTCAGTTTCTTTAAAGCGAATGTGAAGTACAATTTCGTTATAATCTTCGTCAGGTTCGATTTGGTACTTAATTCCAACCCAACCGTGACCTTTAAATTGTTTTGCAAAATCAATTGTCGCCACCGTATTTGCGTAGCTAAAAAACATTTTGCTTGGGTGTTTATCACGATTTAAACGTTGTTCCACCAAACGAACTTCGTGAGAAAGCATTTTTTTCAAACGCGCTTCCGTCACATATCTTCCGTCAGTTTCAGAACCATAAATGGCGTCGCTAAAATCTTTATCATACGCAGACATCGCCTTTGCAATCGTTCCTGAAGAACCGCCAGTTCTAAAAAAGTGTCTTACCGTTTCTTGTCCGGCACCGATTTCAGCAAATGTTCCGTAAATATTTTCGTTCAAGTTGATACGCAAAGCCTTGTCCTTAACTGAAGGAATTTGCTCAATAACTCTATCTCCTTTTAATGTAATTTCGTTGTCGTCGTTTCTCATAATTGTGATAATACATTGCAAAGTTAACAAAATAGGGCTTTTATTAAAGGGAATTAATGCTATTTTTGTAAAAAATTAACGGCACTTGAAAGTCTATTTTTTAGGTACAGGAACATCTCAAGGCATTCCGGTCATCGGAAGCGACCATCCCGTATGTCATAGTAACGATTTTAAGGACAAAAGATTGCGTGTTTCAGTATGGATTTCTTGGGAAAATTACTCTTTTGTAATTGATTGTGGCCCAGATTTCAGACAGCAAATGCTTACTTCTGGATGCCAAAAAGTCGACGGAATTTTATTCACTCACGAACATTCTGACCACACCGCAGGAATTGATGATATTCGGCCTTTCAACTTCAAGCAAGGAAATATGCCAATTTATCTGCACGAACGCGTTTTAGAATCATTGCAACAGCGATTTGCTTACGTTTTTGAAACCGTGAATAAATATCCTGGAGCGCCTTCGGTTGAACCAATTTTGGTTGAAAACAATAAGAATTTTAAACTGGGAGATAAGACTGCAATTCCCATAAATGTGATGCACGGCGATTTGCAGGTTTTTGGGTATCGAATTGATGATTTTGCCTATTTAACCGATGTGAAAACCGTTGAAGATGTTGAAATTGAGAAGCTTCAGAATTTAGACGTTTTGGTTGTAAATGCTTTGCGAGAGGAAGAACATCATTCGCATTTTAGTTTGCAGGAAGCTTTAGATTTTATCAATTTAATCAAACCAAAGAAAGCTTATCTGATACACATCAGCCACACGATGGGCTTTCACGAAGAAGTTCAGCAACGACTTCCGGAGAATGTATTTTTGGCTTATGATAATTTAGAAATAACGATTTAACTTACAATAATGAAAAAAACGATAGTTTACTTATTTATATTTTCGGTGCTTTTGAACATATTTACGTATATGTATTTTACGAAAAAAGCGAAGTCAGAAGAAGATAGAATTGCAACTTTCCAAAAGGAATCAAAGGCAAAAAAAGATTCGATTGCGTCGCTAAACAATCAAATTATGGATGCCAATTATTTTTCTTTGGAATATAATGATAATGCTATTGAATATTTTGAAGATTATGACGTAACCAAATTGGCTTCAGAAATCAAAGACGAAATCAGTTCCTTGAACGAAAATCCTACTGGAAATCCGCTGACAAAATATGAATTAATCAACGGAAGCAAGCCGATTATCAACAAAATTAAGATTTTAAATCACCGATGGATTATTGCAGATTTCAACGTTGGCGGTGCTTGGGGAGAAGTTTTGATTAAGTACTACAAGAATGAAGGAAAGCCAACCGAGTTTGAGACAATGGATACTTTTATTTATCCAAAAACGCTGAAATAGTAGATTTTTTTATAATTTTATAGACCAAACAATTTACTATTCCCCTTATGAAAAAGATGCTTTTCCTTTTAATGATTCCTGTTTCCTTAGTTTCGTGTAGAGATTTGGGCGGTTCGTCCGATAACGCTGGAATCGAGAAAGATAGCTTGGCAAAAGTTGTGGGAATTGACAAAGATGAAAACGGATGCGTGACTTCTGCAGGTTATAAATGGTCTATTCTTAAGAAAGCGTGCATTCGTCCGTTTGAAGACGGAATTCGTTTAAATCCTGCTACGGAAATTAAAGCGGGAGACCCAGTTATCAGTGCATTTGCCGTATTGGAAGAAGATGGGAACAAAGCCGAATTATTTCTTCCAAATTATAAATCTTCCGTAATTATGGAACGCAAATCAGAAGGAAAACCATATATCAAAGATGAATGGCAATTGCTTACTGACAAAGGATTTACACTTAAAAAAGGCGATTCCATTATGTATGCCGGCGCAATGATTAACGAAGAAGTTATCACCGGAAGCGACAACCCAGAAGATTAGAAAAACTACCGCAGATTCGCAGATTTTTTTATAAATAATAAACCGTAGACTCTAAAATTAATCCTAGAATTTACGGTTTTTATATTTTTTAATCTGCGAATCTGCGGTGATTTTTAATTTTGCTCCAACCAATTTTTCAAGTCGTGAAAATTTTGAGGTGAAACACCGTGACCAATTGGATATTCTTTATATTCCACTTCAATTCCTAGACTTTTCAATGCTTCCGGAGCTTTTCTTGCCCAATCCACAGGAATAACTTGGTCTTGAGTTCCGTGAGAAACAAACATTTTTAGGTTTTTGAAATTTTTAGTTTCATAACCAGAAGCTAAAATTCCTTCGTTCAAATAACCGCTTAAAGCCACAACTCGCTTGATTTTTTCGGGGTAACTTAAAGCCACAGCGTAACTCAAAATCGTTCCTTGGCTGAAACCAATCAGAGTCACATTTTCTGAATCAATTGGCAATTCAGAAACCAATTCGTTGATGAATCTCGCAATCAAATCTCGTGATTCAATCGCTTGGTCGTCATCAGAAAATTTGTTTTGGTCCGCGTCAAAAGTGATGGCGTACCACGCATGTCCGTAAGGTTGCAAGTCGTATGGCGCGCGAGCGGAAACCACATAATAGTCGTCTGGAAGTTCAGTAGCGAACGAAAATAAATCTTCCTCGTTGCTTCCATAACCGTGAAGCAGAAGCAACAACGGATTTTTTTCTTTCTTTATTTTTGGTTCTCTGATGAGATATTCAATGTTTGATTTCATTTATTTTAAGTAAGATTTTTAAAGAATTTTTGGAAAAAACTTCCTAACAGCGGAATCAAATTCATCTGTCCCTGAAGCGCGCTCACAAAGCTGTACGCCCAAAGAATAAAGATGAAAATGTACAAAGAAGATGAAATCATCCAATCATCAAAAAGACCAACCGGATAACCCAATGCGAAAAACAATAGGAAAATTCCAAGGGTCTGGCGAATGTGAAATGACGCAAAAGTATTCTTTTTGTCGTTGTTTAAAATAATCGCGATAATCGTCCCAATGATTGTAATATGGCTGATTAGCGCAATATTTTTTCCTTCTTCAACCGTATTTTGCATAATTATTTATTTAAAACCAATTTATTATTATTCAAAATTCCATACGCTTTTCCCTTCATTTCTTGTCCAAGAAAAGCCGAGTTTTTAGATTTTGACAAGATATTTTCTTTCGTAAATGTCCAATTTCCTTCTGGATTAAAAAGCGTCAAATTAGCCATATTTCCTTCTTTGATTTCTGAATTTTCAATTGCAAAAACTTCTTTTACGGAAGTCAATTTTTCAATTACAATTTCTAAAGGAAGAACCGTCAGCAACGCTCCAAAAGCACTTTCCAGACCAATCGTTCCGTTTTTTGCCATATCAAACTCCATCTTTTTGTGCTCAATATCCATCGGATTATGGTCTGAAGTAATCATATCAATCGTGCCCTTTTTTACAGCTTCCACCAATGCTTTTCTGTCTGATTCGCTTCGCAAAGGTGGCGTAACTTTAAATCGGGTATCAAATCCGTCCAATTTTTCATCGGTCAAAACCAAATTGTGAACCGCTACTGAACACGTTACGTTCAAACCTTTTGCTTTTGCTTCTTGGATTAATTGCGCTGATTTTGCTGTGGAAATCGTCGGAATGTGCAATTTTCCTCCAGTATATTCCAAGATAAATAAGTTTCTTGAAATCTGTAATTCTTCTGCCAAAGCCGGAATCCCTTTCAACCCTAACCTTGTGCTGACAATTCCTTCGTTAGCAACTCCGGTTCCTTTGATGTTGGAATCTTGCGAATAAGCGATTACCAAACCGTCAAAATCTTGAACATATTGCAGGGCAATTTTCAAAAGATTTGCGTTCGAAAGACTTTTGTTGTAATCTCCAAAAGCAACGGCTCCCGAATTTTTCATATCAAAAAGTTCGGCCAAATCATTTCCTTCGCTTGACTTTGTCAAAGCGCCGATTGGAAATAAATCGGTTGCAAAACCAACTGATTTGCCTTTCACGAAGCTGATATTTTGTTGGTTGTCCACAATCGGAAAGCTGTTGGGTTGCATTGCAATTGCAGTAAAACCGCTTTTTCCAGCCGTAGTTAAGCCGTTTGAAATCGTTTCTCTATCTTCAAAACCAGGCTCGCCCAAACTTACGCTCGAATCAAACCAGCCTTGGGAAACGTGCAGGTTTTCCAGTTCCAAAGTTTCAAAATTATCTGGATTTGAAAGCTGGCTTCCAATTTTTGTGATAACGCCATTTTCAATTTGAATGTCGGCCGTTTGATTGTGATTCGGACTTTTCGGATCAATAATTTTTGCTTGTCGAATAATCAGGTTCATATTTTATGCGTGTTGTGTTGTTGTATTTTTTTTTTTGCCACAGGTTAAATGATTTCCACGGATTTTTTCTTTTCTGTACAAATCATTTTAATCCTTTTAAATCTGTGGCAACTTTTTTTGATATTTATTTTTACTTCAAAAATTTCTGAATCAATATTTCTATAACTAAAAATAAAAGCGTTAAAAACACAAACCATTTCCAGATTTCGTTGTCGGTTCTGTCGGTTTGTAACGTGTCAAAGACGTTGTCAATGCTGTCAATTACATTAAAATCAGAAAGCAAAGCTTCGTTTGATGATGACAAATCGCTTTCAGTTCTGTTGTAATTAAAACTAATTTTTTTCAGCAGCTCGTCTTTTTTATAGATTCCGAAATTTCCAGCTTCCTGCGGAAAATCGTTAAATGTCAATTTCACTTTGTTGTTCAAAATCTGTTGCATCGGAATAAATTTCTCAGCATCTTCTGAAAGACTTTTGATTTCTAAAATTTCGTCTTTTGACAATAAAACATCCATTAAAAACGGACTATTTTCGCCAATTGTCAGGGCGTTGATTCCGGTTTTCTGACTGCTTTGTGCCATATTATAAAACGTTGGAACGATCAATGGCGAATTCTGGAAATTAGAATTTTCCTTATTTATCGGAGCGGAAAAAACATACACCGAACTCACCGGATTTTGAATCGCTGTCAAGAACGAACTTTGGTCTTCAAATCCCAAAATTGAAGGAAAAGCGCTGGAAATGGCGAACGAATTTTTAAAATTTGGATATTGAAAATTGTCTATTTTTTTCTCAAAAACCGTACTGTATAGCGGATGACTAAAAGCGATTTTTGAAACTAATTTTTCTTTGTTTTCTAAAGCTTTAAATTGAATTCCGCCAAAATTCTGCATCAAACTATTTAAGTTGGAAACCGAACTTTCCTGCGAAGGAATTACGATCAAATTGCCTCCTTTTTCTACAAAAGATTTTAATGTTGTTTGCAATGCTTGCGGAATTTCTTGAATTTCGTTTAAAACAATCGCATCGTGTTTTTCAAGTTGATTGTAATCCAAAGATTTAATGTCAAAATTGCTGTAAATGAATTCTTTATCAGCATAAATTTTTCGTAAAAATGTGCTTTTTTCAACTTGACCAATGCTAATTACATTGGTTTTGATCGGTTTTGAAATGCTGAAATACAATTGATTATCATATTGCAAAGCATTGTCTTCGATCGACGCATAACCGTTAAAATCTTCCTTTGGAATTGTAAAATTGATTGATTTTTCTTTACCCTCAAATTTTACTATTGTTTTGGCAACCAGTTTTTTATCGTTGTACAAAGCTATCGGAAGATCATCTTCATTTTGGCCATACGAAGATAATTTCACGCCAATTTCATAAAAATTATCCAAAGTTTGGTTAATATAAACGCTATCGATGGAAACGTTATTTTTCTGTTCTGCTTTCGGAATTATAAAATAGGTATTGAAAGTGCTGTCGATGCTTTTCAGCTGTTTTGCTTCCAAACCAACAGCGTCTGTAATCACGACAATATCTTTATTATAAGGAGATTTTCTCGATTTAATTTTTGCCATTAAATTATCAAACTGAAATGAAGAAGCGCTATATTTCAAGTTTTGCAACTCTTTTTGAATGGATTTTATGTCGGTGTTCCAAAATGTTTCTGAATTTGTAATCAATGAAAAAGTCTGGTTTTCTGGAGCATTTTCTAGCAATTCTTGAACCGCTCTTTTCATCAATTCGCCTTGTTTTCCTTTGGCTTGCATCGAAAATGAATTGTCTAAAACGATAAACATTTCGTTTGTGATTCCTTTTGAATCTTTTGCTTGGAAAAAGGGTTGGGCAAAAGCAATGATTAAACACGCCAACAAAAATAAACGCGTCAGTAAAAGTAACCATTTCTTCAATTTTGAACTCTTACGAGTCTGAATGGCAAGCTCTTTTAAAAAATGTACGTTGGTGAAATATTCTTTTTTGAAACGACGCAATTGAAACAAATGAACCAGAATTGGAATGACCAATAAAAAAAGAAAGTATAGAATTTCCGGGTGTTTGAACTGCATTCAATGAAAGTTTGTCAAAAATACGAATTTGTTGGGAGTTGTGGTGCGTTTTTTTTGAACAATTATTTTAATTATCAAATTACGCATAATTAGTGTTTTTTGATATGTAAGCTTTGCGTCTTGGCGCCTTTGCGAGAATAGTTACACGCGAAGGCGCTAAGTCGCAAAGTGTAAACAGGATTAACTGATTCTGCTATTTCCTTTTCATTTAACATTTATTTCCAACATTTTTTCAAAATTGAAGCTTAATTTTACAGCATAAATTATCCAAAATGAAAAAACTCAGTTTGTTGCTTTTTGCAATTTTCCTCACGATTTCAATGAATGCCCAAGATAAAATTTACAATCTAATTATCGGAACCTACACAAATTCTTGTGAAAGCAAAGGAATTTACGTTTATGATTTTAGTGTTGATACCGGAGATTTTTCGCTGAAAGCTAATACAGAAAACGTAATTAATCCAAGTTATTTGACTGTTTCACAAGGAAATGATTTTGTATATTCTGTGAATGAAAACGGAAAGGAAAGTACCGTGAGCTCATTTGGGTTTAACCCAAAAAGCGGAAAATTGAAATTTTTAAACAAACAAGAAACTAACGGAGCTGATCCTTGTTATATAATTAACGACGGTAAAAATGTAATTTCTGCCAATTATTCTGGTGGAAATATCACGGTTTTTGGAAAAAATGCTGACGGAAGTTTGACTAAAGCAAAACAGATTATTCAGCATTCAGGCAAAAGTGCCAACGAAAAAAGACAAGAAAGCGCTCACGTTCACATGACCTATTTTTCTCCAGACAAGAAATTTGTTTTGCTCAATGATTTGGGAATGGATAAAATTTTAGTCTATAAATATGACAAAAATGCTCCAAAAAATGTTTTGACTTTGAAAGAAACAATTGATACGAAAAAAGGAAGCGGACCAAGACATTTGGTTTTCAGCAATGACGGGAAGTTTGTTTATGTTTTACACGAATTAGACGGAAGTTTGACAGTTTACAAATACAAAAACGGTTCTTTAAAATTCCTTCAAGAAACTACGATTGTTGCGAAAGATTTTAAAGGCGAAACAAGTTCAGCAGATATTCATATTTCGCCTGACGGAAAGTTTTTGTATGCTACAAATAGGGGTGATGCAAACACGATAAATACTTTTGCAATCAGCAAAAAAGGGACTTTAGATTTAGTAAATCAAGTCGATACCAAAGGAAAAGGCCCGAGAAATTTTGTAATTGACCCAACCGGAAAATTTCTTTTGGTAGGTCACCAATACACCAATAATGTAGTAATTTTTAAAATTGATAAAACTACAGGAAAGCTTGCCGACACTGGAAAACGAATCGAGTTGTGTTCGCCAGTTTGTTTGGTTTTTGCGAAACAGTAAAGTAAAATGCCACTAATTCACGAATTAAAAATCCTCAATGGAATTAAAATTCGTGAATTAGTGGCAAAATATTATCCTATTTCCCTTTATCTTTTCTCTTTTTATCACGAGCTCTTTCCACACCACGGTTTCTCGCTTTGGTTTTTCGAGGTTTTGTTTTTCCAGGTCCACCAAGATTGACTTGTTTGTTTTTCTCTGATTTTTCGTGGAAAGCTCCTGAACCTTTTGCCACTTTTTTCATCAAAAGTTTAATCGGTTGCTTTACTTTTTCAGATTCAATCAAAACCGTCGCAATTTCAACCGCTTCTGGAATTGATTCAATATCAACTTCCTTATTCATCAAAAGTTCGCTTTCGATAAAAAATTCTTCTTCTTTTGGCCCAACGAAACTGATTGCAATACCGTCTTTATCAGCACGACCGGTTCTACCAATTCTGTGAATATATTGTTCTGGAACTTCCGAAACATCAAAATTAATAACGTGCGTAATGTCAGAAATATCCAAACCTCTCGCCATAACGTCAGTCGTAATAATTCCGCGTAAAATTCCTTGTTGGAAATTTTCCATCGTCGTCAGACGGTAATTTTGAGATTTATTCGAGTGAATTACGCCAAATTGGTCTTCAAATTCTTCTGCAATTCGGTCATAAACCATATCCACGAATTTCTTGTTGTTTACGAAAATCAAAATCCTTGACATACTTTCGTCGTTTGCCAAAAGGTTTTTCAAAAGGTTAATCTTCGTATTGAAATTCGGAACCTTGTATCTAAATTGTTTGATTTTTTCCAAAGGAGTTCCAGATGGAACCAGCGAAACTTCTTCTGGAAAATCAAAATAATCATTCAAAATGGCATCAACTTCTTCAGTCATCGTAGCCGAAAAAAGTATGTTTTGACGTTTTGGTTTCATCATTGCCAAAATCGAAGTCAACTGAACTCGGAAACCAAGATTCAGCATTTCGTCGAATTCATCAATAACCAATTTTTGAGTTTCGTCAAAACGAATTACGTTATCCAAAGCCAAATCCATCACACGTCCAGGCGTTCCCACAAGAATATCAATTCCTTCGTAAACGTTCTTTTTCTGCGTGTTGATGTTTACGCCACCGTAAATTCCAAGCGTTCGAACCGACATATATTTTGTCAATTTTTCAACTTCTTCCACCACTTGAACTACCAATTCACGCGTTGGGACAAGGATTACGATTTTTGGCGTATGTGTTGGTGTAAACGTATATAATTTCAGCAAAGGCAAAAGATACGCAAAAGTTTTACCAGTTCCGGTTTGTGCAATTCCCATCATATCGCGACCTGACGCAATTACAGAAAAAGATTTTTGCTGAATTGGAGTAGGTGCGGTGAATCCTAAATCATCAATTGCTTTTTGTAATGATTTTGGAAGATTTAATTGCTCAAAAGTGGACATAATGTGTAAATTTTGTGCAAAGGTACGTTAAAATTTGGACTTCTTAGATTTTTAGACTACTTAGAAGGTTAGACTTCATAGATTGTTAGACATTTAGACTCTTTAGATTATGACAAATTATATTTCTATTTTAGGATGTCTAAGAAGTCTAAAAATCTAAAAGGTCTAAAAATTTAAACTAAAATCCTTCAAAAACACCCAAACCAAACAATGAGAAGTCATATTTCACAGGGTCATTTGGGTCTAATTTTCGCAATTGCATGTCTAATTCTGCCAAAGCTTTTGCATCATTTTGTTTTCGATTTAAGATGCCTAATTTTCTAGCAACATTTCCAGAATGAATGTCTAAAGGACACGATAAACTGGCTGGAGAAATAGTTTTCCAAATCCCAAAATCAACGCCTTTTTTGTCTTGGCGAACCATCCATCTGAGAAACATATTGATACGTTTTGCAGCAGAATTATTCAGCGGATCAGAAATGTGTTTTTGCGTTCGTTGTTGGTGTTCAATTTCAAAGAAAAGTTTCTTGAATTCGTGAATGCTTTTTTGCATCGAATTGGCTTCTCGATTTTTCGAGAAGACCGCTTCCAAGCCGTTGTGATTTTTGTAAATATGCTGTAAAGCCTTGATAAATGTTGTGAAATCTTGTCCGTTGAAAGTTCTGTGGACAAAATTTTCAAGTCTTTCCAATTGATAATCTTGGTGCGACATGATGAAATCATACGGAGAATTTCCCATCAAATTCATCATTTTTTTAGAATTATTGATGATCATTTTTCGGTTGCCCCAAGCAATTATCGAACTCAAAAATCCGGCAATTTCAATGTCTTCCTTCAAAGAAAATTGATGTGGAATTTGAATCGGATCGCTTTCAATAAAATTCGGATTATTATACAATTCGACCTTTTCGTCGAGGAAAATTTTTAGTTCAGAATTCGTCATTAATCGTTAAATCAGATTTTAAATTTATGCTCAAGGAATCAATCCGTCAGACATAATTAATTTTCTATCGGCCATATTTGCCAACTCTTCGTTGTGAGTAACAATAACGAAAGTTTGTCCGAATTCGTCTCTTAATTTGAAAAATAATTGGTGCAGGTTTTCGGCAGAAGCCGTATCTAAATTTCCGGAAGGTTCATCTGCAAAAATTACGGCTGGTTTATTTATTAGCGACCTTGCAACGGCAACTCTTTGTTGTTCTCCGCCAGAAAGTTCTCCGGGTTTGTGATTGATTCTGTGTGACAAACCTAAATAATCTAATAATTTTTTAGCCTCAACTTCGGTTTCTGATTTCGATTTTCCGGCAATAAAAGCAGGAATGCAAACATTTTCTAAAGCGGTAAATTCGGGAAGCAATTGGTGAAACTGAAAAATGAATCCGAGTTGCAAATTTCTGAATCTTGAAAGTGCTTTGTCGCTCAATTTCAGAATATCTTCGTTGTTGATTTTTAATGACGTTTCATTTTCAACAGTTGGTTTGTCTAAGGTTCCGAGAATTTGCAAAAGTGTCGTTTTTCCTGCGCCAGAAGCTCCTACGATAGAAACAATTTCGCCTTTTTCAATGTGTAAATCAACTCCTTTTAAAACGTGAAGCTTGTCGTAATATTTATGTAGATTTTTTGCTTGAATCATTTTTTGTGCGGTTTATACAAAGAAACAAAGTTTTGGAAAACTTTCACATCTTTAAGCGCACATTCTTTCGTATATTGACTTATAAAGTTTAGTTAAGACGCCAAATTTGGCTTATTTATTGATTAATTTTAAGAAACAAAAGGACAAAATGAAAAAGATGATTGCGGCGCTGACCTTGATAAGTATTTCGTGTCAGCCAAAAGAAAAAGAAAAGGAACAATTAATTTCAGAAAACAAGGAGCCTGTAAAAATGGAAGTTGAAAAAGGACTGGAAGTCGCCACATTTGGTGGAGGATGTTTTTGGTGTACAGAAGCGATTTTTTTAGAATTAGAAGGAGTTAAAAAAGTGGAATCTGGTTACACGGGAGGAAAAGTAGCAAATCCTACTTATGACGAAGTTTCAACAGGAACGACTGGTCACGCAGAAGCAACTCAAATTACCTTTGATCCAGCAAAAATAAGCTTTGGAGAATTGTTAGAGATATTTTTTGCAACGCATGATCCAACGACTTTAAACCGTCAGGGCGCGGATGTCGGGACGCAATATCGTAGCGAAGTTTTTTACCACAACGACGCCCAAAAGAAAATTACATACGATTATATTAAAGTTTTAAATACCGAAAATACTTTTGGAAAACCAGTCGTGACAAAGGTTTCTCCCGCTCCAAAATTCTATGTAGCTGAAGATTATCACCAAAATTATTATGCCAGAAACAAAGGAAAATCATATTGCAGTTATGTGATTACGCCAAAGGTTGAAAAAGTCAGAAAACAATATTCTGATAAGCTGAAGAAATAATTGGCACTGGTTTTGCGTTAGTATTACAAACTAAATAACTGAAAATGACAGAACAAGTTCAGATAAAAACAGCTTCGGATAAAAAGCAAAAGCAATTATTGTTGAGTTTGCTTTTTGACGCCATCGGAATGTTTTCTTACGCATTGCCTTTCTTTGGAGAATTTGCAGATTTCGCTTGGGCTCCGATTTCGGGGATTATTTTGGCGAGCATGTATAAAGGAACGGTTGGGAAAATTGGTGGTGTAATTTCTTTTCTTGAGGAATTACTGCCTTTCACAGATGTTTTGCCAACATTTACTTTGACTTGGATTTATACTTATCATTTTAGTAAAGAAAAATAAGGCATCAAGTTTAAAATTTAAATAAAAAAGCCAGAAGTTTAAATGCTTCTGGCTTTTTTAGTTTATAAAATTTGGCACTTTGAAGTTTTGCTTCTCGGTAACTCAGTATCTTTTTTAAACCTTTTCCTTCGGTAATAAAAACCCCAATTTCATGCTTCTGATCATCTTTTTTGCAAACGGAAAGAAAAATTTCGATTGCCCAAAAAGCCATCCAAAAACCATTAGCATAAAAGGATAAAGCGGTAAAACCAAGACGAGCATTATGATGATATATAAAAGCCAGTGCGTATTTTCTTTGGTCATTCCAAACAATCCCATTAAAAAATAAGAGATTCTGGCAGAAAGCGAACCGTTGATTGCAAAGACTATGAAGATAACGAGAAGCTGGAAGTTAGAGGTAATTCCCCAGCGTTGTTTAAGCTTATTCATACTGAATTAATATAGCGCAAAACTACAATTTTAAAATCGAGGAGCAAAACTGCCAAGCTTAATATTATTTGTTAATTGAAAATAAGTGAGATAATTGAAAATCATATAATTTACTTCGTAACCATAGTCGATATTATTTTCATAATTGAGTGGCATGTCAAATAATCTACTTCCTTGATAAAATTTATTATTCCAACTTAAAGTCCAATCTCGATTTCTTGCTTCAAGAAATGCCAAAGAATAATAATTTCTAGGTCTGGCATAAGCATTAAACCAGCTTGTGAATCCGGGATCGATGATGATCACTTCATATTCCAATTCTTCGTTTGCAATTTTAATTGTGTCGCCAGTTATCTTGGTTGGTTCTGTTTCAAACGATTTGTTTGTCATTGAAGTAGAACACCCAACGATGATCGCGAATAAAAATACTATGTAAAAAAGATTTTTCATAAACTCAATTTGTATAAAATTACGCAAACTTATTTATGGTAACAAATTGATTGTAATCAAATTAACACCCAATAAAAAAGCCCCATTTTCATGAGGCTAAATTTTTTTATTTGTTGTAAGCTATTAAGGCTTCCTTTAAAATTTCAACTGATTTGATCAAGTCTTCTTTTTTCAAGACATAAGCAATTCTAACTTCGTCTAAACCAACACCTGGCGTGGAATAAAATCCCGCTGCAGGAGCAACCATAACCGTTTCTCCGTTAAAATCATAAGATTCTAAAAGCCATTGAGCAAAGTCGTCAGCACTTTTTACCGGCAGTTTTGCGATACAATAAAAAGCACCTTTTGGTGTAGCCACTTTTACGCCTTCAATTTTTTGAAGTTCAGCGATTAAAGTATCGCGACGGTCTTTATATTCTGTAATTACGTCGTCAAAGTAACTTTGTGGTGTTTCTAAAGCAGCCTCACTTGCAATTTGAGCATAAGTTGGAGGAGAAAGTCTGGCTTGAGCAAACTTCATTGCTGTTGCCATAACTTCTTTATTTTTTGAAACAATACAACCAATTCTTGCTCCACACATGCTGTAACGCTTTGAAACTGAATCAATCATAATTGCGTGTTCTTCTAAACCAGGAACATTCATTACAGAAAAATGTTCTTCACCGTCATAAATAAATTCGCGGTAAACTTCGTCAGCAATTAAAAATAGATCGTGTTTTTTTACGATTTCTGCCAATTGAAGAATTTCTTCTTTTGAATACAAATAACCAGTAGGATTTCCTGGATTGCAAATTAAAATTGCTTTTGTTTTTGGCGTAATCAATTTCTCAAAGGCAGAAATTGGAGGCAACGCAAAACCTTCGTCAATCGTCGAAATTACCGGAACCACGTTTACTCCAGAAGCCGTTGAAAATCCGTTGTAATTGGCATAAAATGGTTCAGGAATAATGATCTCATCACCTTGATCCATTGTGCTTCCCATAGCAAAAAGCAATGCTTCAGAACCTCCGGTTGTGATGATGATATCTGCAGTATTTATCGGTAATCCGTGTGTTTGATAATAGCTTGATAATTTATTTCTGTAGCTTTCAAAACCAGCAGAGTGACTATATTCTAAAACTGTAATATCCGCATTTTTCACAGCGTTCAAGGCTACATCCGGAGTTTTAATATCCGGTTGACCGATATTCAAATGATATACTTTATGTCCTTTCTTTTTTGCAATTTCAGAATAAGGAACCAATTTTCTAATTGGTGATTCGGGCATTTGCTGACCTTTGGTAGAAATTCTTGGCATGACTTTTTAATTTTGATTGCAAATTTGCAAAATATAATTAAGAAATCGACAAAATAAACCACTTGAAAATGATAAATTCATACAAATTATATGTTAAAAGTTTTTATATTTATCTAAATTTCTATAAAAATGGTAAACCGGTTTATTTTGTTGGTATTGCTGATTCCGTTTGGCCTCATGGCTCAGCGTGATTTTGAGTGGAATTCCAAAAAAGACAAAATTACCATCAAGTTTAAATTAGTATCAAATCTTATCATCATACCAGTAAAGTTAAATAATGTTGATTTAAATATGGTTTTAGACACTGGTTCAGAAAGCTCGATGATTTTCAGTCTTCCAGAAAATGATACCGTAGAATTTAGGAATGTGAAAAAGATTTTCATCAAAGGACTTGGAGAAAATGAGAAAATCGAAGCCTTGCATTCCGATAAAAACGCATTGAATATAACGGGTTATAAGAATGAAAATTTCCCCATGTTGATTATTTTAAACCAAGAAATAAATATTTCAGAAAGACTTGGTGTGGAAGTAAATGGCATTTTAAACAGCTCGTTTTTTAAAAATAGAATTGTAGAAATTGATTATATCAGAAAGAAAATTACAATTCATAAAAACCGAAATACTTTAACAAAGAAAAAGTTCGAAAAGTATGAAAAAATTCCACTACGAATTTCGAAAGAAAGACCTTTTATCAATCTTGATGCTAAGTTAAGCGACGACGAAATAAAGCTGAATATCCTTGTTGACATTGGCTTAAGCGACGGTCTTTGGCTCTTTGAAAATAATAATATAAAATCAAACAACAATTATTTCGAAGATGTTTTAGGTCGGGGATTAAGTGGCGAAGTGGTCGGTAAAAAATCACGGGTAAATAATGTAAAAATCTCAAATTTTGAATTTAAAGATGCTTTAGTTTCTTATCCTTATCCCAAGTTTTTTCCACTTTTTCAATTTTCTGACGACCGAAATGGATCAATCGGAGCCGAAATCTTACACCGTTTTCATATCGTTTTTGATTATCAAAAAAGTGAAATGTTGTTGTTTCCAAATTCAAAATTTTCTGATCCATTCAATTATAACATGAGTGGTTTAGAAATTGAGCACAACGGAATCGAATATCATAAAGAAACCGTTCCTTTGGCAGGCGCAAAGCCAAATTCTGGCCAGCGACTTGATGAATTTATTAACGGTACAGAAAATTTCTTGTACAAATTTAGTCTAAAACCCATCTTTGAAATTGCCGCAGTCCAAAAAGATTCACCCGCAGCAATCGCAGGAATTTTAGTTGGAGATAAAATAAAACGTATAAATGGCAGAAATATCCAGCGTTATTCCCTTCAAGAAATAAATGAAATGATGCTATCAGAAGAAGGAAAATGGATTTACGTCGACATCGAAAGAAACGGAACGCCAATCGCATTCAAATTCCAACTCAAAAAAATAATCTAAAAAAAAGCCCGCTATTTGCGGGCTTAAAAATTTATGAACTTGGCATTGCTTTCTTTTTCTCCAGCAAATTTACCTCTTCTTTCACAATCACATTCCCGGTAATTTTCAGCGGAATCATGCCATCTTGCTTATTCACAGCGTTCGAAGTCACAGTAATCGTCTTATTAATCGTCCCCGGATTCATATTATATTGAACCTCAATCACACCCGTTTTTCCAGGCGCAATCGGCTCTGTCGGTCTCGTTGGAACCGTGCAACCACAGCTCGATTTCACATCAGAAATCACCAACGGCGAATCGCCAGTATTCTTAAATTCAAAAACTCTCAAACCGTTATCTTCGCCTTTCGCCACGGTTCCATAATCAATAGTTTCTTTTTTAAACTCAATTTTCGGACCCGTTTGAGCCATCGCCGAAGAACCAATCATCACTATTGCAAATAAACCTAGTAGTTTTTTCATCATCAAAAAATTTTAAATATTACCCGTAAAATTAAATAGTTTCCTTTAAAGTGCAAATTATTAAATCTTAATTTTTTAAACTGCACTTACTTAATTACTTTTGTGCTACGTATTTTACAAAATTCATACCAAATATTTTTTTTGGTTTTGAAGCAAAAAGACAGTAAAATTTCAGCCATCGAAGTTCCCGCTTTCCGCTGCAATAAAAAAATTTCTAAAGAAGAAATTTTTTTGATTTCCGCTACAATCGGGGCTATTTGAGAAACTTTTCGCATTTTTGTAAACGTCCGTACCAATCTTTGTCGATATCCTAACAGGTTTTTAAAACCTGTTAGGTATAACTTCAACAATCAATAATACCTACAAGGTTTTAAAAACCTTGCAGGAATTATAAAACAAATAATAAAAAAACATCAAAAAAATATGACAATTCCAGCACAATTCGATGCCAAATCAGTAGAGCAAAAATGGTACGATTACTGGATGAAAAACAATTATTTTCATTCAGAACCAGACCACAGAACACCTTACACAATCACCATTCCGCCACCAAACGTGACCGGAGTCTTGCACATGGGACACATGCTGAACAACACGATTCAAGACGTGTTGATTCGTCGTGCACGATTAAAAGGTTTCAACGCTTGCTGGGTTCCGGGAACAGACCACGCATCCATTGCCACAGAAGCAAAAGTTGTTGCAAAGCTAAAATCCGAAGGAATCAACAAAAATGATTTGACTCGCGAAGAATTTTTAAAACACGCTTGGGATTGGACAGACAAATACGGCGGCGTAATTCTTGACCAGTTAAAAAAACTCGGAGCTTCTTGCGATTGGGAAAGAACAAAATTCACAATGGATCCAGATATGTCAGCTTCTGTAATCAAATCTTTTGTTGATTTATATAACAAAGGAATGATTTACCGCGGTTACAGAATGGTAAACTGGGATCCAGAAGCAAAAACAACATTGTCTGACGAAGAAGTAATCTTTGAAGAAAGACAAGGAAAATTATACTTTTTAAAATACCAAATCGAAGGAAGTTCAGATTTCTTGACGGTTGCGACAACGCGTCCGGAAACTATTTTTGGAGATACAGCAATCTGTATCAACCCAAATGACGAACGTTTCACGCATTTAAAAGGTAAAAAAGCCATCGTTCCAATTGCAGGAAGAGTGATTCCAATTATTGAAGACGAATATGTGGATATCGAATTCGGGACAGGTTGCTTAAAAGTTACGCCGGCGCACGATATGAACGATAAAACTTTAGGAGACAAACACAACCTTGAAGTAATTGATATTTTTAACGAAGATGCGAGCTTAAATTCTTTTGGATTGCATTATCAAGGAAAAGACCGTTTTGTGGTTCGTGAAGAAATTGCAAAAGAATTAGAGCAAAACGGAAGCTTGGCCAAAACCGAAACACACCTTAATAAAGTGGGAACTTCTGAAAGAACAAAAGCGGTAATCGAGCCACGTTTGTCTGACCAATGGTTCCTGAAAATGGAAGAATTGGTAAAACCGGCAATCAAAGCAGTTTTAGAAACAGAAGAAATTAAATTGTATCCAAAACGTTTTGATAACACGTATCGTCATTGGTTGGAAAACATTCGTGATTGGAATATTTCGCGCCAGCTTTGGTGGGGACAGCAAATTCCGGCATATTTCTATGGCGATGGAAAAGAAGATTTTGTTGTAGCCGAAAATGTTGAAGACGCTTTGATTTTAGCTCAAAAAGCAACTGCCAACTCAAATCTGACAATTGCAGACTTGAAACAAGACGTTGACGCTTTAGATACTTGGTTCTCGTCGTGGCTTTGGCCAATGGCCGTTTTTGGAGGAATTATGGAACCTGAAAACCAAGATTTCAACTATTATTACCCAACAAATGACTTGGTTACAGGTCCTGATATTTTGTTTTTCTGGGTTGCCAGAATGATTATCGCAGGTTATGAATACGCAGGAGAAAAACCATTCACAAATGTGTATTTAACTGGATTGGTTCGTGATAAGCAAAGAAGAAAAATGTCAAAATCATTAGGAAATTCTCCGGATCCATTGGATTTAATCGAGAAATTCAGTGCAGACGGTGTTCGTGTTGGCTTGCTTTTGAGCGCTTCCGCCGGAAACGACATTATGTTTGACGAAGAACTTTGCAACCAAGGAAAAGCGTTTACGAATAAAATCTGGAATGCTTTTCGTTTGATAAAAGGCTGGGAAATAAGCGACGAAATTGAGCAACCAGAATCTTCAAAAGTGGCAATCGAATGGTATGAAGCAAAACTGCAACAAACCTTGGCTGAAATTGAAGACAACTTTGAAAAGTACAGAATTTCAGATGCTTTGATGGCGATTTACAAATTGGTTTGGGACGATTTCTGTTCTTGGTTCCTTGAAATGATCAAGCCGGCTTACCAAGCGCCAATCGACAGAAAAACCTTTGACAAAGCAATTGAAATGTTAGAAAGCAATTTGAAATTGTTGCATCCGTTTATGCCATTTTTAACCGAAGAAATTTGGCAAATTATCGCAGAAAGAACTTCTGAAGAAGCTTTGATTGTTTCAACTTGGCCAGAATTAAAATCGTTTGATTCTAAAATAATTGCTGATTTTGATTTTGCTGCCGAAGTAATTTCTGGAATCAGAACTATCAGAAAAGACAAAAACATTCCGTTTAAAGACGCGATCAAACTGAAAGCGATTAATAATGATAATGCTTCGACTTATTTTGATTCTGTTATTTCAAAATTAGGAAATATCAGTTCATTAGAATATGTTTCTGAAGCAGTAAACGGAGCGTTGACTTTTCGCGCAAAATCTAACGAATATTTTGTGCCAATAAGCGGTGCCATCAACGTGGAAGAAGAGGTGGCAAAACTTTCAGAAGAGTTGAAATACAATCAAGGTTTCTTAAAATCTGTTCAAGCCAAATTATCAAACGAGAAATTTGTGAACAATGCTCCAGAAAAAGTATTGGAAATGGAACGCAAAAAAGAAGCTGACGCGTTATCAAAAATTGCTACAATTGAGCAAAGTTTGGCAAGTTTAAAATAAGTTTTAGATTTTTGTAAATACAAAAAAAAGTCCCGATAATTCGGGACTTTTTTATTAATAATATTCTATTTTTCTTTCAAGAACAAAAATTGGCATGTCTTTTAAAATAACAGATTTTTGAATCCAATTTCCTTGCGGGTCATATTCATAGATGTATTTTCTACTTTCTTGAACATTTCCATTTTGATCTAATTTATCAATTTGGGTGATATTTTTGTGTGAATCAAATTTATATTTGATGGTTTGCGAAATAACTTTATTGATTGCCAAACTCCACTCGATCAAATTTGATGAAGCGTCATATTGATTATTTTCTTGTGTATATTCTTCAGAAACAACGTCTTGAAACGATCTGTTTAAAAGATTTCCTTTTTTATCATAAGACCTTTTTTCAGCAGATATGTGATTTAATTTAGAGTCAAGTCCAACGATTTCTGTAATTAACGAATCTTTGTATGTCGTTTGAGTTTTGTATAAAAGATTGTTGTCTTTGTCAAATCGCGCTTCTGAAATTCTGTTGTTTTTTCGGTCATATTCATAAACATCTTTGTAAAGCGCTTCATATAAATTATATCTGGTAGCCTCAATTTGGTTGCCGTTTTTGTCGCTCTTATATTCGTATCTTTCGACTAATTGGTCATCTTTATCAAAGAGTCTCTTCTGTATAAGATTTCCGTTTAAAAATGTGTTTACGGTTTTATGAATTTGATTTCCGCCTTTGTCTCGCTTTGAAATGATTGTGTTATTATCACCGTTAAAAGAATATTTTGTTCTGTAAATCACATCATTTGGAAGAAATTCTTCTTCGAGCAACATCTTATTTTTGTGCTCAAAAGTTTTTGAATTAAAAATTTTTCCGTCTGAAAGAATACTTTTTTCTGAAATTAATTGGTGGTTTTTGTCAAATTCTACATCAATGTCATATGTTGCCATATTTTCTCTTTTCAGATTTCCTTTCGCGTCACCACCGACAATTTCATAAGATCTTTCTTGAACAGATTTTACATCTCCGTTTAAATTATAAGCTTTTAAGTCATTTTGAAAAGTGGCATTTTTGTCTTTTTTATCGCAGGAAGCAAAGGCAATCAAAAGTAGGGGAAGGCAAGCAATTATTTTTTTCATTAGAGTATTTAGGTGTTGGTTTTTGGTTAAAAAAAAATCCGCTGAAAAGCGGATTTAAAAATAAGTATTTTTTTCGAGATTATACTTTTGGAGCCGGAGCTTTTGTTGCTTCAAATTTCTTAGCAACTGCATCCCAGTTTACCAAGTTGAAAAAAGCGGTGATATAATCTGGACGTTTGTTTTGATATTTTAAATAATAAGCGTGTTCCCAAACATCTAACCCTAAGATTGGAGTTCCTGAAACTGATTGATTTGGCATCAACGGATTGTCTTGATTTGTAGTACCTCCAACAACCAATTTTCCTGTTTTGTCAACAACCAACCAAGCCCATCCTGAACCAAATTGTTTTGTAGCGGCTTCAGTTAATTGTGTTTTAAAAGCTTCAAAAGAACCAAAATCTTTATTGATTGCTTCCGCCAAAGCACCAGTTGGCTCGCCACCTTTTTTTGGTCCCATAATTTCCCAATAAAGATTGTGGTTGTAATATCCACCAGCATTATTGCGAACAGTTTTATTTTCTAAGTCTAATTTCTTAAGAATATCTTCGATAGTTTGTTTCTCCAATTCAGTTCCAGCGATTGCTTTATTTAAATTGTTCACATAACCAACGTGGTGTTTTGAGTAATGAATTTCAACGGTTTTCGCGTCGATATGCGGTTCTAAAGCGTCATAAGAATAAGGAAGTTTCATCATTTTAAACGCTCCTGGATCAGCTGCAACATCTTCTGGATTTCCCATTGGCGCTTTTTCTGCAGTTTCTGTTGGAAGTGGAACTTCAACTTCTTCTAATTTTTTGTCTTTGTTGCAAGATTGTAACGTGAATGCCAACACAAGGCTTGAAATAAATAATTGTGTCTTTTTCATAAAAATATTATTTAGTAAGTGAATTAATTGTTTCAATATAGAGGCGTTTGGCTTCATCAGACGAGAGGTGGCTAATTTGCATCCAAGCGTTTGTCTTGAAAGCATTTCGCAAATCCACACTTCCCATTCGGTCAGCGTGAACCGTTCCTTGCGTCGCTTGTTTGTAATAAGCATAGATTCGAAGCATGACGTCTTGCGGCAATGCTTCAGTCATATTTGAAGCTTTTTCATACGCTTCTTCAAATTCGATGTCTAAATCTTTGTCGCTCATTAAGATTTTTTTGCAATTACAGTTATACCTCCAACTGCTTTCTGATTAAGCTTTACATTAATTTCAGTTCCAATAGGCAAATATAAATCGACTCTTGATCCAAATTTTATAAAACCAGCATCTTCTCCCTGAACAACTTGCATTCCTTCTTTGGCATAATTCACAATTCTTCTGGCCAAAGCGCCTGCAATTTGACGGTAAAGTACTTCGCCAAAAACTTGGTTTTCAATAACCACGGTGGTTCTCTCATTTTCTTCGCTCGCTTTTGGATGCCAAGCAACAAGATATTTCCCTGGATGGTATTTGCTAAATTTTACGATTCCGTTTAATGCATAACGTGTCACGTGAACGTTAATTGGGGACATAAAAATGGAAATCATCAGTCTTTTTTCCTTGAAATATTCGCTTTCATAAACTTCTTCGATAACGACTACTTTTCCGTCAACCGGAGCGATAATTTTTGTGTCGTTTACGTCAGTCAATCTTATCGGATTTCTGAAAAACTGTAATACTAATATAAGAAAAATTAGCGAGATTATTTGAACAAATTTCAAAATATAAAAATTTGTAATCAGAGAATCTGACAATAAAACGATGGCAACAACGATTGCGCAAGTCGCAAGAATGATTTTCGCGCCTTCTTTGTGAAATTTAAGCATAATTTAAAATTTGATAAAACAAAAATATAAATGGTGATACAAATATAATACTATCTAGTCGATCTAAAATGCCTCCGTGGCCAGGCATTATTTTTCCGCTGTCTTTTACTCCGGCAATTCTTTTGAATTTTGATTCGATCAAATCACCAATAGTTCCAAAAATACTACAGATTAATGAAATTATAATCCAATGAAAAACAGGCTGTTCTACTAAATAAATAGCAATAAAATAACTAAAAATTATAGCAAAAAACAAGCCTCCTAAAAATCCTTCGATGGTTTTTTTTGGAGAAATTCGTTCGAATAATTTTCTTTTTCCCATTGTTTTTCCAACAACGTAAGCAAAGGTATCGTTCGCCCAAATGATTAAAAATATTCCGATTAAAATCTTTGGCGCAAAGACTTTTGCCTCAAACGGAAGCTTTGCAATAATGATAAATGGCAAGATAATATATCCAATTAAATAAACATATTTTGACTGATTATCAATGTGTTGTCTTCTATCGGAAAAAAGTAAATGAATCAATTTGAAGGAAATAAATAAGGTAGCAACTGTCAACAACAAATCATTTGTGGTGCTGAAATTATTGAAAAAAGCAAATAAAACATAACCAAGAAGCGCAATGGCAATTGGTAATGGCTTTTTTAAATTTACAAGATTGCAAAATTCTGAAGTACAAGCTATTAAAAACACTCCAAATAAGAGAAGAAAGCTTTCAATAGAGTAAAGTGTTGCCCCAATGAGTAAAAAAATATAGACTAAGCCCGATAAGGATCTCGTTAGGGTTTCACGCATTTTAAAGGTCTTCTAAAAGCAATAAATACAAATTTTTGGCAACGCTTCCGTATTGCAGAAAATCTTCTTCTTTGGCTTTTTCGAAATATTTCATTGTGGTAATATTTGTGGGGTAGTTGGTCTCGTATTTCTTTTTGATTTCACGAAGACCGTCGCTTTTTGAAGCCAAGATTTGACTTGTTGTAGCAAGAATTACAATGTTTACAGGTAATTCATTTGGTTTGTTTTGCTTGATTTGGTTGGATGAAAATAACACCGAACCTTCGTCAGCAATAAGGTTTTCACAACTTGCCAAAAGAAATTTTGGGTTTGTTGGTTTTACATAAAGCAATTTGTTTTCTTCTAAAAGACTGTGCAGTTTTGGTTCGAAGCAAATAGCTTCTGACTCAAACCAATCGTTTTCTTCGAGAATATGTTCAAAATGTTCTTTAACTTCTTCCAAGTTTTCACAATACAGAAATTTCCCCCCGTTCTTCTTAAAGTTCAGCGTAAACAGTTCGTCAGCCGGAATAATAGCTTCTGGATTAAATGGGCTCAAATTGCCCTCTTTTTCCTCTTCGGATTCTCCGGTACCAAAAAATTTCTTAAAAAGACTCATAAATAGTCAAATCTTTATTTGTAATTTGAAAACAATCAAAGATAAAAAAATCTTAATTCAAAAGCACTTTTGAATTAAGATTTTTATATTTTTTTTTAACATTTGAAATTTACTCTTCGAAAACTTCTTCAACTGCTTCGCCAAAAGCACGTTTGCCGAAAATTGTTTCTAAGTCATCTTTAAAAATAACTTCTTTTTCGATCAAAATATCTGCCAATTGGTTCAATTTGTCTTTGTTTTCCTCAAGAATTTTGATTGCTCGTTGGTATTGTCCTTCGATCAAATCAGAAATTTCTTTGTCAATTACTTTTGCAGTATCTTCAGAATAGGGTTTCCCAAAGTTATATTCGCTTTGACCTGAAGAATCATAATAAGTAATGTTTCCAAGTTTTTCGTTCAAGCCATAGATGGTAACCATCGCTCTTGCTTGTTTCGTAACTTTTTCCAAATCGCTTAAGGCTCCAGTTGAAATTCTATCAAAAGTCACTTTTTCAGCCGCACGTCCGCCCATTGTAGCGCACATTTCGTCAAGCATTTGATCCGTTCTCACTATTTGTCTTTCTTCTGGAAGATACCAGGCTGCACCTAAACTTTGTCCTCTTGGAACAATTGTTACCTTAATAAGTGGTGCCGCGTGTTCAAGCATCCAGCTGATCGTTGCGTGACCTGCTTCGTGAATGGCAATCGCTCTTTTTTCTTCTGGAGTGATGATTTTATTTTTCTTTTCAAGACCACCGATGATTCTGTCAACGGCGTCTAAGAAATCTTGTTTGTCAACTGCTTTTTTGTCATAACGCGCTGCGATTAAAGCGGCTTCGTTACAAACATTTGCAATATCAGCACCAGAAAAACCCGGAGTTTGTTTCGCCAAGAAATCAGTATCAAGTCCTTCAGCTTTTTTTAATGGAGCTAAATGAACTTCAAAAATTTCTTTTCTTTCTCTGATATCCGGAAGGTCAACATAAATTTGTCTGTCAAAACGTCCTGCTCTCATCAAGGCTTTGTCAAGAACATCAGCTCTATTTGTAGCAGCCAAAACGATTACATTTGTGTTTGTACCAAAACCGTCCATTTCTGTAAGTAATTGGTTCAGAGTGTTTTCGCGTTCGTCGTTAGAGCCTGACATGTTGTTTTTTCCTCTTGCACGACCAACAGCGTCAATCTCATCAATAAAGATAATTGCAGGTGATTTTTCTTTTGCTTGTTTGAACAAATCTCTTACACGAGAAGCTCCAACTCCCACAAACATCTCAACGAAATCAGAACCTGAAAGCGAGAAGAAAGGTACTTTTGCTTCACCAGCAACGGCTTTTGCAAGCAATGTTTTTCCCGTTCCTGGAGGTCCAACTAAAAGAGCTCCTTTTGGAATTTTACCTCCAAGATTGGTATATTTTTCTGGATTTTTCAAGAACTCAACGATTTCCTGAACTTCCTCTTTTGCACCTTCTAAACCGGCAACATCTTTAAATGTAATCTTAACGTCAGTTTTTTCGTCAAACAATTTTGCTTTTGATTTTCCGATATTAAAAATTTGTCCGCCACCGCCAGCACCGCCACCAGATGACATTCTTCTCATGATGATAAGCCAAATCGCAACGATCAAAAGAATTGGAAGAAGACCGATTAAGATACCGCTCCAATCACTTTTTGCTTTGTAATCAAAATCTTTAAGTTTTCCTTCTGCCATTGCTTTTTCAAGCTTTTCTTGGAAAGATTTAGTGTCACCAACATCTTCAATAACATAATGCGGACCAGTATTTTCATTGTCGAAAAGGTCTTTTGTTACTTTTTTGTTTGCAGGATCAGCCAAGCCGGCTTTGTTTAAGAAAATTTCGGCTTCGCTTCTGTTGTAAATGATAACTTTATCAACATAATTTTTTTCTAGTAATGGAAGAAATTTAGAAGTTGTGATTTTTCCACCTTCTTCCAATTTTGTACTGCCCGAAGCCCAGTTCAAAATTAGGAAGAAAACAATCAAACCGCCATAAATCCACCAAGGACTTATTCTGAATTTTTTTGGATTCGAATTTGGGTTATTTTCTTTAGCCATTGCTGTTTTCTTTCTTTAGTATTTGTTTTGGATAGTTGTGATTTTTGCATCACCCCACAAACTCTCGATATTGTAGTACTCACGGATGTGTTTTTGGAAAACGTGAACAACAATGTTTACATAATCCATCAAAACCCATTCGCCATTTTCAGCACCTTCAACGTGCCAAGGCTTGTCTTTTAATTCTTTGGAAACAATTTTTTGAACAGAGTTAACGATAGAGTTAACTTGTGTGTTTGAAGTACCGTTGCAGATCACAAAATAATCGCAAACAGTGTTGTCGATCGCTCTTAAATCTAAAATATCAATATCATTACCTTTAACTTCTTCAATCCCTTTGATGATGTTGGCTAACAAATCATCATTACTTATATTCTTTTTCGCCATTTAAATTTTATATGTTTTCGCAAAGTTATCAAATTTTGTCTTTATTTTTGAACCTTAACACAAGATTAAAAAGATAACTTCAATTATTTTATATGAACATCATCAAACTCGATGCCATTAACTCAACGAATGACTACTTAAAGAAGTTGTTGCAACGTCAATTTGTAGAAAATTTTACTATTGTAACCGCTGAAAACCAAACTAATGGACGCGGCCAGATGGGTTCTCAGTGGAATGTGGAAGAGGGTAAAAACCTCACATTTAGTGTCTTGGTTAAAGATTTGTTGCTTGAAATCAATCATATTTTTCACCTTAATGTTGCCGTAGCAGTTAGTATCGTCGAAGCATTATCTTTTTTAGAAATAAAAGATTTAGCGATAAAATGGCCTAACGACATTTTGGCAGAAGGAAAAAAAATCGGTGGCATACTTATCGAAAATAGTATCAAAAGTGACGGAGAAATATTTTCAATCGTTGGAATTGGGTTGAATATAAACCAGAAAAATTTTGGTGATCTTCCCAAAGCATCTTCTTTGGCAGTTTTAAAAAATAAAGAGTTTGATAAAAGCGAAATTCTAACCTCGATATTGCAAAATCTTGGCAGGAATATTTCGATGATTATGAATAAAAATACTGACCCAATTTGGAAAAAATATCATTCTGTTTTGTACAAAAACGGAATTCCGATGCCTTTTGAAAATGCTCAAAATGAGAAGTTTATGGGGATTATTCAAGGTGTAAGCCAAACCGGAAAACTCCAAGTGAAATTGGAGGATAATTTAGTGCAATCCTTTGAAATTAAAGAAGTGAAAATGCTTTATTAATCTTGCTTCGTTGGAAAATACAATCTAAAAATAGCACCTTCATTTGGGATTCCTTCTGCAATAATCGAACCTTTGTGAACCTGCATAATTTTCTTGCATAAAGCCAAGCCCACGCCAGAACCTTTGTACTCATCTTGACCATGAAGTCTGCTGAAAATATTGAAAATGTTCTCGGCAAATTGTTGTTCAAAACCAATTCCGTTGTCTGAAAATTCCAATACTTGAAACAATTCATCTGATTCTAATTTTTGAATTCCAAGCGATTTTACATTCACGATTGGCGCTTTGTCAGGAAACGAATATTTTATAGAATTTTGGACCAAATTAGAGAATAATTGCTTCATTAAAAATGCAATTCCCTTGATTTTCGGAAGTTCTTCAATATTGACAGTCGCTCCTTTTTCGTTGATTAATTCTTGCAAATCAGATAAAACTTCCACAAAAATTTCATTCGGATCAACAAGTTCAAACGAATCGTCAATGTGCTGAATTCTAGTGTATTTTAAGATGTCAATCAGCAAAGTTTGCATTCGTTGTGCCGAATTATTCATTCTTTGCACAGAATTGATTACAGTATCAGAAAATTGCTCGTCTTCCTTGCCTAAAAGTCGCGAAGAAATCATCTGAATTTTTCGCAATGGTTCTTGCAAATCGTGTGTGCTGATCCAGTTTATATTTTCTAATTCCGAATTTGTTTCCTTTAAAATTTCGCTTAATTTTCTATATTTCTCTTCTTCTTGAGTAATAATCAATAAGTTGAACTGTTTTTGAAGCGTGTGCGCATAATTTGCAGCTGCATTTAATTCGGGTTGCAACCAAATTTTGCTTTGGCATTTTACGATTTCCCGGTAAATTTTAAAAGAATTTCTTGGATACAAACCTTTCTCGTCCTTAACAATTGCTTTCTTCGGATCGCCAGCCCAATTCACTTCTGTCAAAGATTCTGGTCGAAACCAAACCACGCAATAACTGCTGTCAGCACTCAATGGATGATAAACAATTCCCGAAGCTTCCTCGCAAAAATCAGATGCGTTTGGCAAATAATTGATGAGTTTATCCGTAGAAAAAGAGCTGTTTTTTGTAAAATCGGCGAGCCAACGGCAAAGTTTGTAAATGTTATCGTCGTCCGGAGTCAATCCGCTTTTGTAAATTTTTGAATCTAAGACAATTGCAAAACCCGAAGCATTGCAAATCTCATGTATTTCTGGACTATTTGCAATGATTTCAAACGATTCTTCTTTTGCGGGAAGATCGAAAGAATTCAGTTTTTCCAACGCAATATTTGATTTTCGAGCCACTTCATATTCCTCATTTGACTGACGAATATCAATTTGTGACGTAATAAAATGTCCTTGTAATTGCGCTGCCAAACGAATTTCTGGTGTCAAATTTTTTGGAGAATAATGATGGCAAGCAATCAATCCCCATAATTTTTTTTGGTGAATCAAAGAAATCGTCAAAGTTGCACCAACACCCATATTGTGAAGGTATTGCACGTGGATTGGCGATGTACTTCTTAATATTGACAGGCTTAAATTTAGATTTTTAGACTCGTTTCCGTCGTCTTCAGTATAAAGCGGAACTGGCGTATAATTCACGTCAACAATCAAGCGCAGAAGGTTTTGCATATACAATTCTCGCGCCTGAACCGGAATATCGGTGTGTGGATAATGCAAGCCAAAAAACGGCTCCAAATCATCACGAACGCTTTCTGCAAAAACTTCTCCGTTATAATCTTTATCAAAACGATAAACCATAACTCGGTCATAACCAGTAATTTCACGAGTTCCTTTGGCCACCATATCGCATAATTCTTTCAAAGTATGCGTTTCGTTCATATAAGCCAAAAACTGCGAAGTCTGATCATAAACATCGGTCAATTTTTTTGGATTTTCTGTGGAAGGTTCTGCTTCCAGAATATAATTGTCATCGCTTTTGTGAATCGTGCACAAAAAATCATTCCCAAAAAGTTCAAGCTTCAACGGAGTGGAAGAAAGCAATAAATTTTTTGAAATATAATCGGCAACTGCTGCTTGCTGTTTTTGCCCAAAAGCAGTTTCAAAATCAGCTCCCAAAACATTTTTAAATTCTGCTGGAATATATTCAGAGATATTTCCGCTGCAGAAATCAATTTTCCAAGAATTTGAGTTGATTCCTAGTAAAAAACCGTGTGGCTGAATGCTTCCCGGAATGTGAATTGGTTCAAATTCGCAGTTGGTCAGGTTTACGATATCGCGATTGACAATGTCTTTTATCTTCATAAATTAAGATGCCGAATTTTCAGATAAATGTTTGCCAATAACTCTAAATGCGTAATCAGCGCCAGCAATAATTTCTTCTTCAGAATTATTTTTGGCTTCAAAATCGGTTAGAGAATTTAAATAGTTTTTCCAGAAGCTTCCGGTTTTATTTCCGTAGCCCGAAAAATAAGAAGCTCCGTTTTCTTCAGTAAAATTTAAACTTTCTTGGATATTTTTCAAGATAAATCTTCCGCCAAGAGTTGATCCTTCAACAACGTACATCATTCCCATTGCAAACGGAACTGAGATTTCTGAGGCATTTTTAAAAGGAGAAAGCGTTTGTTTTTTCTCGCTTCCAATGTTTTTCAAATCGTCAAGAATCAGATGTGCTTTTTTTCTTTCGCTTAAATCTGAAATTACGTCAGAAAGAATCGGATAAATGTTTTCCTCTAAATTTTGAACAACATCGTGCATCAAACTTAAATACAAAACATATTCCTCAATGGTGATTTTTGGGTCAACAATTGATTTTGAAATAGGTAAAGCTTCGAGGCCTTCGTGCGATACAGCGGTTTTTGTTCTAAGATTATTTAAAAAAGATATAGTGGCTGATTCGTCAGTTTTTAAATTTTCAACGCTCATTGGGGAATTGTTAGTTGTTTAAATATACAAAATTTTCTTTGCTTGGCTTGAAAGTATCCCAATTGATATTCAAGGTATGCTGAATAGTTTTCTTTAATAATGTGTAATCGGTAGGCTTTGAAACATAAAAACTTGCGCCAAGTTCCATACTTTTTGCAATAGTTTGCTCGTCACTTGAAGTCGAAAAAATTACGATTGGCAAATTTTTATATTCAATAGAACTTCTCAATTGTTGCAAAACATCAAAACCACTAAAACCAGGCATATTTAAATCTAAGAAAACAATATGCGGATTTGGTGGCGGATTTTTTAAATCGTGAAGTAATTTTTTGCCATTATTTTGTGTAACTATATTCAAGTGATCTCCCATTGCGCTTGTGACTTCGGTGAAGAATTCTAAATCTTCAGCGTCGTCATCAGTATAAAATATTGTGAACTCATTTCTCATAATCCGTTTTTTAAAAGCGCGGTTTATTACAAATATAAAAAAATGAAAATAAAATTTATGTTAAAAAGAGCCCAATTTGAAACGTTAAGACGCGCCATTTTAAATAGAGAAGCCTTTTAGAATCAACTAAAAGGCTTCTTGTAAGTAATTTTTTATTTTTTACAGCTTATGCATGTTGTTTGCCAAAGTTTCGATGAATTTGGTAATCGGTCCTTTTACCATCATTGCCATCATTGCATTAAATTCTCCTTCAAAGTGCAGTTGAACATCGCTTGATTCATCAGAAGTTGGATTAATATTTCCTGTCAAGGTAAACGGAAGTTTATCACTCGCCGCGCCTAAAACAACTTTTGTTGGAGCCGTTTTTTCCTTCATCTTCAACTTGATTTCTGGCATTCCTTTCAATCCAAAGATAAAAGCATCTTCGCCAGTTACTTCAAATTTTGCAATGTTGTCAGGCATCAATTTTTCAAAATTCTTTACGTCAGTTAATTGGTCAAATAAATATTGAGCCGATTTTGGTACGCTAACTTTTGGACTATCTAAATTCATTTTTTATGTCATTGTGAGGAACGAAGCAATCTCATCCTCAATTTATTTATACTTTTAACTGAAAAATGTTTAAATGCAGTTTTATACTTCTTCAACATTCCAAGTTGATGGACTTTTGCTCCAAACTTTCAATGTTTCCTGCTCTTCTTCTGTGATATATCTTTTGGCAACGGCCAATTCTAATAAATTTTCATAATTGCTCAATGTCAATAAATCAACATTCGCTTTTTTAAAGTTTTCTGTAGCAATATCAAAGCCGTAAGTGAAGATGGCAACCATTCCTTTTACGTTTGCTCCAGCTTCTTTCAAGGCTTCAACGGCCATCAAACTGCTGTTTCCGGTGCTGATTAAATCTTCAACCACAACCACATTTTGACCTTTTTGCAAGAAACCTTCAATCTGGTTTTGTCTTCCGTGTTTCTTCGCTTCTGGGCGAACATAAACGAACGGAAGTCCCATATATTCAGCAACTAACATCCCAATTCCAATGGCGCCAGTGGCAACTCCAGCAATCACATCAGGTTTTCCGAATTGTTTTTCTAAGTTTTTAGAAAATTCTTCTCTGATGTAATTTCTAATCGGTGGAAATGAGAGCGTTATACGATTATCGCAATAAATAGGCGATTTCCATCCAGAAGCCCATGTAAAAGGATTTTTTGGATTCAATTTAATTGCATTTATTTGTAAAAGCAATTCGGCAGTTTTCTGTGCGGTGTCTTTATTAAAAATCATACTACAAATGTATAAAGTTTTTGTCAACGATAAACCACTTTTTTTGACTAATGAAATAGTCAAAGAAACAGATTTTCAACTTTTTCTATTGGAAAGTGTTGATATTCATCAGCTTATCGTAAAAATGTTTCAAAATAAAATTCAAAAAGCGTATTTGTATTATCCTGATGAGAAGGAGATTATGAAAATGCTGAAAGAAAAACTTCCGGTAAATAAAGCCGGTGGAGGCCTTGTTTACAATAAAAAAAGAGAAGTTCTTTTCATCTTCAGAAACGGAAAATGGGATCTTCCAAAGGGCGGAATCGAGAAAGGAGAAGAGATTGAAGAGACGGCAATTCGCGAAGTTGAAGAAGAAACTGGCGTTACCGGACTAAAAATTACCAAGAAACTTCAGAAAACTTATCACGTTTTCATAAGAAACGGAAAGTACAAATTGAAAATCGTGCATTGGTTTGAAATGGAAACTGATTTCGAAGGAACTCCACTGCCACAAGAAGACGAAGGAATCGAGAAAGTAGCGTGGCTAAATCCAGAAGAAATTCAAGACGCGTTGCAAAACTCTTATGAAAATATCAAATTATTATTTGAAGATGAAAAGCTCCTGAAATAAGGAGCTTTTTTTGTTTGCCACGAATTGCACGAATTAACACAAAACAGTCCGTGAAAATTTGTGTAATTTGGGGAGAAAAAAATCCAAAAATCTGCGGTAAACTATTTTTTCATAATTCGATAAAGAGGACGAGATGCTAAAAAAATCCGTGTAAATCTGTGAAATCTGTGTTGAATTATTTCTAATCTGCGGTAACTATTTCATAATTCGATAAACAGGATATTCCATATGCGTTTTTTCGTAATATTCAGAATGGCTGTAAATCCAATCTAATTGGGCTTCTCCAGAATCTGAAAAGGTTTTATCATCCGCTTTTTTCTGCTCAAATTCCGCTTTCATTCTCTGATTTTCATCCAATATTTTTTTAGCCAAATCCTCAAAAACATACGCCGAAAAATATTCTTTTTGTTGTAAAACCGAGTCAAAGAAATTCCAAGCAAAATAAGAATCATTCGCTTGCGGTTCTAAAGTTTCCAATAAATATTTTACGCCAGCTTGTTGCGTTTTAATTACGAAATCTCCTTTTTTGAACGATACTTTTTTCTTCGTAGTCGTCATATTTACAGAACTATGCGGATAATGTCCTTCATAAGCAGATTTACTCGTTTTGAAATCTCCAATACGATAACTTTCCACTGCAAATTCAGTATCTTTTTCTAAAGGAGTCATTTCAATATTGTTAATTTTCAATAATTCAATCACATTCCACCACGATTTCGGAATCACATAAGCTTCCGGAATTACAACTTCCAACGAAGATTTAAATTCTTTATGGTACGGAATTACTTTGCTAAAAGGTTTCTTTTCGTCATAAAACAATCGCGATTTTCCAGAAATATCACTCGTTTTATAATCGCCTTCAAAGCCTAAAAACGGAATGCTGGAAACTTTCGATTCGTCTAATTCCCAAAGCAACGTATATTTTTTATTTGGAAGATAATTTTGAAGATTTTCACTTCGTAAATTTTTGATCTTCGTATAATTTTTATCCGTAAATTCAATCGTCGCAACCATATATTCATACGTCACTTTCACACGCGACGCATAATCTTTCAGCATATGTGTTTCGGGCATTGAACCAACCGTGTTGAACATCGACGCAAAACCGGTCGAATAACGCGGATAATCCATAAAAGCGTCAAAACCACCATCCGGTTTTTCATCATGAATATTCACATACGGAACCGATTCTATATTTTTCTTTTTCAAATCTGAAAGCAAAGTCGGAATCATTTCGGTATCCCAAAATTTCCCAAGATTTCCTCCAATTTTTTGCGGATGCGTTGCGATATAAGTAAACGTATATTGGTAATTCGCTCCATTACTCACGTGATTGTCCACAAAAACATCAGGATTTACTTTATGGAAAATCTGTGCAAAACTTCGCGCATTTCTTGTGTCCGATTTCAAAAAATCTCGGTTCAAATCATAATTTCTAGCGTTTCCTCTAAAACCATAACTTTCTGGTCCGTTTTGATTGGCTCTTGAAAAAGAATTTCGGTTCAAAGCACCACCTATATTATAAATCGGAATATTTACAATCACCAAATTCTTCGGAACTTTTATCTTTCCCAACGCCAAATCTCTAAACAACATCATCGTAGCATCAATTCCGTCAGGTTCGCCAGGATGAATTCCGTTGTTGATTAAAAGAACCGCTTTTTCTTTCTGAATTTTCTTGAAATCAAATTTCTTATCCGGATTAAAAGTCACGATATGCAACGGTTCGCCAGAATCTGTCAAGCCCATTTCTTCCATAGAAATTGTCTCAAAATTTTTATCCAAAAGCTGGAAATAAGCAATTGTTTCTTCGTAAGTCGCCGTTTGGTTGCCATTTCCTTTTTCATAAGTCGTCAGGAAATCAGTTTTATTTTGAGCATTTGCCATAATTGAAAAAAGTAAAATTGGAAGTAAGCGTTTCATCTTAATAATTTGATAGATTCAAAAGTAATGGTTTTCATTGGCAATATCAAAGTTCAATTTCAATACCAAAAAAACTCATAACTCATAATTCATAACTCATAATTCAATTACCTTTGCACCATGAATAACAATCACCATTCCACGAATCTTTTGCTGAATTTGGGCATCGAACGCCTGAACGAAATGCAGGAAGCCGCTCAAGAAGCCATTTTAGAAAACAACAATACGTTACTGCTTTCCCCGACAGGTTCTGGGAAAACGCTGGCTTTTTTGCTTCCGATATTTGAAATTTTACAGCCAGAAATTCTTTCGGTTCAATGTTTAATTATTGTTCCGTCAAGAGAATTAGGTTTGCAAATTGAGCAGGTTTGGAAAAAAATAGGAACGGGTTACAAAGCCAATGTTTGTTACGGAGGCCATTCCATTGATACAGAAATTAAGAATTTAAGCAATCCGCCGGCCGTTTTAATCGGAACTCCGGGAAGATTAGCGGACCATATTGAAAGGGAAACTTTTCGCACAGACAAAATCCAGACTTTGATTTTGGATGAATTTGACAAATCACTGCAATTGGGTTTCCACGAAGAAATGTCATATATTATTGCAAGGCTTCCGAAGTTGAACAAGCGTGTTTTGGTTTCGGCGACTTCAGATATTGAAATTCCGAAATATACGCGGGTTGTCAATCCAGAAATTTTAGATTTTATTCCGAAGAATGAAGAGAAAACCAATCTTTCGATGAAGATGGTGGTTTCTAAGGAAAAGGATAAAATCAATACGCTTTTCAATTTGATTTGTTCGCTGAAATCGCAATCGGCCATTATTTTCTGTAACCATCGCGATGCGGCCGAAAGAATCAGCGATACTTTAAACGAAAAAGGAATTTACGCCACCTATTATCACGGAGGAATGGATCAAGACGAACGGGAACGCGCATTAATTCAGTTCAGGAACGGAAGCGTGAGTTATTTGATTACCACCGATTTGGCCGCACGTGGTTTGGATATTCCCGAAATGAAGCACGTAATTCATTACCATTTGCCTTCAAAAGAAGACGAATTTACGCATAGAAATGGGCGAACTGCAAGAATGTTAGCATCTGGAACGGCTTATGTTTTGGTCAATGATAGCGAGAAAAAATTAGATTATATCGACTATGGAATGCAAGTTTTGAATGTAGAAAATTCAAATTCATTGCCAAAACCGCCAGAATTCCAAACGATTTATATTTCTGGAGGAAAGAAAAATAAGCTGAACAAAATTGACATCGTCGGATTCTTTTCTCAAAAAGGAAAACTTGAAAAAGGAGATTTAGGATTAATCGAAGTAAAGGATTTTATTTCTTTTGCAGCTGTGAAATTCAATAAAGTGAAAGATTTGCTTAATAATATTCGCGACGAAAAAATGAAAGGGAAAAAGTTTAAGATTGAAGTCGCGAGAAAAGTGGTGAAGAAAGAGGAATAGTTCAGATTTCAGATTTCAGATTTCAGATTTCAGATTTCAAATTTCAGATTTCAGATTTCAGATTTCAGATTTCAGATTAAGAATGTTAAACATCTAGTCTGTAAACTGCCATCTGAAATCTAAATACTGTAACTATATTTTCTTAACGTAAGCGGTGATTATCACAATCTGCTGACCGTCCACTTTTCCTTCAATATAAGTTTCATTTTCATGGTCCAAACGGATGTTTCTCACGGCAGTTCCTTGTTTTGCAACCATACTTGAACCTTTTACTTTTAAGTCTTTGATTAAAACTACAGAATCGCCGGTTTGCAAAATAACTCCGTTGCTGTCTCTGTGAACCAATTTATTTTCGTCGTCGTCGCCTTCGCCAGTTGCTTGAGCCCATGCCAAATCGTCTTCATCAAGATACATTTGCTCCAATAATTCTTGGTTGCGCAAACGGCTCAACATTCTCCAAGAAACCACTTGAACCGGCAAATGCTCGCTCCACATACTATCGTTTAAACATCTCCAAAGATTGGCATCCATTTTTTCTGGATTTTCAATTTGGTCTATTAAAGGTGCAGTCGCCAAAATGCTTTCGTCGATACCGCCTTTTCTTGTTGGAAGAATTTGGTACACTTTTAAGTTTTCGGTTGCTCCAGAAAGTTCGCATTTTCCGCCACTTCTTTTGATTAGTTCTCTTTCTATACTCATTTTATAGGTTGTTAATTTTTGGCGAATGTACTGTTTATAAGTGCCTATTGCAAATTATTATTTTACTCGAACTGAATCTGGAACAAGCAATTCATATTCGCCATTGTTTCGAATAACGTCACGAACGATGCTTGAACTGATGTACGAAGTATTCGCCGCAGTCAAAAGAAATACGGTTTCAATCTTAGAAAGTTTTCGATTGGTATGTGCAATTGCTTTTTCAAATTCAAAATCGGCTGGATTTCTCAATCCTCGGAGTATGAATTTTGCCTTTACTTTTTTACAGAAATCAATCGTCAAACCTTCGTAAGTCACGACAGAAACTGAAGGATCATTCTCAAAACATTCTTCAATGAAGCGTTTTCTTTCGTCTAAAGAAAACATATATTTTTTTTCGGCGTTGACGCCAATCGCCACGATAATTTTGTCAAAAAGCGGAATGCTTCTTTTGATAATGTCATAATGACCTAAAGTGATTGGGTCGAATGAACCTGGGAATACTGCTATTTTTTCCATAAATTTTTTCAGGATTATTTTATTTCAAGGCAAGCTATTTCAGCATATTCCTTAGAAAGTATGAAATCTTTAATAATTGAATTTCGTGATTTTAAAACTTCCGCAAGAAAATCTGTTTTAGTATTTCCAAATCGAAGCCAAATGATTTTTGGAGGATGACCTTTCAAATTAGCCAAATCATAAAAGTCAGCATCAAATGTTACAATTGTGTAGTTATTTTCTTTAGCAAATTTCCAAATTTCTACATCAGAAAAATTTTCAATTCCCAGTTCTCTAACTTGCTTTGCTTCTGGAAAGAAATTGCTGATTTTTGAAAGAATTCTAAAAGAAATATTTTGGTCAAAAAGTAATTTCACGAAGCGATTTGAATTTTATGTTCTCTGTCAGCGGCATAGGAAAGGCACGCTTTGATTTGATTTTCAGAAAGTTCAGGAAAATCTTCAATGATTTCATTAATAGACATTCCGTTTGCCAACCAATTTAAAACATCAAAAACAGTAATTCTTGTTCCAATGATAACTGGCTTGCCAAAACGCAATTCAGAATTTATTTCGATATATTGTTTATAATCAATCATATAATCTTTTTTGTAAAGTTAACTAATTTACTGCCAATTGATAACTGAAAACTATTTCTTCCAAAGACTTTTTCTCTTTAAAGCCAATTCAATTTCGTTATCTAATAAATCAGAGAAATTTAATTTGGCATAAGTTGCCTGTTGCGGGAAAATACTTTGCGGCGATAATCCCGGATTGGTATTGATTTCGATGAAATGCGGCACGCCGTCCATAATGATGAATTCGCTTCTTGAAAAACCTGACATTCCTAACGCTTCATAGACTTTTTTTGCCATTTCAATAACTTCAAGTTCGGTTTCTTTTGATAATCTCGCAGGCGTGATTTCTTCAGATTTGCCTAGATATTTTGCTTCGTAGTCAAAAAAGTCGTTTTGGGATACAATTTCGGTCAAGCCTAAAACTTTTGTTTCTCCTTTATAATTCAAAACTCCGACAGAAACTTCTACTCCTTTTAAGAAAGATTCGATTAAGATATCGTTGTCTTCCGCGAAAGCGAAATCTAACGCTTTGTCAAAATCAGCCAGGTCGTTTACTTTTGAAACACCCAAACTGCTTCCGGATTGATTTGGTTTTACGAAGAAAGGCAATCCTAATTGGGCCTGAATTTCTTCGCCAGAAATTGCATCTCCTTTAGACAAATAAATCGAGTTTGCCTTTGGAATATTAAATTTTGAAAGTACCGAAAGCGTATCTCTTTTATTAAATGTCAATGCCGATTGGTAGAAATTACAGCCCGTATAAGGAAGGTCTAAAAGTTCCCAATAGGCTTGCAAATGCCCGTCCTCACCCGGAGTTCCGTGGATGGTGTTGATGATGGCATCGAATTTTATTTTCTCTCCGTTTTGTGTAAACGTAAAATCAGAACGGTCGATTGGAAATTGTTTTCCGTCAACAACTGCATTCCATCCATCCAATAAAATGTGGATTTCAAACGTTTGGTATTTGTTTTTGTCGAGATTTTTAAGGATTAATTGACCACTTCGAAGTGAGATTACTGATTCGTCAGAATATCCACCCATTACAACGGCTATGTTCATATAGAATTTTAGATTTAAGATTGCAGATTTCAGACTTGTTTTACGAAGAAATTAGCCTAAAAATCTCTCACAAAAATATCACTATTTATTGAAATTGAAAACCTTTAGGTTTTTTATATCTTTGCACCAAATACATTTTTTATGACTTTAGGACAATATCTTACAAGTAAATCTTTTTTTAAGCGATTAGCGTTGGCGATTGTCATCGTGTTTGCCGTTGTTTTCTTGATTTTGCAATACTTGAGTTTTGCGACAGACCACGGAAATGAAATCGTAGTTCCAGACCTTCGAAAATTAACTGAAGAACAAGTAGGCGACAAGCTTGACGAACTTGATTTAGAATATGTTTTGCTTGATACTGTGGATTATAACCAAGATTTTCCGAAATATTCAGTCGTAAAACAAGACCCGCTTCCGGGAGCAAAAGTGAAGGAAGGAAGAAAAATTTATATCAAAGTAAATTCTTCTGGTTTTGGCGATGTAACCGTTCCAGATTTAGTTGAAAAAACATTACGCCAGGCAGAACCGACGTTAAAAGCGCTTGGTTTTGAAATCGGAAAGAAAACATACAAGCCTTATTTAGGAAAAGATATGGTTCTAGAAATGTATTCTAGCGGAAAAAAATTAAGAGCCGGAGATAAAATTAAAAAATCTTCAGTGATTGATTTGGTTTTAGGCGACGGAAAAGTAGGCTTTGAAGAAAGTGATTCTACTAAAGTTGAAAATGAGAATGAAACAGAAACAGAAAACGCAGAATGATAGAGAATCCAGTTGCTGACGAAACGTTAGACGAAGAATTATATGAACATTTTAGATTTGAAGCCACAAAAGGGCAAATGCCTTTGCGTGTGGACAAATTCTTGATGAACTTGGTAGAAAATGCTACCAGAAACAAAATCCAGCAAGCCGCTGAATCCGGAAATATCATCGTGAATGATGTGGCCGTGAAGTCAAATTATAAAGTGAAAGCCTTTGACGTAGTCAGAATTATGCTTTCGCATCCGCCGTTTGAAAATTTAATTTTACCAGAAGATATTCCGTTGGATATTGTTTTTGAAGACGATGCGCTTTTGGTCATCAACAAGCCAGCCGGTTTGGTTGTTCATCCAGGACACGGAAATTATACCGGAACTTTGGTCAACGCTTTAGCTTTCCACTTCGAAAATTTACCTTTAAATAGTAGCGAACGTCCGGGATTGGTTCACAGAATCGACAAAGACACTTCGGGACTTTTGGTTGTTGCAAAGACAGAATTTGCCATGACTTTTTTGGCAAAGCAATTCGAAGAAAAAACCTCTGAAAGAGAATATATTGCTTTAGTTTGGGGCAATGTTGCCGAAGAAGAAGGCACGGTAACAGGTGACATCGCAAGACACGCCAAAGACAGAATGCAAATGGCCGTTGTGCCAGACGGAGAAGGAAAACACGCAGTGACGCATTACAAAGTTTTAGAGCGTTTTGGCTACGTAACGTTGGTTTCTTGCAAATTAGAAACAGGAAGAACGCACCAAATTCGCGTGCACATGAAATCTATCGGACATACGCTTTTCAACGACGAACGTTATGGCGGGAATTTGATTTTAAAAGGAACTACGTTCACAAAATACAAGCAATTCATTGACAATTGTTTCAAGGTTTTGCCAAGGCAAGCGCTCCACGCAAAAACGCTTGGTTTTGTGCATCCGACCACAAAGGAATTTATGAGTTTTAATACCGAGCTTCCAGAAGACATGAAGGAATGCATCGCAAAATGGAAAGCGTATTCCAATTCCCACAATACAGACGAAGAAGAAAATTAATACCAAACTCCTTGAGAAATCAAGGAGTTTTTTATTTCCAGTCATTGCGAGGAACAAAGCAATCTCAGAAGCGAAACATCTCGCATTTTCGACCATCGCAATTCCTGCTGATGGTACTCGCTTTTCCCGGCTTTGTTCAGCCGTGAAAGAGCTCAAACAAAACCATCATCAGGGCTAGTTAGCCAACCATTTTCGTTTTCAGAAACATTTCAGAGAACTTGTGTAGATTTTTGGCTAAAGCCAAATATTGTTGTGAATAAATTAAACAGGCTAAAGCCCATTTCTACTCATCCATGATTACGTTATACGCAACCGATTAGACTTCAAATTTCACGAAAGCAAATATGAATAGGAACGGGCTTTAGCCCGTTTAATATAGCGTCGCATCAGAAAACGGCTTTAGCCAAATTATTTTTTATACCATTCTAAGAAATTCTTCATTCGTAATCGGCTAACTTTCAATTCTTCTTCGTGATTTTCTATGGAAATTGAAATTTGGTTTTTGGTGTACACTTTACGAATATAATTTCTGTTAATTAGATATTTTCGGCTGATTCTAAAAAATATATTCGGGTCAACTTCTTGTTCTAATTTCTCTAAAGAGTAATTTACTGGCAAAATTCTTCCTTGATTTGTAGTTAAAAAACTTGCATTATCTTCGCTAAAAAAGGTTGTAATGTCATGATTCTCAATTTTTTTGAGCAAATTTCCAATCGGAATCAGAAACGAATTTTTGTATTTAATTTCTGTGAAATTGTCAAGCTTAAATTCTTGATTTCCTTGAAACTTATTCAGCTTGCCAATCATTTTGTCTAATTTTTTTTCATCAATTGGTTTTAAAAGATAATCAATCGCATTGTGTTCAAAAGCCTTGAGGGCAAAATCATCATAAGCTGTCGTGACTATTATTTTTGACGTAATTTGAAATTTTTCGAGCAATTGAAACGAATTCCCATCCCGAAGTTTGATGTCTATAAATACAAATTCAGGATGATTATTTTCTTGAAGCCATTTAAATGCTTTTTTTACAGAAACAAGAATCGTCAAAACAGTAAAACCTTTTTGGTTCAAGAGTTTTTCTAAACGTTTTCCGGCTGGAATTTCATCTTCTATAATTAAAGCAGTCATTAGTTTTCAAGTTTTAGCGTGGGAATTTTTATCTCAAAGGAAGATTCAGTTTTAGAAATAATTATCTCCTTATTTATTAAAATTTTATTTCGATTGTTGATGTTTTGCAATCCTTTATTTGTTGAAATCACTTTATCTTGAGGATTTAAAGAATTGGTAATCTTTAAATAATTTTCTTCAGAAGCGATTCTGATTTCAATTGGTTTCTCTTCGTCTAAAATATTATGCTTAAAAATATTATCGATTATTTCTTGAAGACTGAAAGATAAAATATAAAGGTTCTGAGTTGCATCATTTTTTATTTCGAATGAAAATCCGCTTTCAAATTTGGCTTTGTAAATTTCTAAATAATCTTTGATAAATTGCAATTCAACTGAAAGAAGTACAAAATCTTCGGTTTCATTTTTTAAATAATGTCGGTAAACATTTGAAAGATGATGTCCAAATTCAATAGCTTTTTTGGGCTCGATTTCAATAAATGAAATCAAAGTATTAAGATTATTGAATAAAAAATGTGGATTTACCTGATTTTTCAATTGCAAGTATTCAAAATCTTTTCTTGAGTTAGAAATGCTTAAAGCATTTATTTTTCGTATACTTTCCTTTTGCCTATTTCGATATAAAATTATCGTTGCACATAAAATTGTTGATGATAAACCAATAGTAAAAAATCTAATGATAACAATATGTCTACGAAACTCAGCGCTTCCGATAGCATAGATTGTTAAATATGCCACTATTGAGGCAACAACTATCGAAATAAAAATATTTCGTTTTGTAAATTTGATTTGGCTTAAAATATATAAGCAAAGCATTGAAACTGACGTAACTTGTAATGTTGGTATGAAAAAGTTATCAAAACAAAATTGTGTAAAGTCAACCAAATTTATGAGCTCTACAGAAAATAGGCTTAAAAAAAATGTTTCAATTGAGCTTACGGTCAAAATAATGACCAAATAAAATAATGGCTTCTCTTTAAAGTCTAAGACATTCTTACTATTTCTATTTCGATAAATTGATACAAATCCAAATTCTAAAATTAGTATAACTATACCAAGAAGTCCTTGGAATAAAGGAGTTTGTATCAAAAATTCGTTTAAAAAAATAATCTGAATCAATATGCCGAATAAAGAAATAGAAATAAATGTGGATAAGGCAGTCATTGAAATAGACTTTACTATTTTGTTCTCTTTGGCTTGAATTTTTTCAAAGATATAAACATAATTTAGTGCGATCAAAACAAAGAATCCGATTGTAAGAGAGACTATCTTAACGCTAAAATCGGCGAATGATCCTGCAATTATTAAAGAAGTTATGCCAATAAATAAAGTTGGGAGAGCGCTCAGTAATGCTAACTTTTTAAATGCTTTCATATAAGTTATTTTTAAAATTCAAAGCAAAAGTCAACCAGTTTGAACTTCTAAAAAAAATAAAGATAGTGAAATGCATAAATTGAGTTGTGAAATGTTAATCAAAGCTTTTCACAATAATTTAATAGTAACGCAAAAGTATCTTACATATAATTGTTGTAACTTGTAGTATGCTGAAAGGCAAAAACCAACCAACCTAAAAATCGCTATTATGGAAACGAAAATTACTTCTGAAAAAGGAGAGGCTAACCACACTCCTAAATCTTTGGCTGAAGAGCTTTTCAGTAAAAAAGAGTCGCTTAAAAAAAAGGTAAAAGCTAAAAATCTTCAGTTGAAAAACCTTTTAAAAACCAATTTAGAACTTCTTAAAAGCAATGACATTAATACGATGTTATTATTTTAAGACAAAAATTTACTGCTATGGAAAAAGAAAATGCTAAAAAATTCGAAAATACAGCGTCAGAAATCAACACTGATAATGATACTGCAAAAGACTTGAAAAGTAATGATCACATCAAACCTGCCAATTTAAAAGGCGAAGATAATGATGATTACCAAAACGACGATACTGACAAATATCTGGCGCTAGAACAGCCCGGAGTCCAATACACAAAAGACAGTGATTTCAGTTTGGAATCTGATAAAGGCGGAAGAAGCAATTCAAATCAATGGTCAGAAGACGGCGGAAACAGCAAAAATTCTGATGCTTTCAACCAAGATGATTATCTTCTCGAAGACAATATTGATCTAGATGAAGACCAAAATCAATCGGTTTCTTCTGATGATGAGGATTTTGAAGAACTCAATGAAAATTATTAGTTTTACTAAATATGAAGCCCAGTTTTTACTTGGCTTTTTTATTTATAAAGATTTTCTTTTGAAAACTAACGCAGCAATCAATGAAAGAATAATTCCGATTGGTAGGATTTCCATATAAGTCATTCCGATAACCAAAAGCGGATTTTTGTACATTTCTTTATAACCGTCTAATTCGGCGGTTTTGGCTTGAATTTCTGCAGCCGTGTGGTTTCCTTCAGCAAATTGCTTCATCATTTCGGCCGTATATTTTTCCATAAAATCTGGGATGAAGAAATAATATTCTATCAGCCAAACGAAAACATAGATTGACGAAGAAATCGAGGCAATCAAGAATCCAATTTTAAAGGCTTTCGCGAAAGAAATGACTCCAGAATTATAATTGTCTCTAAAACTTTTTACGCCCACAAAAACGAACGAGAATGCGAGAAGCATCCCCAAATAAGTGAGCGCCATACTGGCTTCATAATTCGATTTTCCGTAGCTTAAAAAGGTGGAAGCAATCATCAATACTGCGACAATCGAACCACCAATAAGACCGTTTACCCAAATAGTTTTTTTCATTTTGAATGTTTTTTAGTTTGTTTTTGATAATGCAAAATTGGTTTTTCCAACCGATTTTTAAATCATACTTTAGAATGATTTTTCAGCAATTTCAATGGTTTGCAACTTAAGTATGAATTTTTAAGGAATGATTCGAAGGCGTTTTGCTTTTTCAACGGCTTGTGTTCTTCGGCTGACTTCTAGTTTTTCAAAAAGCTTTGAAGAATGTGTTTTTATCGTGGGAATTGAGACAAAAAGTGCGTCGGCAATTTCTTGGTTGCTCATTCCTTTTGACATCAAATCTAAGACTTCAAGTTCGCGTTTTGAAATGTTTAAATTTTCGATTGTTTTTTTATCTTGGATAAATTCGGTGGTGTCGATGACAATTTCCTTGACGATTTCTTTTTCGATGATGACGGTTTTTAGTTTTGTCAATTTTTTGGAAAGCCAAATTCCGAGTGCTGTGAAAATTAAGGCAATGATTGCAATATAAATTTCTAACGAGTGATTGACGATTACGAATCTAAATTCGAGCCACTTGACAAGCAGCAACAAAAAGGCAAGTACAAAGCCGTATAAAATTGTTGATTTGTATTTTTTTAATTCGGGAAACATGGGTTGGTTTTGATTCAAAGATAGAAAATGTTTTGAAACGGATAGTTGCGGTTAAGATTGCGCAATGGTTCAGGTGATTTTAAAAATGCCTAAAGTTTCTCAAATAGCCCCGATGGTGGCTTTGTTTGAGCTCTTTCACGGCTGGCCAAGACGTGAAAAGCGAGTGCCACCAGCGGGAAAATGGATTGCTGAAAAATCAATGTCGATTCGCTGCAAAATCTTGAATTAAAAAGTTGCTTATTTTTGGATGCAATTGTGTTATTTTTGCCGTTCAAATATTTTTATATGATCAAAATTGGAAGTTTATATGCCGGAGTTGGAGGGATTTGTCAAGGTTTTATCAATGCTGGCGCCAAAATCGCGTGGGCAAATGAGATTGACAAAAACGCATGCGTGACGTATCGCGCAAACTTTAAGCACCCAATTTTTGAGGAAGATATTTGGAAATTAAATCCTGAAAATTTAAATAAGGTAGATGTTTTGGCAGCGGGATTTCCGTGTCAGCCGTTTTCTGTTGCGGGTTATCGAAAAGGTTTTAATGACGACAGAGGGAATCATTTTTACCGAATTTTAGATTTTGTGGAAGCTTTGAATAAGCCGAAAGTTGTTTTCTTAGAGAATGTAAAAAATCTAAAAGGCCATGATAAAGGCAGGACTTTTACTTTTATCGAACAAGCGATGAAAGCCAATGGTTACTCATTTTCTGCGGAAGTTTTAAACTCAAAAGAATATGGAAATGTCCCGCAGAATCGCGAGCGAATTTATATTGTTTGTTTTAAAAATGAGGAAGACGGATCGAATAGATATGAAAAACATTTTGAATTTCCGGAAGCTTTGACGCTCAATAAAAAGGTAGAAAATATTGTGGATGAATCGGTTTCTGAAGCAAAATATTTTTATGGAGAAGACAAATATATGTTTGCCGAACTTCAAAAATCAATTACCAGAAAAGACACGGTTTATCAATGGCGACGCCAATATGTTCGCGAAAACAAGAGCGATGTTTGCCCAACTTTAACGGCAAATATGGGAACTGGCGGACATAATGTGCCGTTGGTTTTGACCAATAAAGGAATTCGAAAATTGACTCCCAAGGAATGTTTTATGTTTCAAGGTTTTCCTGAAGATTTTATCTTGCCAGAAACAATGAGCAATTCGCATTTATATAAACAAGCTGGGAATTCTGTGAGCGTTCCTGTGATTGAACGAATTGCGAAATCCATTTTTAAGGCAATTGAATTGGGCGATAAATCTTAGAGTTTCAAATCTTTTATATCGGCTAAATCTTTCGCGAAAATATAATAATTGTCAACAATCAATGGTGTTCCGACGATTGTTCCTTTGTTAATAAATTGTTTTTCGGCGATGACTTGCAAGAATTTTTCGTGAGAAAGAAAACCCGTGACTTCCACTTCAATATTGTTTGAATTTAAATATGTTTTTGAATCAGGATTTTTTACGCCGGCTACTCGAACTAAAAAAGTAAAATCATAAGCACGAGGTTTTAAATCTTCTGTTTCTAAAAATTCGCCTTTTTCATTGTACTTATCTTTTTCTAGAAGCAATAGATTTCCGAAGAATTTGGTTGATTTTACAGAACATCTAACGGTTTCATTACTTAAAGTGAAATCGCAATCTTCCCATTTTCCTTTTCCCCAAACGTCAAATTCTGGCCGTTTATCAGGATGCAAGCTTAAATTGGAAAGCTGATTATAAACGGCTAATTCTGCTAATTTTCCTTGAAAAGTATTGATAAAAATTTCTGAAGGCTTTCTGTTGTGGGATTTTCCACCGAAAGATTGAGATTTGTGGTGGCCGTTTCCATAAGCCATTTCCTGGGCGAAATCAAGACACTTTAGGATGCTCTCTGGTTTTAGTTTCGTGTCAGGAACAAACGTTTTTTTGTCTGATTTTAAATTGCTGAAACTGTTTTGGCTTAAATTAATTTTAATCATCTGTTTGGCTTTTAGAGAAGTAAATGTAAGATTAAAATTTTAATTAACATTCTTTGCGAGAATTTTTTGCATAAAAAAAACCGCCTTGTAAAGACGGTTTTAAAGTTGTGATGTAGTTTAGTTATGACAAATTATTCTCTAAAGCAGAAAGGATTTCGTTTTTTAAAAGACCGCTTCCGCCACCATAATGCTGGACGATTTTACATTCGGGATTTGTTTCTTGAAAGAATTTACGAAGTTTTTGTTCGCTTGCTTCCTCAATTCCGCAACCCAGAAGCACGAGATGAAAATGGATTGTTGAAAATATATTCATGGCAGTTTCATCAGTTTCGGCGCCGGCTCCAAACCAATCTTCATTGGCATTGATAAGCCTAACCACGGTTTCTAAAATTTCTTGATGCCTTCCGATGTAGAGAATGTTAATCATTTTTTTAAAGTTGCTGAGGTTCTGAGTTGCTAAGATTCTAAGGCAAAACTTAGCGCCTCAGAAACTTAGAACCTCAGTTTCTCAATTTATTGTTGGATAAACTGCAATTCGATATTTAATTTCACTTCTTCGCCAACCAAAACACCGCCTGTTTCAAGAGCTGAATTCCAGTTTAAACCCCAATCTTTTCGATTGATTTTTCCAGTTGCTGAAAGTCCGGTTTTTGTGTTTCCCCAAGGGTCTTTTGCCAATCCACCAAATTCAACGTCTAGTTTTACTGATTTTGTCACTCCGTGAAGCGTCAAATCTCCTGTTAATTTGTAGTCACTTTCGCTTTCTTTTTCGAAAGAAGTTGATTTGAAAGTCAATGTTGGAAATTGTTCTGCATCGAAGAAATCTCCGCTTCTCAAGTGGTTGTCACGGTCTGCGTTTCCAGTATTTATTGAAGCAATTTCTCCTGAAAAATCAAATTTTGCTGACGTGAAATCATCGCCTTCTGTTTCGATTGAAGCGTCAAATTTTTCGAAGTTTCCAGAAACATTTGTAAACATCATGTGTTTTACTTTAAATCCGATTTCTGAGTGTGCTGTGTCAATTGACCATTTTGTTGTAGACATAATTTATTTTAGTTATTAAGTTATTAAGGTGCAAAGTTGCTGAGTCTTTCTCGCTTTGCGGTAATTTTCTGATTATCTAATTTATAGAGACATTGGAACTTCCATCAAAAGAATTTCTGCGTCTTCAGACAAAGCTTGGATTCGGATGTTTTGCGTGTCCCAAATTCCCAAACCATCTCTTTCATTTACATCGATGTTTCCAATTTTGAAATCTCCTTTTAAAATAAAGGCGTAAATTCCGTTTCCTGATTTTTTCAAGTCGTATGAAGTTACGAAATCTTTATCGAATTTTCCCAAATGAAACCAAGCATCTTGGTGAATCCAAACTCCGGCATCATCAGGATTTGGAGAAATAATTTGCTGTAAATTATTATGACGTTCGGCTTCGTTTAAAGTGATTTGGTCGTATCTCGGCGTTACATTTTTCTTGTTTGGATACACCCAAATCTGAAGAAATTTGGTCAGCTTCTCTTTGTTTTTATTGTATTCGCTGTGGAAAATCCCGGTTCCGGCGCTCATCACTTGAATATCGCCTTTTGAAATTACCGCGGTATTTCCCATACTGTCTTGGTGTTCCAAATCGCCTTCTAACGGAATCGAAATGATTTCCATATTATCGTGCGGATGTTTCCCAAAACCCATTCCGCCATCAACTCTATCATCGTTTAAAACTCTCAAAACACCAAAATGCATTCGGTCTGGATTATGGTAATTCGCAAAACTAAATGTGTGATGTGAATCTAGCCAACCGTGATTTGCGTGACCACGAGTATTGGCTTTGTGCAAAATTGTATTTTCCATAATTAGTGAATTTGTGTTAGGTAAATGATTGTATCCGATGGGTTCCAATGGCGTGATTTCGTCGATGTCGTTATTCATCACGTCGCCGATGGTTGCTGAAGTGATAAACATTCCAGTTCCCATTAATCCTTTTTTTATAAAATCTTTGCGTTCCATTTTTGTTCTTATTTGATAGGACAAATTTCGGACAGAAAAAAAGGATGGGCATTGAACTAGGACAAGAAATGCAGATTTCAGTTTGAAGTGTTCAGATTTTAGTTAGCAGTCATAGCAAGGCACGAAGCAATCACATAATCTGAATGGATAATTGTTGAGGATAATCGTGATGTGATTGCCTCATCGTCGCAATGAAGTTGCGTTACTGCTTCGCCAACTTCGTACGAACTTTGCTCAAAAACTCCGCAGAAATTCCTAAATAAGAGGCAATGTAATGTTGGGCGACTCTTTGTGGAATCGTTGGATATAATTCTAAAAACTCCAAATATTTTTCAGTGGCAGTTTGGGAAATATTATGGAAAAGGCGGTTTTGAGTAACGGCCAGATTTCGTTGCATCAAGATTCGGTAAGCTCTTTCAAAACGTGGTGCCTTTTCAAAAAGTGCTTCCTTTGATTCAGGCGAAAAGGTGAAAAACTCGCAATCTTCTAAGGTTTCGATGAAAACTTGCGATGGTTTTTCTTCATAAATACTGAACGAAATATCGCTGACCCAAGCGTCTTCAATGGCAAATTGCAGAATTACTTCAAAACCATTGGTATCGATATAATATTTTCTGACGCAACCTTTGATGACAAAAGCTTCAAAATTGCACATTTCGCCTTCGTGAAGCATAATCGTTTTCTTCGGTACTTTTTTGTATTCCATTAAAGAGTTGAAAATATCGAGTTCCTCTTTAGAAAAAGAAACGTATCGGCTGATGCTTTTGTTGATTTGGTCGTACAATTTGTGAGGTTTTGGGTTTAGACAAATATAAGAAATGTGTTTTTAAATTAATTAAAATTAATAACTCGGAATAAGCATATAAGACAGATAAGGAATTATAGGCGAGACGTTACAACTTTCAATGAAACTTATATGAACTTAAATGCCTTACATGGTAAAAATAAATTACAATCCAATCTATGAAGCTTTCGACGATTTATAATAATTCGTGAAAATTCGAGTAATTCGTGGCAAGACAAATTTCATTTCGTATTTTTGAACTTCAAATTTTATACAATGAAAATCGTAATTTCTCCTGCAAAGTCACTTGATTTCGAAACTGAACTTCCTACCAAAAAACATACAGAATCTATATTTCTAAAAGAATCAAACACGGTTCACAATGTTTTGAAAAAACTAAAGCCTAAAAAACTATCAGATTTGATGTCGATTTCAGAGAAATTAGCCGATTTAAACTGGGAACGAAACCAAGAATGGAAATTGCCTTTCACGGATGAAAATGCGCGTCCGGCGATTTATGCTTTTAACGGAGATGTTTATACCGGACTAGATGCTTACACATTGCCAATTGCAAAAATCGACGAATTGCAAGGAAAACTTAGAATTTTATCAGGATTGTATGGTTTGCTGAAACCGCTTGATTTAATGCAACCCTATCGCTTGGAAATGGGCACAAAACTTCCGATTGGAAAGAATAAAAACCTTTATGAATTTTGGAAAACTAAAGTCACGAAGTCGTTAAATGCTGAATTGAAAAAAGACGAACTTTTCATCAATTTGGCAAGCAATGAATATTTTGAAGCCGTTGATGTAAAAGCGTTGAAAGTTCCGGTGATTACTCCAGAATTTAAGGATTACAAAGACGGAAAATTAAAAATCATCAGTTTTTTTGCCAAGAAGGCGAGGGGAATGATGGTGCGTTATATTATCGATACGAATGCTGAAACGATTGATGATTTGAAAGGCTTTGATTATGACGGATACAAATTTGACGCCAATTTATCGAAGGGAAATAGTTTGGTTTTTACGAGATAGTTTCCATCGCTGTCATTGCGAGGAACGAAGCAATCTCATCCAATTTATCGACTCAGATTATGTGATTGCTTCGTTCCTCGCAATGACTGAAGCCGTTTAAGATTCAATAAACTCGCTAAATTCTCTGCTGGCTTCTCTTGCTGATTTCCTTTGGTTTCGGGCTAACTCGGTTAAAGCTAAAATTCCTTTTTTGGCACATTTTTTTACTTTCACGATTTTATCTGAAAACTCTTGAAGCTTTTGTGCTTCTTCTTCTGAAAGTTTTGATGAAATGGAGGTTGCAAATTCCTGAAATTCTGCAACCGAAGGCTTGTTTGTTTCATAATGTTCTTGAAGCTCATCAAGCATTTCCTCTAAATCTTTCCCGATTTCAGTTAAAAATTCGATATTTTTTTGGCTGAATTCACGAATTGCCTTTTTTTCTTTTTTTCCGAAGAGTCCCATAATTTTGCGTTTTGATTGCAAGGGCTAATTTATTTTGAAAATTACCTTTTGAGATTACGGAAGGATTAAGATATGATTAAGATTGAAGGATTTAAAAATTGAAGGATTTAAAGATTCTGAAATAAAAAAAGTTCGACATTTCTGCCGAACTCTTTTTTTCTCAAACTTGTCATTCCGACGAAGGAGGAATCTCAACAACGGGATTATTCGCGAAGATTCCTCCTTCGTCGGAATGACAAAATTTATATTAATTTCCTTCTTTAACTGAAGCTTTTAGTTTCTTCATAAAACTTCCGAAGGCGGGCATTAATTCTTCAAACAATTCATTGTCTCGGTTTTTAATCATCACTTCGCTGAATAATTTTAGGCCAAGAGCAAATTCCACAGCTTGGTTTTCATTGTCAAACGGATTGTTTTCTCTGATTCTGTCAATGATTGAAAAAATTTCGTCGTGGTTTTCAAATTCGAAATCGATTGTTTCGTTTAGGCCTAAATCCTTTGGAGAATGCAAATGCTCTAAGGTAATTCTGTATTTGTTGTGTTTTTTTTCCATTGTGCTTAATTTTTGTTTGGACAATGTTTGTTTCGATTCAGACAATTCGTGACTCTATTTAGCCATTTTGTATTGTGAATCAGACGATACTTGTTTTGATTTTGATAATGCCTAATTCAGTTTAGCCAAAGCTTATTTCGATTGTGACAGGCAATGTTTCGAAATTATTTTTTAGTGCATCGCATCGGCCGGATTAATTTTGTTTTTTCCTCGTTTGATAAAGAAAATAATCGGAATACAGCACAAGAACATTATTCCCAAATACATAAAAATGTCCATGTAAGATAAAACGGTGGCTTGTTTCATGACCGAAATATCCAAAACTTGGTAGGCTTTTCCGAGAGCTTCGCTTGCGCTGAATCCTTTAGACATAAATCCTTGTTGCAATTGTTGTACTCTATTTTGAACTTCTAATTTGTCCATGCTTAAATTGGAAACCAAATTCACACGGTGCTCTTGAGAAAAACGCGTGATGAAAGTTGTGATGATGGCGATTCCAAAAGAACCCCCCAATTGACGCATCATTCCGGTAAAAGCGGCACCTTCGCCGATATTTTTTCCTTTTAAAGTTGACAGCGCCAAAGTGGTTATTGGAACGAATAATAATCCCAAACCAATTCCTCTTAAAATCAGTGGCCAAAACATGTGTTCTGTTCCTGTGTCTGGCGTGATGACGTTGTGCATCCAAAAAGTAAATATGAAAAAGGTAAAAAATCCTAGTCCGACTAAATAACCCTGCGGTACTCCTTTTTGCAATAAATTTCCAATAATTGGCATCATGAAAGCGGTTGTGATTGAACCCGGAATCAATAATAATCCGGCGTCAAGTGCTGTCCATCCTAAAACAGATTGCGTGTAAATTGGCAAGATTAGGGTAGAACCATACAATCCGAAACCTAAAATGAAACACATTACGGTTCCGATTCTAAGATTTCCGTCTTTTAAAACGCTTAGATTTACGATTGGATGTTTGTAAGTCAATTCCCTCCAAATAAATAATACCAACCCAAAAAGGCTGACGATTGAAAGTGTTACAATTAAGCCGTCATCAAACCAGTCGTCTTGCTGGCCGTGTTCTAAAACGAATTGCAATGAGCCGATGAACGCCGCAAGCAACAAAATTCCCCACCAATCGACTTGATTGGCTTTCAGTTTTTCTCCGTATTTTGGACTTTTTACATACGTAATTGTCAAAAATGTTGCGATAATTCCCAATGGAATATTGATGTAAAAAATATAAGGCCAAGAATAATTTTCGACCAAATAACCTCCCAAAGGCGGTCCTAATGTTGGTCCCACAATTACTCCCAATCCGTAAATGGCTTGTGCCATTCCACGTTTTGCAACCGGATAACTTTCGGTAATAATGGTTTGTGCGGTTACTAAAAGCGCGCCTCCACCCAATCCTTGGACAAAACGGAAAGCGACTAATTCCCAGATATTTGTGGCGTTTCCGCATAAAAAAGACGAAACGGTAAATATGACAATGGATACGGCAAAATAATTTCTTCTACCGAATTGTTGCGACAGCCAGCTCGTCATCGGAATCACGATTACGTTGGCAATAGCATAAGCGGTGATTACCCAAGCGACATCGGTTAATGTGGCGCCAAGACTTCCTCGCATGTCAGTCAAAGCGACGTTCACGATGGTGGTATCCACGATTTCCAGCAAGGCACAAAGTACCGCCGTAATCGTGATAATCACCCTTCTGAAGCCGTATTCAACTAAACTGTCTTCTCCTGAAGTTGCCTGCATTTAATTTTTGATTTTAGATTTATGATTTTGGAAGAAATAAAATGTGAATTATCAGAGACAAGTTTATCTCGACCAATTATGATGAATTATTTCAAATGCACGTCAACGTCAACGTTCATTCCCGGGCGAAGATTTTCCATCTTTTTAGCATCATTTTCTTTGTCCAAGCTAATTTTTACAGGAAGTCTTTGAATCGTTTTTACGAAGTTGCCCGTTGCATTGTCAGGAGGAAGCAATGAAAATCGAGCTCCGGTTGCAGGAGAAAATGACGTGATTGTTCCTTGAAATTCATAATCAGGATAAGCATCCACGTGGATTCCTACTTTTTGCCCGATGACCATTTTGCTCAATTGCGTTTCTTTAAAGTTAGCGATTACCCAAGCTTCAGCATTGTTGATAATGTAGAACAAAGATTGTCCCGGCGCTACCAATTGTCCTGGCTGGATGTTGATTTTTGAAACTTGTCCGTCAATCGAAGCGGTAACAACTGTGTAACCTAAATTCAATTTTGCAGCGTCTAAAACTGCTTGTGCTCTTTTAATATTTGCAGCGGCAACGTCAGTTTGTTTGCTAGAAACATTGGAACGAGAAGCGGCAATGCTTTTTTGGTAATTGCTTGCTTTTTGTTGCTGTTGCAAAATTTTCACTTCGTTATCAGCTTCTAATTTGGCAGCTTCGGCTTGTTCAAATTGTTGTTTGGTAATCGATTTATTTTTGTATAAATTTTGGTAACGAACAAAATCATTATTAGCTCTGTTCGCTCTGATTTTTGCGCTTTCAATATTTCCTCCGGCAGAAGAAAAATTTGCTTCAGAAACAGAAACATTTGCTTGTGCGCCACTGATATCGGCTCTTGAAACTTCAAGGCTTCCTTGTGCTGAAATTAAAGCAGCGTTTGCTTCTTCGACTTTCACTTGGTAATCTTTGTCTTCGATTGTGAAAAGCGTGTCGCCTTTTTTAACGAAATCATTGTCTTTCACAAAAACTTTGGTCACATAACCCGTTACTCGTGGAATAATCGGATTCATATTTTTTTCTACTTGCGCGTCATCTGTAGTTTCGTGCGCCAACGAGTGAACATATTTGTAAACTCCATAAATAATCCCAATGATTACAAGGGCTCCAAGAATGTACTTGAATTTATTATTTGTTGCTTTTTTTTCTGTATTTTCCATCGTGAAATGAATTAGTTTTTAGGTGTAAGATTGAATGAGTCAGTTAATTTTCCGGATGCGTTCAGCAATTGATAGTAGCTTTGCGTGATATCAGCTTTTGAAAAAGCCTCGTTTAATTTGGCTTGCAAGTCTTGAACATCGGCTTCCAATAAATCATTGGTGTCTGAAAGGCCGTTGTCATATTTGTCTTTTACGATTCTATAATTTTCGTCGGCTTGCGTCACGGCTTCCTGATAAACGCGGTATTGTTTCAATGACAAATTGTAGTTTTCTTGCGCTTCTTGAACTTCCACTTTAATTTGGTCTGTCAAGATATCCGCAGACTGTTTGGTTTCTGAAGCAATGCTTTTGGCTAATTTCACGTCTTTTCCGTTTTTAAAAATTGACGATAAATCGTAAGAAACGCCAACGCCAACATTCATCGCATTGTTTACTTCCAAAACATTTTTCAGGTTGAAAGCAACATAACCGCCACTTAAACTAACCGTTGGGTAATAATTTCCTTCAGCAACCTTGATATTCGATTCAGACGCTTTTTGAAGCCATCTTAACGACTCTAAATCGCTTCTGCTGGCAAGAGCATCATTTTGGCTAAAAGAAGCTTTCTCAGAAGAAGAATTTGTGAAAACAGCTTCTTCCGGAACAATTTGTGTTCCTTCTTGCAATTTCAGCAAATTGACCAATTGATAATTAATCGTCGCCACATTTTTCTTCGCATCTTCTAGCGAAAGTTCGATGTTTGAAGATTGCAATTGTGATTTAAGCAAATCATTTCTGGCGATTAATCCGTTTTCTTCCATTGCCGTAAAATCTTTCACACGCTGTTGCGACGCTTTCAGATTATCTTGAATTAACGAAACCGACTGTTGCGCTTTGTAAAGATTTACATAAAGAATCACGGTGTTCATCGCCAAATTTTCCTTGGTGCTTTTTGCATTGAAAACTTCAGCTTGGTATTTGCTTTCAGAAGCTTTTACCGAATTCTTCAATTTGAATCCAGAAAAAATCGGCACGGCCAAACTCGCTTGTCCCAACATCAATTGGTTCACTTTTGGTGATGAAGTTGGTTCAGCGCCTTCTTCTGGTTCTGATGCCGTTCCAAAGTTTGATTTTACGTGCGCATCAGCCAAGCGTTGGTATTGACCAGAAATTTTCAGGCTAGGGTAGCGGTTGTTTTTCACGGTCGCCAGTTCAAATCTTGAAGTTTCAATTTTTGTATCGGCCAAAGCTGCTTGATTGCTTTGTGTTGTGGCCAGCGAAATGGCCTCGGTTAATGTCAGTTGCTTTTTTTCTTGAGCGCGACTTTCGGCGAAGCCCAAAATCAAAAGCATTCCTAACAATAGAGAATTAGTTTTCATAAACTAAAAGGGCTTTAATTGTTTTCTTAATGTGAATTGTTAAATCTGTTTTTATGTAACGGTCAAAATCGTCTTCTGACTTGAAACCAAAAATTTCTTCGTAGTAAGGTCGGTTCATTTGAAAATGGAAAAAGGTTCCCATAATCGTTGGAGGTAAAAGTTCAATATTGATGTCTTTTGCAAAAACTCCTTTCTCTTGACCTTCGTTAATTATCTTTTTTAAGGAAAGCAAATTTTGCTTTTTCATGTCGGTAAAAACTTTGAAATCCATCAGTCTTTTATTAGACGAAAATTCGAAGTGGAGAATCTGATACATGCATCGATTTTGATAAATTCTTTTGATGTATAAATCGACCAGTTTTTCGACCTTATCCATTGGAGATAAATCCTCGCTAAAAAGGTTTTCTAATTGCATTCTCAAATCAGAAGTTCTGAAGATGATTAATGACTCTAACAATTTTTCTTTAGAACCAAAATAGTAGGAGACCATCGCGATATTGATATTCGCTTTTTTGGCAATTTCTCTGATGGAAGTTCCGTCGAATCCTTTCGCTGCAAAAAGCTCTTCAGCTACCTGAAGAATCTGTGTTTGCTTTTCATTAAATTCGGCCATCGTATTTTTTTATTTTAAAATCGAATGCAAAGTTAAACACTTGTTTAAATTAAACGATTGTTTAAAATTATTTTAACGAAATATTAACGAAAAACGTTGTAGAAAGTGGTGATAGAAAAAATCTATATTATGTAATCATAATTTTGATTTCCAATTTATTATGATTTATTAATTAAACTTAATTATTAATTTAAAGTATTACTTTAAGTTATATTTAAGATAGTTTTTTAGGAATTAAAATAATGCATTTTTCTACACCTTTTATGAAAATAAAGTGCTTTTGAAAGTTTAAATCTACGTATAAAAATTAAATACAAAAAGCAAAAACGAACTTATTTTTAGCTTAAAATTCAGCCCTATTATATCTTTAAATTCTCAAAAAAATATTTTTTTGGATCAAATTACATCAGTATGAAATGTAAAATTATTTAAATTTCTCATAGAAATTTTTGATTTTCAGATTAAAATTCGATGGTTTTAGCGAGCGAAAAATCTCTTGTAAATCACACCGTTTTGGTCTTAAAAACCAGTGCTTTTTTTGCAACTTATAGGAGCCAAATCTAGATTTTTGAGTGTGAAAAAGCCATTTAATTAGCATCTAAATTTGGTTTTTTAAGTCGTTTTTTACACGTGTTATTTGCTTCGTTTTGGGTAAATATATGAACCGATTTTGTGTTGAATTTTAAGCTTAAATCAATTAAAAAAAATCTTAAAAGAGAGCTTTATCTGTAGAAATTAGATCAAAAAAAAATCCCTGCTAAAATTAATTAGCAGGGAAATTTCGGGGAAATTAAGTATGTGGAAATTAGAATTTCAAGTCAATCGCAAGTTCGAAATTATCATCAATTGCTTTGTCACCAAGTCCGTCGAAGATACTTCCTGAACCATATTTGATGTCAAATTTAGTTCTGTCGACAGTCAAAGCTGCAGTTGCAGTATCTTTGTTAACTGTGATTTTAAACTTAACAGAGTTAGTGATTCCTTTGATAGTAAGATCAGCAGTTACAGCATAAACGTCGTTTGATTGCTTGCCAATTGTTTTAATAACTAACTTTGCAGTTGGATATTTAGCAGTACCAAAAAAGTCATCAGCTTTCAAGTGACCTTCTAGTTTTTCTTTTCCTTCACCAGCTTTTAAGTCAGTTACAGTGATTGAATTCATGTTAACAGTAAAGTTTCCACCAACTAATTCAGATTTTTTGAAGATCAAAGTTCCGTCTTGAAATTCAATATTTCCTGAATGTTGTCCTGTTACTTTTTTACCAACCCAGCTGATATTACTTTTTTGAACGTTTATTTTTTTCTCTTGAGCGTTTGCTGAGAAAGTTACTGCTACTAAAAGAGCGATTGCAATTGTTTTTAAATTTTTCATTTTTGTGTATTAATTAAGGTTATGATTATTATAAATTGATAAAGAATTCTTTGTCTGATTTTCTAACTTTTTTGTAGTGTTGCGTCGCATCTTCCTCGTGACGGTAGCCAACAGCGGCGATAACAGCAGTTGTTAATCCAAGTTCATTTAATCCAAGGATTTCGTCAAATTGCTGCGGGTTGAAACCTTCCATTGGCGTTGCGTCGATTTTTAAAGAAGCCGCAGTGTTGATCAATGTTGACAAAGCTAAATACGCTTGTTTTTTTGACCAATTGTTTCTTCCTTCTTCGTCTAATCCGGCAATGAAACCGTCGATCATATCGCTAAAACCTTTCAAACTCTCCACCGGAATTCCGCGAGTTTCGCTGATATTTTCCATGTAAGATTCAATTTGTTTCGAGCCAACGTTGTTCTCAACTGCAAAAACAAAAAGCTGTGAAGCTTCTGTAATTCCTGATTGGTTGTAACCCGCAGGTGCTAATTTTGCACGCAATTCTGGGTTTTCAACGATAATTACTTTAAATGGTTGTAATCCCATTGAGGAAACGCTCAATTTTGTCGCTTCCTTTAATATTGCTAAATCAGCTGAAGAAATTTTCTTTGTTGCGTCATATTTTTTGACCGCATATCTCCAGTTCAAGCTTTCTAATAAATTGCTCATTTGTGTTATAAAATTAAATTGATCTAAATTTTTCTAGTAAGTTATTCAGTTGTTCTAACTCTTCAACTGTAAGATTTTGGGCAAAAAGGGCTTCGTGTCGATCGACTTTTGGGTTCACTTCATCCAATAAATCAAGTCCTTTATCAGTTATTGCGATTTCCATTTTTCGGCGATTATCTGGGCAGATTTCTCTTGTAACCAACTCTTTTAGAAGAAGTTTGTCAACCAATCTGGTCGTATTACTGGTTTTTGCAATCATACGTTCTTGAATCACGCACATATTGGTTGCATTTCCGTTTTGACCTTTTAAAATTCGTAAAACATTGAATTGTTCTGGCGATAAATCGTAGCTTTTCAATACTTCATTGAATTTTTCTCCAATAAGATTTTGTGTATACAATATGTTGAGAATCGTTCTTTTACCGATTTTCATAGGAGAGGTCGTCTTTATGATGTCTTCTATTTTCATAATTGTAATTACAAAATTTGTATGTACAAATGTAGTGCTATTTTCAATTGTATATACAAATGTAGATTAAAATTTTGTTAATTTCAGTTTCAAAGCAATAGAAAGCTTAATTTTATTGGCTTTAAAAGAATTTATTTTTTATATTATGAAGAAAATAGCATCGCTTTTGGTTTTAATTTTAGTCGTTTCTTGTAAATCGGAAGATAAAAAAGAAGAAAATTCAGAGCCAAGACCATTAAAAACATATTCTGAAGGAAAAATTTCGGTGAATTCATATACATTTTCTGCGTTGGAACATTTCTTAAAAAAAGATAATGATACTACTTATGTTGTGAATTTTTGGGCAACTTGGTGCGTTCCCTGTGTGGAAGAATTGCCTAATTTTGAAAAACTAAATGCAACTTATAAAGACAAAAAGGTAAAAGTTTTGTTAGTGAGCATTGATTTTCCGAAGATGGCTGAAAGTAAATTATTGCCTTTTATCAAAGAAAAAAACTTGAAATCTGATGTTGTTCTTTTAAATGATCCTGATGCAAATTCTTGGATAAACAAAGTAGATTCCACTTGGTCAGGAGCGATTCCTGCAACGGTAATTTACAAAAAAGACAAGCATCAGTTTTATGAAAAAAGCTTTACTTACGAAGAACTAGAAACTGAAGTAAAGAAATTTTTGTAGAGGTTTCAAAGTTTTCCAGTTATAATCTAAGAAGTCTAATAATCTAAATATCTAATAATCAAATATGAAAACAACAATCAAAATTTTCGCTTTCGTTCTGCTTGCTGGATTGGCAAGCGCTTTTACGTATAACAAAACTATTGCTTCGGGTTACAAAGTTGGTGATATCGCCACAGATTTCAGTCTTAAAAACATTGACAATAAAAAAGTTGCCTTAAAAGATTTTAAGTATGCTAAAGGTTTTATCGTGGTTTTTACTTGCAATCATTGTCCGTATGCGCAGGCGTATGAAGACAGAATCGTGGCTTTGGATAAAAAATATAAAAAATTGGGTTATCCAGTGGTCGCGATAAATCCAAATAATCCTGAAAAACAAAAGGAAGACAGCTTTGAACTGATGAAAGTTAAGGCGAAAGAAAAAGGATTTACGTTCCCGTATTTACTTGACGAAGGACAAAAAGTGTATCCGCAATATGGCGCTACAAAAACGCCTCACGTTTATGTTTTGCAAAAATCTCCTAAAGGAAATGTAGTGAAATACATTGGTGCAATCGACGATAATTATGCCGAAGCAAGCGCGGTGAAACAAAAATATGTTGAAAATGCAGTAGATGCTTTGTTGAAAAACAAGGAAGTTTCGGTAAAAGAAACAAAAGCTATTGGATGTTCGATTAAAGCGTAATATTTTTACAAAAATTTAAAGATGAATTTATCAAAAGAACAATGGTGGTCGCAATTGCAGGAAGACGAAAATGCTGTAATTCTTGACGTTAGAACAGAAGACGAGTTTAACCGAGGCTACATTCCTGGTGCTAAAAATATTGATATTTATAAAGGCCAAGGATTTATTTATGAAGTGGAAGAACTGGACAAAACTAAAAATTATTATGTCTATTGCCAAGCCGGAATGCGAAGTGCGAAGGCGTGCAGCGTAATGAATGAGCTGGGTTTTGCAACAACTTTAAATTTGGTTGGCGGTATGTCTGAATGGGATGGGCCGGTGGAAGGTTAGTCAATTTCAAAATCATAAAAATGTAGATTTCAAGTGTCTAAATGTTTATATTTGGACCTTGATTTCTGCATTTTTTATTACAATTAATTTCAAAACAATGAAAAAAATATATTCGTTATTGCTGTTAGTTTTGGTTTTTGCTTCGTGTCAAGCCCAAGAAAAAAAGCCACAATTGGTTTCTTCGGAAGCTTTTGAATCAAAAATTGAATCGGGAAAAGTGCAGTTAATCGATGTTAGAACTCCAAAGGAATTTAAGCAAGGTCATTTGAAAAACGCCAAAAATATTCATTTGTACGACCAAGATTTTGGGACTCAAATCGATAAATTAGACAAAAAAGAAACGGTTTATGTGTATTGCAAAGCGGGCGGAAGAAGTGCCGAAGCTGTTGAAATCATGCAAAACCACGGATTTGAAAACATTGTAGAACTTGAAGGAGGCACAGATTCTTGGACAGAAAGCGGAAAAACGTTGGAACAATAATTATTTTGGCAGATAAATTGTAAAAATCGCTCCGGTTCCTGGAATTCCGTCTGCTTTTATGAAACCGTTGTGGTTCTCGATGATTTTTTTGCAAATGGCAAGACCAAGACCGGTTCCGGCATAATCCATTTCAGTTTCTAGACGTTTGAAAAGCTGGAAAATTTTCTCTGAAAATTCTTGCTTGAAACCAATTCCGTTATCAGAAACTATGATTTTGTGGTATTTTTTATCGCTTAAAACAATGTCCCTGAACTTTTCTTCGGCTTCAATTTTTCCGGTTGAAATCTTGATTAACGGCGCGACGTCTTCCTTACTATATTTGAGCGAATTTGAAATCAAGTTTACAAAAAGCTGGTGAATCTGAAACTGAATGATGTTTATTTTTGGCAAAGATTCCACTTTAACTTTGGCGTGTTTCTCCTCGATATTTACCGATAATTCTTGGATAACATCAGCTAAAACTTCCTTTAAATTGGTCTTTACAAAAACTTTATTGTCCTTAATTGTTCGGGAATAATTCACCAGATCCATCATCAGGTTCTGCATTCTGTTAGCCGAAATCCTGATTTTTCCGAAGTAATCTTTTCCTTTTTCAGAAATAGTTTCCCATTCTGTGTCTTGAATTCTTGAAATAAACATTTGGATTTTTCGAAGCGGTTCTTGCAAATCGTGACTTACAATTTGGTTAAAAGATTCAAGCTCGGCATTAATTGCAATTAATGATTTGTTCTTTTCTTCCAACGCCAATTTGCTAGTATATTCTTCTGTAATGTCGTTGCTTACCCCGATTTTAACCAATTCCCCTTTGGCATTATTTGTGAAATCTCCGGTAGAATTAATGTATCTAATTTCGCCATTTGGCCTGATAATTCGATAAATAAAAGAAGTGGGAGTGAGGTCTTTCATCGATTCCTCGTGTATTTTCATTATTTCATCAATGTCTTCGGGATGGATATATTTTACAAAATGATCTGGCTCGATATTGTCCGAAATCGGTTCTAATCCAAGTATTCTAAAAAAGTTATCCGAATAAAAATAGCGTCCGGTTTTTAAATTTATTTTCCAATGGCTAATTCCCGCTACTTTTTCGGCATTATCGGCAATTTGAGTTGCAAAATTTAACTCTTTATTCAGTTTCTTCGCTTTCTGATAATCAAGATTGACTTTTGAAAGTGAAAAAAGAAGTACAACCAAAACGATAATGGTTAATGAAAAAGCGGTAATTGTGGAAGTTTCAATATCATAACGATGATTGATATTGTGAATCTTTAGTTTGTTAACTTCTTTATTTATAAGGCTATAAATGATTTCCCGAAGTACTTTTGTCTTGGCAGAACCTTCGACAAGTTTATTGTTCAAGATTTTTGCATTCACGTCTTCTGTTTCGGCAAGTTTTAAAGTTTCATCAAAGTTAGCAAAGCGCTTTTGGATCAAATCTGTCAAAGTTTCGATAGCATCAACTTCATTTGAATTTTCAGAAATCTGTTCTTTTATCGAACTTAACGACTTAAAAATATTACGTTTTATTTCGAGATCATTTTCAAGAAATGTGCTGTCTTTTGTGATGATAAAACTGCGCAGACTGTTTTCTCGTTGAATGATTTCTGAAGAGATTTTTTCAAGTTCAAACTGTCTTTTATTAGATTCTGAAATTAAATCAACAGACGTGTTCAAACTGCTCATTTGCAAATGAAAAACGATGGCAACGCCAATTACCAGTACAAAAGAAACTCCCAAAGCCATTCTATAAACCAGAGTTGGAGTGAAAAATTCTTTTAATTTCATAAGTTCTCGAGCTTAATTAAATGCTGAAGAAAAAAGTATCTTTGTTCAATTTTGAAGTGTGAAATTGCCAATTTAAATTAACAACTTCTTGAAGCACTTTTTTCAGCTTTGAAAAATCATTTGGTTTCTTTATGTAGATGTTCGCACCGCCCACAAAAGTTTCTTCAATATCTTTTTCAGAAGATGAAGTCGAATAAATGGCGATAGAAATATCTTTAAATTTTGGGTTTGATCGAATGTCTTTCAAACACTCGTTACCAGTTTTGCAAGGCATATTTAGATCTAAGAAAAGAATGTCTGGCAAGTTAGTATCTGGATGTTCCAGATAATCCATCAAATCTTTTCCATTCTTAAAAATAGTAAGTTTGTTGCTGATTTTTAAATCGTTAATCGCGTCGTTGAAGAAGTTTCTGTCGTCTTCGTCATCGTCGGCAAGCATAATATGAATGGGTGTATGATCGTCTTTAATCATTGAGGGGGAATTTTAACGTCAAATATACAAAAAATCGCTATTCTTTGGCAATACCACGTCGTTTGTCAACGATTCTTTTAAACATTGAAGGCGTCAATCCGGTGGTTTTTTTGAACTGTCCAGATAAATGGGCAACACTACTGTAATTTAATTTATATGAAACTTCTGTCAGCGTTAAACCGTCTTCAATAATCAATTTTTTGGCACGCTCAATTTTCTGCATAATGATATAATTCTCGATGGAAGTATAAGTATGTTCTGAGAAAATATTTGAAATATAACCGTAGCTCAAGTTTAATTTATCTGATAAATACGAAGAAATTGTGGATGTTGGAAGTTTGTCTTTTTCATAAACCATTTCCACAATTGTATCTTTAATACGCTGAATCAATTGACTTTTTTGGTTGTCAAGCAATTCAATTCCATAACGATTTAAGGCATCGCGAAGTTCTGCATAGGTCTCATTTGAAATGGAATCTTTAAACTCAATTTCTCCTAAATCTAAAAGTTGGTATTTTATGTTGAATTTTTCAAGCTGTTCTTGAATGATTACTCGACAGGCTTGATTAATATCATATTTAATATAAAGTTTCATAAACAAATGCTAGGTTAGGAGGTATAAATTTATTAAAAAATGTTTAAGTATCGCAATTTTTTAAGGGTAATTATTCTTGAGCTATTATTTATAATTATTCTGTTTAATTAAGTTTTTTATTTTCAATAGTTTAAACAAAACAAAAAAATGGAGTACCTATTATTCAAAATAGTACTCCAAATTATTTCTGTTGACGTAATCAAATTTTTATTCTGGATTCATAGCAGTTTCTCCCGATTGTGTTTTGGTTTTGTCAGAGTTGATTAAATAAGAATTGCCAATTGATTCCTCATCAGCAATCTTAAATTCATAAGACAAATTTATGATCATTAATAAGGATTTAATTACAGCATTAACAGTTTAGTTTATATAATTCTCATTTTTGGTTTTTTGCCGTCAATTTTATAAACAAAATGATCCCGTGAAGCGTTCCTGCTAAGCCGTTTGCAAGCATCACCGGAATATCATTTCTGTAAATTCCGTAAATTACCCAAGTAATACTTCCCAAAAAAAGCATTGCAAAACTTATTGCCGAAAGGCTTTTTGTAGATCGTGTTTTAATTACTTTATACGCTTGTGGCAAATTGGCTCCGGTGGTTAAAACTGCTGCTAACAATCCCAAAATTTGAATATAATCCATAATTTGTAAATGGTTTAGGAATAAAAAAAACGGCTTACCGTAAAATCAATAAGCCGTTTTTTGAATTAAAATTAAAAAAATTACAAAGCGTTTTTCAACTTTGAAGAATCATAATATTGCTCTTTCACGTTCTTTGATTCGCCTTTTGGCAAATTGCTTAACGAATCGCTTTCTCTTTTTTTGTTTCCTTTGTGAAGCCATTTGTCTTCTAAATCGGCTGCTTTATCACAAACAGAATCCCAGTGGCCTGTTTTTTTCAAGATTAATCTGGTGATAGCTGCAGCTGCGACTCCAGCAGCAATTCCGATTACAATTTTTTTTGCGCTCATTTTATTGGTTTTTATTGGTTATTTCTTTGGATTATTTTGCGCGTTCGAATAATTCATTTTCGAATTTACCGCATCTGCGTTAGAATTTTGATTAGAATTTTGAACCTGAGGATTCGCGGATCTTGTCGAATTTTGATGCTCGTCTAAAGTATCTCTTTGGCGATTATCAGTTTTCACATGGTGATCATATTGATCTTGGCTTCCGGTTTCTACTTCTTGCCTGTTTTTGTTTTTATTATTCGTATTTTCCATAACATCAAGTTTTATAGTTAATAAATGATATACTTTTTTTCTTAAATAATATACGTTGAGCAGGTTGCTAATCATCTTAAAGTTACGAATTTAAAAACCGAGAATTATTAATTTTTCTATAAATTTTAATTATCCGCCCACAATTTCTCCACCATTTATGTGGATAATTTGTCCGGTGATATAAGTTGCGTCGTCGCTGGCCAAAAAAACATAGGCTGGAGCCACTTCACTCGGCTGTCCGGCACGTTTCATTGGAGTATCTTGCCCAAATTCTGTCAAATCTTTACCGCTGAAAGTAGCCGGAATTAATGGTGTCCAAATTGGTCCTGGAGCCACGCCATTTACCCGAATTCCTTTTTCAGCAAGCATATTTGAAGCCGATCTCGTGAACGAAACAATCGCTCCTTTTGTGCTAGAATAATCGAGTAGGTGAAGGCTTCCGCGGTAAGCGGTTACTGACGTAGTGTTAATTACGCAATCTCCTTTTTTCATATATTTCAAAGCGTGAGTAACTGCATAAAAAAGCGGATAAATATTGGTTTCAAAAGTGGTATGAACTTGTTCGCTTTCAATCTCCTCAATTTTTTTCTTCGGAAATTGCATCGCGGCGTTGTTGACCAAAATATTTAAGGAACCAAATTTATCAACTGTTTCTGCAATCATATTTTTGCAAAAAGCCTCACTTTTCAGATCTCCTTTTAAAATAATACATTCAGCTCCTTCTGATTCCACCATTTTTTTGGTTTCTTCGGCGTCTTTAGTTTCAGACAAGTAAGCGATTGAAACATTGGCGCCTTCTCTGGCAAAATGAACGGCGACACTTCGGCCAATACCGCTGTCTCCGCCAGTTATCAAAGCCGTTTTTCCTTTTAATTTATTACTTCCAAGATAATTTTTCCGAATAATTTCTGGTTCTGGATGCATTTTATATTCGTCGCCCGGCTGGGATTGTGTTTTGTTTGGAAAAGAAGTTGGTTTCTTCATCGTATAAATTTTGGTTGAAAAAAAAATCCCTGCTCAATAAATTTATAAAGCAGGGATTTCTGAAATAAATAATCCCTAAAATCATAATTGAGAAACCTCAACTATTTTTTTGAGATGCAAGAAATTTAAAATTCATCATCTATTGGATATCCGTCAATTACATTTTCGTTTATATCTGGGAAAGTACAAATTGAAGGGTTTCTAAATAATTCCTGGAGCCATTCTGGCATCGAAATTCTCATCAAGTCAATTTGATTTCCAGAGCCGAAATTGAAATTTGGGTTATCTGTGTTTTGATTGTTTTCCATTTTCTTGCGTCTTTAAAGATTATGAAGGCTTATCTATTTTTCTTTTCTTATGGTGTAACTGTTGTTGTGTCATTTGACATTCCAGCTGTGTCGGCCGGCATTCCAGTTGTTGGAGCAGGAGTTACCGGATCAACAACCACAGTTGTCGTGTCCATATCTCCGTCAGGATTGTTTGCATCCTTGTCTTTACAAGAAATCATCGAACTCATCATCACTACCGCCGCTCCGAAGAACAATTTGCTAACTAAATTTTTCATAACATATTCGTTTTAAAAGGTTTCTGTATTCAAAGTTCGCCTTTTTAACTCCAAAATGTCTTACAGAATTTATTGTAAAAGTTACATAATGCCCAAAAAACAATGAGGCCACTTTTGCGAAGAAGTGACCTCATTGAACCCTAATCTAAAAAAAAACCTATTTTTCGACCACAATAAAATCAGAGCGACGGTTTGCAAAATGTTCTTCTTCTGTACATTTCACGCCGTTTGAGCATTTATTCGTTAATCGCTTCTCACCATATCCAATGGCGCTTTCAATTCTTGACGTATCAATTCCTTTTGAAATTAAATACGTTTGCGTAGATTTTGCTCTCGCATCAGAAAGCGTCAAGTTGTATTCATCTTTTCCTCTTGAATCTGTGTGCGACTCAATTTTTATTTTCAATTTTGGAAAGTTATTCATAGCAAAAGCCACTTTATCAAGCTCAATTAAAGCTTGTGGTGTAATATCTGATTTGTCATAATCAAAGAAAATTGGATTGATATCGACCTTCTCATCATTTCCTTGTTTTACAACCAAATCTTCGTAAGTACTCAATTCAAAATTGATGTTTTTCAACTCGTCGCCGTTGACTTTATTGGTTTGAACTTCTTCTTCATCGTTGCTGTGATTTGCTTTTGAAGCCATCATTTTTACTTTAATATTGCAAGGAACCGTCAAGCGATACGTTCCATCAGCATTGGTTTTTGCTTCAGTAAGTTCGTCCCCAAAGGCGTTGAAAGCTTTGACAATCGCATCAGCAATTGGCGCTTTTGATTTTGAATTGGTAACTCTTCCCGAAATTAATTGGTCGCAAGGTGCTTTTGCTTTGGTGAAATAATAAATATCATCGCCACCTTTTCCGCCAGAACGATTGGAAGAAAAATAGCCGAATTCATCAGAAGAATCAATGATGTAAGCAAAATCATCTTTGTTACTATTTATTGGAGATCCCAGATTTCGAGGTTCAGAAAATTTCATATTTCCATAGAATTTACTTTCATAAATGTCTAAGCCACCCCAACCAAAATGCCCGTCGGAAGCAAAATACAACATGCCATTTGTGAACGAAGGAAACATATCATTGGCCGCAGTGTTGATTTCTGGACCAAGATTTTTTGGAGGACCAATCGTTCCGTCTTCGGCAACTTGGCTCACATATAAATCGGCGCCGCCAAAACCTCCAGGCATATCTGAAGCAAAAAACAGCCATTTTCCGTCTTCGCTGAGCGCCGGATGTCCAACAGAATACGTTGGGCTGTTAAAGAAAATATCTTCAGAATGAGTAAGTTTTAAATCTTCTACCGTTCCTCGAACGATTTTAAAATTGTTTGTTCCTTCTTCGTCATTAACCAATTTTTTCTTTTTCAGAATATTTGTCGTGTAATACACTTTTTTCAAATCTTTAGAAAAAGCCACCGTTGATTCGTGGTACTTCGACTGCGCATTCGGAAGAAAAATTTGGTCGTTGAAAAAAGATCCGTTGTCCACATTTCTTTCTGATACATAAAGCGTCAAAAAAGGTTCTTTGTTCCAATTGTATAGTTTCTGGTCAAATTTTGTTGTGTCTTTTGACGAAGAATACACAATTTTATTTCCGAAGAAAGCAGTTCCAAAATCAGCCTTGTCAGAATTCGACGGAAGATTAAAAGTGGTGTACTGCGATTTTGCTTTCGTCAGACTATCCATTTGGCGCTTTTGATTGGCATAATGCGCAATTTGTTTTTGATCGCCTTTTTTAGCCAAATATTCTTTGGTGGCTTTATCAGCGCGATCATAGTCTAAAATTGCCTTTGTAGATTCAATATATCTTAAAAAATGTTCTTCGTCAACACTGGTTCCTTGAACGTCATAAAGGCGTTGGTACCACTTTGATGCGTTTCTCATGTCATCAATAAAATAATAAGAATCGCCCGCATTTTTCAGCGCCTGCGTGGACGGAGATTTTTCTTTTTCAAGATATTCTGAGTAGGCTTTTGACGCTTCAACATACGAATATTCTTTAAAAAGCTTGTTAGCATGGTTCAATTTGCTTTGTGCAAAACCGGTGGCAATGCTGAAGCAAAAACAGAGTATAAATAATTTTTTCATAGATGCAGGTTTTAGAAAAATCGAGGGGATTTGATTTGGTTTGATTTTTTGTTTAGCTGAAAACGCAAGACAATTTCGTGCGAGCCGTCGTTGTATTTGTTCAAATCTGTGGTGGTATAATCATAAGAATAACCAATGAATAAGTCTCTGGAGATTTGAAATCCGGCCAAAGCACTCACCGAGTCATCCCAACGATAGCCCGCGCCAAGCGTAAATTTTTCTTGGATCAAGAAGTTGGCAGAAACATCCACAGAAATTGGCGCTCCGTTCACTCCTCTGGCCAAAAACGCTGGCTTGAACTTGAAATTATCAGAAAAATTAAAAACATAACCCGCCATCACATAATAATGAAGGCGCTCAATGTTCACCGATTGCTGTACATCGTCATAATAATCGCCTCTGATAAAACTTGGAACAGACGCTCCAACATACCATTTATCCGAGTAAAGGTAAGCTCCGGCTCCCACAGAAGGCGTGATTTTATTATTAATATTGGTGTTTAGCAAAACATCGGTTCCGTCATAATATCTTCCTTTTGACCAATCTACGTTCAAAACTCTTGCTCCGGCTTTTACACCAAGTGCCAGTTTCACGTCATAACTTAAAGGCAAGGTGTAAGAGAAATTTCCGTCTAAATAAATTTCATTGGAAGGTCCCAAATTATCATTTACGGCAGAAAAACCTAACCCAACACGCTCATTTGCCAACGGTGTATGAATGGCAAAAGCCTGCGTTGAAGGCGCTCCGTCAATCCCAACCCACTGCGAACGGTGGATTAGGACTGCTTCTAGAACTCCTGTTGAACCTGCATACGCAGAGTTTACGGTCATCGGATTGTACATATATTGCGTATATCCAGGATCTTGTTGTGCATTACTTTTAATCGAAATGAATAGAAAAAGGAATGCTATGCTTGTATTATATATCGTGATTTTCATACTCTTAAAGTTTTAAATTGAAATTTCCTCTTAACTATCGGATTAAGTAAATCCATCCCGTTTTCGTTCCAGAACCATCGCCCATATCAAGAATGTAATAGTAAGTTCCAGTTGGAAGCTTATTGTCTTGATTAATTGGAGAATTTACGTTTGCTGTTCCATCCCAAGTATTTTGGTAGGCACGAGTTCGGTACACTTCTACACCATATCTGTTGTGAACTTGAAGTGTGTTATTTGGATAATTTTCAATACAGTCAATTCTGAAAAAGTCATTATCACCATCATTATTCGGACTAAATTCGTTATAAACGACCAGACAGGTTGGTTCAACCCAAGCAGAAGCTATGTTGTTTTCACCATCTGAATCAGGCGGATTTGAAGTGGCAATTGTGGCCATATTCATATAATCTCCAGTCGCCAAAACTTTTACAACAATTTGCAATGTGGCAGTTTGTCCAGTTGTTAATGTTGGGATTGTCCAAGTTCCAAGAATTGGAGAATAATTTCCAACCGAAGCATTTGAACTCACATATTGATATCCAGAAGGTAAAGCTTCGTTCACGATAATATCTGTGAAATTGCTCTGTCCGGCATTGGTAACTGTGATGGTAAATGTCACGTTGTCATCAATATTCGGATTGAAATTATCAACTGTTTTGGTAATCGTGATATCTGAACAAACCGTCACATTGATGTCTCTTGTTGCAAAATTGTCGCTAGAACAACCTGTGGTATTTGTAAAAGTGACGCTGATGTTTCCAGTTGCAACAGTTGTCCAAGTTACCGTGGCAAAATTATCAGTCAATTGACCGCCAGCTGTAATATTTCCGCCAGTAACGTCCCAAACATAATCTGTCATTCCTGCAACGGTAGTGTAAGTTACCGCTTGAGAGAAACAAGCTTCTGTTCCACCGCCAGTGATTTCGGCCAAACCATCGGCAAGGAAAGTAACTGTGATTGCCAAACGCGTACCGCTTTCGCAAGTTCCGTCGGTTAAAGCAACATAATAAGTTCCTGCAGTTAATGGCGTTGTAGATGCAATTGGAGTGCCGCCAGTCGCAACATTATAGAAAACAACATTGGTTTCATTCACTTGCAAATCAGCAACCGTTGGGCCATCGGCTTGACAGAAATCTTGCGTATTATCTGCCGTTGTTGGCGTTGCAAGATTTGTAATTGTAACCGTAATCGCCAATCGTGAGGCGCTTTCACAAGTTCCGTCAAGGATTGAAGCATAATAAACTCCGTTTGTCAAAGGCGTTGTTGGTGGTAAAGCCGTTCCGCCTGTTGCAGTTGTATAGAAAACTACGTTAGCTTCATTGACTTGTAAGTTAGCAACCGTTGGATTTGAATTTTGACAGAAATCCTGAGTCGTATCTAAAGTCGTTGGTGCCGAAGGATTTGAAATTGTAACCGTAATTGCCAATCTCGCTTCGCTTTCGCAAACACCATTTTGAATTGCAACGTAATAAATTTCAGGAACCAAAGGCGTTGTTGAAGGAATAATCGTTCCGCCAGTTGGAGTGCTGTAAAACACAACTCCCGTTTCATTCACTTGAATATTCGCAACTGTTGGGTTGTTTCCTTGACAGAAATTTTGCGTCGTAGACGTGGTAGTCGGCGTTCCGACAACCGTGATTGTAACTGTAATTGCTAATCTCGTATCACTTTCACAACCAGTTCCGTCTAAAAACGCTACGTAATAAACTCCGTTTGTAAGTGCATCTGTCGAAGCAAGAGGCGTTCCTCCAGTCGGCACGTTATAGAAAACAACTGAAGTTTCGTTTACTTGTAAATCAGCAACTGTTGGATTTTCTGCCTGACAGAAATCTTGCGTTGTATCTAAAGTTGTCGGCGCCACAGGGTCGTTTACAATAACTGTAATTGCCAATCTGTTGATGCTTTCGCAAATTCCGTCTAAGAGCGCTACGTAATAAGTTCCTGAAACCAAAGTATCCGTTGGAAGCAATGCGGTTCCGCCCGTAATTTGGGTATAAATTGCGATTGTAGTTTCATTTACGTCCAAATCAGCCACAGTCGGATTTGAATTTTGACAGAAATCCTGAGTCGTATCTAAAGTCGTTGGTGCCGAAGGATTTGAAATTGTAACCGTAATCGCCAATCTAGCTTCGCTTTCGCAGACACCATTTTGAATTGCAACGTAATAAATTCCAGGAACCAAAGGCGTTGTCGAAGGAATTATCGTTCCGCCAGTTGGAGTGCTGTAAAACACAACTCCCGTTTCATTCACTTGAATATTCGCAACTGTTGGGTTGTTTCCTTGACAGAAATTTTGCGTCGTAGACGTGGTAGTCGGCGTTCCGACAACCGTGATTGTAACTGTAATTGCTAATCTCGTATCACTTTCACAACCAGTTCCGTCTAAAAACGCTACGTAATAAACTCCGTTTGTAAGTGCATCTGTCGAAGCAAGAGGCGTTCCTCCAGTCGGCACGTTATAGAAAACAACTGAAGTTTCGTTTACTTGCAAATCAGCAACTGTTGGATTTTCTGCCTGACAGAAATCTTGCGTTGTATCTAAAGTTGTCGGCGCCGCAGGATCATTTACAATAACTGTAATTTGAAGTCGGATGATGCTTTCGCAAATTCCGTCTAAAAGCGCTACGTAATAAGTTCCTGAAACCAAAGCATCCGTTGGAAGCAATGCGGTTCCGCCTGTAATTTGGGTATAAATTGCAATTGTAGTTTCATTTACGTCCAAATCAGCCACAGTCGGATTATCGATTTGACAGAAAGTTTGCGTCGTTTCAGTCGTCGTTGGTGCCGAAGGATTTGAAATTGTAACCGTAATTGCCAATCTCACTTCGCTTTCGCAAACTCCGTTAACCAAAGCGGCATAGTAAACTCCGGCTGTCAGTGGCGTTGTGGAAGCAATTAAGTTTCCTCCCACCAAAGCATCATAAAAAATGGCTCCGGTTTGATTCACTTGAATGTCAGCAACCGTTGGATTATCAATTTGACAGAAATTTTGAGTTGTATTATCTGTTGTAGGATTTCCAACCACGGTAATTGTAACTGTAATTGCTAATCTTTCGATGCTTTCGCAACCGTCAACATCAACAATTGCGGCGTAATAAATTCCGTTTGTAAGTGCGACCGTCGGCAACAAAGGCGTTCCTCCGGTTAACGTTGTATAGAAAATTACGCCAGTTTCATTTACCAATAAATCAGCAACGGTAGGATTTTCTGCTTGACAGAAATCTTGCGTAGTATCTGAAGTGGTTGGCGCCGCAGGATCGTTTATGATTACGGTAATTGCTAATCGGTTAACGCTTTGGCACAATCCGTCAAGTGCGGCAACATAATAAGTTCCAGAAACCAAAAGGTCTGTTGAAAGCAATGCTGTTCCGCCTGTAATTGAAGTGAAAACTGCAACAGAAGTTTCGTTGATTAACAAGTCAGCAACTGTTGGTGAATCAATTTGACAGAAAGTCTGCGTTTGATTTGGAGTCGTTGGCGTCAACGGATTTGTAATTGTAACCGTAATCGCCAATCTTGCTTCGCTTTCGCAAATTCCGTTTAATAATGATGCATAATAAACGCCCGCAGTTAAAGGCGCGGTTGAAGCAATTAAGTTTCCTCCAACCAATGCATCATAGAAAATTACACCAGTTTGGTTTACTTGAATGTTCGCAACCGTTGGATTGTCTGATTGACAGAAATTTTGGTCTGTTGAAGTCGTAGTCGGTGTTCCAACTACAGTAATTGTAACTGTGATGGCAAGACGAACCGAACTTTGACAACCAATTCCGTCGATTTGACTTATGTAATAAATTCCGTTGGTAAGCGGTGTTGTTGGTGCCAAAGCAGTTCCTCCAGTTGGCACATTAAAATAAACAACATTCGCTTCGTTTACTTCCAAATCAGCAACTGTTGGATTATTGGCAGCACAAAAAACTTGGCTGGTATTATCTGTAGTTGGTGTCAGCGGATTATTGATTATAACCGTAATTGCCAATCTGATTTCGCTTTCGCAAGAACCATCTTGAATCGCAGCATAATAAGTTCCGTTGATCAAAGGAGTTGTTAAAGGAATCAAGTTTCCTGCTAATAAAGCGTCGTAGAAAACCACATTTGCCTCATTAACTTGAATATTTGCAACTGTTGGATTATTAATCGCACAAAAAGTTTGAATAGATTGTAAAGTCGTTGGCGTTGCAGGATTTCCGATAATTACAGAAATTACCAAGCGATCATCGCTCTCGCAATCGCCGTCGATTTGCGCAGCATAATATAGTCCAGGAGTTAACGGCGTTGTTGTTGCCAATGGAACGCCACCTACTGGAAGAGTGTAAAATACCACATTTGGTTCATTTACTTGAAGATCCGCTACGGTCGGATTATTTGCTTGACAGAAAGTTTGAGTCATAGAATCAGTCGTTGGTGCTGGCGGATTACCAACGGTTACAGTAACAGCTTGAAGATTTCCTGCTGTATTTAAACAAGTAGTGTCGCTCGTGACAGCTACATAATAAGTATAAGGACTTGCAATTGGAAGCAATCCTGAAATTGACAAAGTGCCGTCTGCATTTACCGTATAAGTAACCCCCAAAACAGTGCTATTTGTAATCGGCTGTGTTGTATCATTTGTAAAATAATAAGAAAACACAGGATTTGCCAAAGTACTTGTTGGTGCCAAAACCGCAGTGCTGTTCAAACAAGCCGTTTCATCATCAATCAAAATATCTGTTGCAAGAGATGACGATTGAATTGTAAATGTCACTTGAACTCGGTCAGCAACTGCCGTTTGGCAAAATTCTGAAGAACTAACTCCAACAAAATAGGTATAAGTTCCCGGTGCTAAATTGGTTAAATTTAAAGTTGCGCCGGTTTGCCCCGGAACCAAAGTTTGTGTCGTTCCCGTTAAGCTATACCAATAAAATATAGGATTTGTAAGCGTTACCGTAGAATTTAAAACAGCCGTAAGCGAAACTGCACCCGTTGGAGCACAAAACGATGTGTCTGTACCGCCATTTATTTGCACGGAAGCAATTGCATTTTCGGCAGCTGTTTCGGTTACGGTTACGGTTACCGGACCGCGAGCCATCGCTTCGCAACCAAAACGAATTGGTTGTATATAATAGGTATAAACGCCTTCGGCCAAATCACTTGGGATAGTGAATGAGTTTCCGGTAGCAACAACGTTTCCGCCAGTCTCAGCGTCATACCAAACAAATGTTGTACAAGGAACAGATGCCGCTTGAAGCGTAATAGTTTCTCCTTGACAAGCCGTAATTGCATTATTTGGATCAGCATTCGCAACTTGAGTATTCGCAGTTCTTCTAACATCGTGAACTCGCAATTGATCTAAAACATTAGCAACACCTCCAAAACGAATTCTCAATCGGTCAAAAGATTGTGTTGGAACAAAAGTCAAAATTGCTTCTGCACCGCCGCCCAAAAGTTCCAAATTCAATAAACTCGAATTTGTAAAAACTGGCCCAGCATTAGCTTCGTTTAACAGCGGTTGGAAAGAAAGTCCCGCCAAAGCATTTAAGTTCAAAAGATTTGCAGGTTGTGAAATTCTTACTGTCAAAGTATCGCCAACAACCGAAGGTGTTCTGAAAATTACAGTTAATTCTGCAGCGGTTAAAACGCCGACTCCGGTAAACATTGTGGCAAAAGAGGTTTGTGAATTGTCAATTGCGTTTACCGCATTAGTTACGCCAACTGTTGTAGTTAAAGCGCCAACGCCCAAATCGATAGCTCCAAATAAAACATCTTCAGCATCAGGACCGCACGCAATTTGAGCTGCAGGAACTTCATAATAAGCTTCATAAACTTTTGCGCTTTGAGCCAAACTTACTAATGAAGCCACTTGAATTCTGACTCCGTCATAAGCTTGAGGTCCAGTGCCATTAGCAGGAACAAAAGTATATTCGAAATTATTTTGCCCTGGCAATAAATTCAATAAAGAACCTGAAACAGATTGTAAAGTACCAACATCTACTGGAACTCCCGAAGCATTTCGTTTTGTTCCAACTACAGAATAACCTCCAATTAAAGTCACGCCGCTGTATTCAGAACCTAACTTTAGCGTAACTGGCGTACCAGCAGGAATCGTTTCATTCCATTCTAAAATTTGAAAAGTGGTTCCAATGCCAAGCAAGCCAAGACCTGTGGTTATCGTAGAAAACGTTTGAAGATTTCCGTCAACGGCATTTCCTGGATTTGAAACATTTCCGGTGATTATTGATCCCCAACGCTGTGTGTCGGCAAAATTTCTTTCTGTCAAAGGAGGACAAGAAGCAGGATCAACAACAGTAACAGTCACGGTTCCAGAAATAGAACAAGTTCCAAGCGTGGCCACTGCGGTAAATGTAAAAGTTCCGGCAGTTGTGAATGGTCCTGCAACGTTTGAGCCTAAAGCGGTTCCGGTTGAATTAAACCAAACAATTGTTCCGGTTGAGGTTGCATTTAACGTAACAGAATTTCCAATTTGGGTAACCAAAGCTGTATTTGCAATGACCAAAGTTGGTTGCGGATTTACAGTCACCGCCACAGGAACCAAATCTGAAATACAAGTCGAATTCACATTTTGCTGTTGGATGAAGTAATTCCCGCTTGCAGTAATATTCGTAGCCTGCGCTGGAGTTATGGCAACGCTTGCAGAATTATAAAAAACGTAAGTAGCCGTTGGATCGAAATTTAAAATAGCATTTGCCAAATTAACAGAGCCGCAACCCACTAAATTTGGATTTACCGGAACCGAAAGCGTGCTTCCGAAGTTTACGGTTACTTGTTTTAAAGTATTCGCAGCATTTTCGCAAAGACCATTTACGGTCAACGAAATAAAATAGTTGTAAGGCGAATTTACAGCGGTAAGTCCGGTGATGGTTAAAGCGCCCGTTGTTGGGTTTTTAATGTAAGTTACGCCTGGATCTCCAGAAAATCCGCTTACAATCTCAACTGTCTTGTTTTGATCTTTATAATAACGAATCGTTGCTCCCGCAATTGTGGAAGTCGGATTTAGCGTAATCGCTCCTTGGCAAGCAGTCAAAGTTGAAGGAATCGTGATATTATCAGCAGTTGGAACTGTGATAACAGTAATTGGAATTGGAACTCTTCGAGATTCTTCTGAACATCCCACTTTTGCGGCAGCAACATATAGAATTGTGCTTGCTGTAATTGGTGCTGTTTGATAAGGCGCGCCAGAAGCCACAGTAATTAATGGAGTAGTGGCGGTTGCTGATGCGTAATATCTAATTTCGTTTCCGGGAGCTGTTGTCGCAGTGAGCGTTACCGTGCTTCCAGAACAAATAGTCGCGTTTTGAGAAGCTGGTGCTGTTAACACAGGAACTTTAGGAACACGAACAACATCATATAAATCAAGACTCTGCGTGAGTTGTACATTTAACAAGGAATTGTAACGAACTGTAATTCTATCCGCAGGTGCGATCGGGGCAAAAGGGATGGTGGCAATCTGATTTCCTTGCAGTAATGTCAACAAATCTAGATTTAGTAGCGTGCTAATGTTCCTAGTTTCAACAACTGTAGGGCCATTGTAAGCTACAACTTGAATGTTGTTCGCGACGCCTAAAGCTAATAATGAGGGATCGACTTTAAGCCGAATATTAAATTCTTCAGTAGATTGTGATAAACCTTCAAAATAAATGGTTTGTTGAATGGATCCAGCCACAGAAAGGATTCCAAGACTTAATCTTGAAAAGCTATTTGGGTCGGCATCCAAAACATTTTGGGGATTTGTAACTCCGGCGCCTCCAAGACCTAAAAGATCTAAATTAAGTCCGGAACCGCTGAAAGATGTAAACGCTCCATAACCACAAGGATCATTTCCGGAAACATAGAAAGATTCAAAAACTCTAAGAGCTCTTGTATTAAAAAGTCCAAGAACGCTTCCTAATCTGTTTCTTACACGAATCCTATTATAAGGAGCGGCGGGTGTGATGGCGATGTAAAAATCACCAGTTTCATCGGTAATAATTCGTAAACGTTCTGTCGCAAATTCGCCAATATCTTGACTATCACCTTGTAACAAAACATTATTGTTGTTTTTGGCTTGAACAGTAAACTCTTGATTTCCAATTAAAACGCCTCCTAAAACGTCTGACAATAGGCCTCCTAAACTTCCCCCAAGCAAGCTCGGAAGCAAATTGTCATCCGTTTGAATTTTTACATAAGAGGTTGTGTTGGCGGGCAATAATGTTGGATATTGAAGTTCAACATAGCCAGAATAAGCTCCAATACCAAGAGCCAAGCCAGAACTTGCGCTAACCGAGGCACTTGTTGTTAAGTTTCCATCTATCGCATTCGATGAAACATCTGTATTACTCTCTGCCGAAATTTCGCTAGCATAAACTCTCGATACTTGCGCCTCGAGATTTATATGGTAAAAAAGCAGAAGCAATAAAACCGAAACGTACTTATAACCGTACATTCTCGGAAAAGTAAAATTAAATTTCATAAGCAAGCATTTTAGTTATTAATTAGATTAAAGGGTAAAAGGTTTTTTGGATTTTAAATACAATTCCTACATATTTTAGTTAAAATGTTTATTGTGAATAATTTATGAGCTGTTTATATCGTGTATTTTAAAAAAATTATATATTTGTTATCGAAATTTGTTTTTATAACAAATAATGCCATATCAAAGCTTAACCCCAAAAACGAGCTTAACCTGACTCACAATTTGTGAATGCTTTACAGCGGTTTGTCTAAAAACAATCCGTAAGTGATGCTATGTGAATATTTTTTTTAAAATGACACTATTGAAATTGATGTGGTAAGTCAATCTCTGTCAAGGGTTTAAAAACTGATTCCATAAACCAGCTTTATATCTATTTGCTGATATTAAAGTTACATTACATTTTGCGAATATGCAAGAAAAAAATTCACAAAATGCGATTAAGATAATTGAAAGATTAAAAAAGTCGCTAAAAATCAAGACAGATATTGAGTTATCTGAGTTCTTGAGTATCCGTCCAAATACGATTTCCACTTGGAAAAAACGTAATTCAGTAGATTATGATTCAATAATCGCGATATGTGAGCTCTACGAAATAGACTTAAATAAAATTTTTTTAGATAAGACAGATACTGCTAGTTATTCTGCAACAACTGCTTTGGTTTGTCGCGAAATGCAGTTTCAGTATTCTAAGGAAGATGACGTTTCAGCATTGGTTGACATTCTTCCAAAATATAATTTTCCGTTTGTGACCGCCGAGAAATCAAGGGCGTTTCAGGTTACGAGTAATAACATGTTTCCGGTAATTGATGAAAATACATTCGTGATTTGTGAACAAATTGAAATTGATTCCATTGTTGATAATTCTATCGTCGTTTTAATTAGTGCTGAAAAAGGCTTGTTTATAAACAGAATTGTTAAAGACGAACAAAAAAAAGGACAATATTTTCTGAAGAGCGAAAACGACTTCTTCAGGGAAATAACAATCGACAAAAAGGAAATTAAAGAAATATGGAACGTCTGTGGTGTATTGTCTTATGATATTAATAACCAAAACAAGTTTAAGTTTATCAACGATAGCTTAAAAACTATTAATAAATTCATTGAACAAGAAAAGGCAAGATAATATTTAAAAAGAGCATTTCAGAATGCTCTTTTTTTATATCAAATTTGTTTGCGAGTTATTGGAATTCGATTCGGTTTTAGAAATAAATCCGAGAATGATAAAGAATTCCAAAAATGATGTGGATGTAGTATTCTGTGTGTAAAAACCGAAACAACCAAGAAAAAGAAAGTAAAAATATTCCAGCCAAAATATCAAAAGCGAAGTTTACTTTTAAAGGGATTAGTTTTGCAAAGCTCATTTCATAATTGGTAGTCAAATTGATCAAAATTAAAAAATGCGCAACCAAAAATTGGTATAACGGTTTCAATTCCAGCTTTGTAAAACTCAAAAATCCAAGGCGAAATAACGTTCAATATTTTAGTTGGAAACATTAAAATTATCGAAGATTGAACAAAAATGCGTTATTCTATTTTTAATATAATTTACATTTTAATTGTTTTTACTAAGCTAAAATCTGACGAAAAAAATAAGCTTATATGGAAATTATATAACATTTGATAAATCTTATATAAATACATTTGGCTTCGCTTTTCCCTTTAGTTTATGAAGATCGCCTTTCTGTTTTTTTTAATAACCTTGAGTTCAAAGTTGCCGTCGCAGAGTTTTGGCGGGTCTCAAGTTTTGGTTTATCCTACTCCTATAAATTCTTCAGAGATGCAATATTACAATTGGTACGAGCATCCCAAAGAACAAAACATTTACATCGTTAGTTTTGAGCAAAGTCTATTGGGGTTTAAAAGCGCATTTGATCAGCTCAACGCACTTTTAATAGAAAACAACATCGATTTTAACGGTCATTTATCTGATAAATCACATTTTCACGGTACTGTAATTGCAAATTATTCTTATGAGGAACTTCATAATTCGATAATTAACAAGCAATCAAAAATTTTTAGAACTTGGAATGCTGGAGAAGATTTTCTGACATTGCTTTTAAATCACGATGCGTATGTGATGATTTTAGGGAACAAAAATTCTAGAAAAAACGATTAACAACAACGGCATTCATTTGTCGGCAAACATTTGAAATTAGGTGCAAATTCCTTATATTTGTAATAATTGATAATGAAATAACATACAATTAAATATTTATAATTACCTATGAGTCCATCGAGTATGCAGATTTTCCTTGCGGATGATGATCAAGATGATCGTCTTTTATTTGAAGAAGTTCTTAATGAAATTAATATTTCAAAGGAGCTGACAATGTTTAAAAATGCTATCGAACTGATGGATTATTTGAACGCGGAAGATGCTGTTTTACCGCATATCATCTTTTTAGATTTAAATATGCCGTTTATTTCTGGAGCCGAAGCGCTGAAAGAAATTAGAAACAATCCAAAGTTTAGAGATATTTCTGTTGCCATTTATTCCACATCTTCACTTGAAAAAGATATTGAAGAGACGTTTATCAATGGCGCAAATATTTATATTACAAAACCAAACGATTATGGAACGCTCAAGAAAATTATCAAAAACGTTCTAAATATCAATTGGCATTACCACACTTCGGGACTCAATAGAGAAACTTTTTTCTATAACGTATAATAGCAAAAGCGCAAATGTAAAGTTTGCGCTTTTTTTAAGCCTTCCAATAATTTGAATCAATTACAATTGTTCATAAATAACTCTTAATTAGTGCAATTCTGTTACTAAAAAGTGAGAATCTATAAAACTTCCAATTCTCTTTTCTAATATCTTTGTATAACAAAATCGTAGTGATATGAAAGTCTTCTTAACATCCACAGTTTTTTTCGTTTGCACGCTTGCAATGGCTCAAGATGTGTCTTTCATCAATTCTATTTCTAACACAAATAGACAAAGCGCGCGCGTGGCTTCTGATAAAATTGCTTCGTTGACCACCTTAAACTATAGATTTTACAAGGCAATCGAGCAATCTTCTGATTCAACTTATACTATTATTTATGCTCCGGCAGAAGTGACCGATGTTGATTTAGAAGCAAAACAAGATTGGGACGAATGCCTTTTCGTAGGTTTCAAATTAGAAAACGAAGGCGATTCAAAAGAACTCAAATTCAGTTCCATCAGAGGAAAATATTTAGACATTTTTCCGGCTTGGAAGAAGTACTTCAAACAAAAAGCACATTTAGAATATACAATCACAGATCCAGAAAGCCGTGAAATTGCTGACAATCAGCGCGGTTATCATTTTGTACTTCAAGAAGGTGAAAACCAAAATATTCCGCGTTGGAGTATTTTGAATAAATCATAAAAATTTTTCTTCAAAAACTTTAGGTGCTATAATCTTTAGTTGAAATTGTGTAAAACGTTTCTTATCAGAGCTTGTTAATTTTACAAAGTAAGATTTTAAAAAAACAAGTCTATGAAAGCGATAGTAAACTCAGAATTTAATAAAGCACTTTTTTTCTTGGCGATAGCTGTCATCTGTACGTTTTTTGCGTCTTGCGAAAAGAAAGACAGTTGTCAAGAATGTGCTGAGCAAAAAGCCGAAGAAGAAGCTTCAATGAGCACAACAACTTCAGAAACGGTTACAACTGACACAACAACAGCCAATTATCAATCAGGAGCAACTGCATCAGCGTCAACATCAAAAACTTCTGGTTCAGGAAGAACAAAAAATACAACGTCAAAAGCGACGGAAGAAGAGGACGATGATTCAAACGTAAGTATCATCAACCCAAATGACAAAAGCAACAGCGACAGCAAAAGAACTTACGGAAGCAGTGGCACAGGCGGAGGAAGCGGAACCAGCGGAAGCGGTGGCGATGGAAACGGAAGCAGTGGCTGGAATTCTGCAGCGAAAAAAGACAAAAAATAAAAAGCATTACAACCAATAATAACAATCAACCAACCAACCGAAAAAAGGTATATTCTACATTCAGAATATACCTTTTTTTACTTCTAGTAAGTTTATTTTTTAGAAATTATTTTCCCGAAGGAAGATAAATTGTGAATATCGATCCTTTGCCAACTTCACTTTCTGCTTTTATAAAACCATTTTGAGCGGCTACAATTTTTCTGCAAATCGCCAGGCCAATTCCGGTACCGCTGTATTCTTCTCGATCGTGAAATCTCTTGAACGGTTCAAAAACTTTTTCTTTTACTTCTGGCGGAAAACCAACTCCATTATCTTCGACAGCAATTTTGTAATAATTTTGAGTCGCGTCGGCTCCTAAGCTTAAAATGCTCTTGCCCAGAATTGCAGAAGAAGTTATTGTGATTACAGGCGTCGTGTCTTTTTTAGAATATTTTATTGCATTGCTTATCAAATTGGTAAAGACTTGGCCAAATAAAGTTGGAATAACGCCCAAGGTTGGCAATTCTCCCACTTGAATTAATGCATTCGATTCTTCAATCGTTTCTTTTAAATCGTTTTCTATCTTTTTGATCAGTTCATTTAAATCGGTTTTGACTAAAATCAATTCACGACCATTAATTTGAGAATAGCTCAAAAGATCGTTTACCAATTGTTCCATTCGATTTGTGGAAACGATAATTCGTTCAAGATTATGCCTCGAACTTTCAGAAAGTTTTTCTGCTTCTCGATCTTGAATCATTTTCCCAAACATGTGAATTTTACGCAAAGGCTCTTTTAAATCATGGCTTGCAACAGAAGCAAACGAATTTAATTCTTCATTTTTGTTTTTTAATTCCCGATTAATGCTGACGATTTCGCGGGTTTGAACTTCAACTTCATTAGAAAGTTTATTGGCAAAATTCTTTTGGTCATCAATATCGCTACAGCTTCCGGCATAACCCAAGAAAGTTCCATCAGCGGTATATCTCGGAACGCCTCTTGAAGAAATCCATCGGTATTTTCCATCAGCATTTAACAGGCGGTATTCCATTGAAAATTTTTTTCTAACATCAAACGCTTTCTCGTAGGTTTTAAAAGCATCCAATCGATCATCTTGGTGCAAACCATTAGCCCAATTATCGCCAATTTCTTCTTCAAACGAAGTGCCTCTGTAATCAATCCAGCCTTTATTTACAAAATAAACACATTTGTTAACTCCCGAAAGCCATAACATTACGGGTGCATTATCGGCCAACACGCTGAAACGAGCTTCGCTTTCACGAATCAAAGCGATGCTTTTGTGCTCAGTAATATCTTCAAAAGCCAATAAAATAAGCGGTTCAGAATACTTGTCATTTATAATTTGGCAGGCATTCAATAAAAATGTCGTGGCGCCACGATTAAAAAGTGTAACCGTGATTTCAAAATCTTCAATCTTTTGCTTCAAGGGCAGTACGTTTTCAAGTTGGGCTTTAAAATCATTTACGTTCCAAACTCCATTTGCAATTTCATAAATAGTACGATTTTCCGTTTCTTGTTCCGTTGTTTTAAAATGCTTGTAAAATGCGGCATTTGCACTTTTTACACGCATATTTTTATCTAAAATAATCAGCGGTTCCCGAATGGTTTCCACAATTGCATCTGAATATAATCGGGCAGAAGTCAGCTGGTCTTGGCGGTCCATTAACTCGTCGTTCACGCTTATTAATTCCTCGTTGTTGGATTGCAATTCTTCTGCAGAAGTTTCCAGCTCTTCATTAAGCGTTTGCAATTCTTCGCTGTTGCTTAAAAGTTCTTCATTGGCGCTTTGCAGTTTTTCATTGGACGCTTCCTGATCTTCGGTTACACGTCTAATATCTTCTCTAATTTGTTGTATTTCAGCTTCTAACTGTTTTATTCTGAATTGTTCAGAAGTTTTTCTTTGCTTGACATTTACTTCTTCTTTTTTCTCCACTTTGTGAAATAAAATCAGCGAATGCGATTCATTGCAGTCATTCAACGGAATAACTTCAATAGTAACTTGGTAATCAAAATCTTTTAAAGGAATACCTTCTCTAATAATCGTTTCATCTTCGTTTTTAGACTTTAATAACGCATTTCGCATTTCAAAAGCCAAGCCTTCGCGCGCCATTTTCAGCACGTTGAAATTTGGTTTTCCGGGCGAAGAAACTAAAAACGGACTCGTATCTCCGTGGAAATGAACAATTTCTTTATGGTTGTTAATGATTACCGCTGGCGGTGTATATTTTGAAAAAAGAATATTATGGGCAATTTTTTGGAAATCAGCTTCCAACGGAATTTTATTTTTTTCTACAGCATTTTGTTCTGGCGAAGCAACTTCAATCGGCTCAAAATTAGACGGAATAAAGCGTCCCGGAACCATTTTTCGAGTATAGAACTTTTGGTTCTTGATGATTGGTTCAAATAAATTTGAATGACTGCTCGCCGTTTCTGATTTTCCTAAAAATAAAACCCCGTTTTCACGCAAAGCATAATGAAATGTGGTCATTGCCTTCTTTTGAAGAAACGGATTTAAGTAAATCAATACGTTTCGGCAGGTAATCAAATCCATCTTTGCAAAAGGCGGATCTTTCAAAAAATTGTGCACGGCAAAAACGCACATGTCGCGAATAACTTTGCTGATATGATAGCTTCCGTCAGTTTTTACAAAGTAATTTTGAAGCCTTGTTTCAGAAACATTTTGAATGTCTTGTTTGGTATAATTTGCAGCCCTTGCTTTGGTAATTACGTTTTCAGAAATATCCGAAGCAAAAATCTGCACTTTTAAATGCGGTGCGTTTTCCATCAAATATTCGTGAATGCAGATGGCCAGCGAATACGCTTCTTCGCCAGTCGAGCATCCAGCCGTCCAAACGCGAATACTTTCGTTCGAACTTCTATTTTTGATGATTTGAGGCAAAACTTGGCTCGTGAAAATTTCGAAAATTCGAGTATCTCTAAAGAAATAACTCACAGGAATCAAAATATCATTGAACAGCGCGTCCTGCTCAGATTTTTCTAGCCTTAGATAATTCAAATATTGTTCGGGCTCTTCTCTTTTGGTCAAAATCATACGTCGGGAAATTCGCCTTCGCAACGTAGCTTCTTTATAATTTGAGAAATCGTTTCCGGTTCTGAGCCTTAAAATTCTAAGAATGCTTTTAAATAAATCTTCCTCTTCTTTTGGAACAATTGGATTTTCGGCGTGAGCATGATTGGTTTCATAGGCTTTATCGATGCGCAATAAATGTTCTGGAATTTCACTTGCCTCCAAAATAAAATCTGCCGCGCCAGCTTTAATTGCGCTTTGCGGCATGCCGTCAAAACCCGCCGAATCAGGATTTTGAACATATGTAATACCGCCTTCTTCCTTTATCCGCTTAAGTCCTTGCGTGCCGTCATAACCTGTTCCCGAAAAAACCACGCCAATTGCAAAACTCTTATGAACTTCTCCCAAAGAATTAAAAAAAATGTCGATTGGCATATTTTTTTTGCTTGACAAATCCCTTGCAGTCAGGTTTAAAACACCATCGTGAGTCGTCAGCATTTTATTTTCTGGAATAATGTAAACGGTATCAGGTGCAAGATTTATGTCATCTGTGATTTCATAAACTGGCAAGTGGGTGCTTTTTGAAAGTAATTTTGGAAGCAAGCTTTCATGAGACGGGGCCAAGTGTTGTACTAAAACATAAGCCATTCCAGAGTCCTCAGGAATTGCCTGCAAAAACTCTTTAAAAGCGTCAAGTCCGCCTGCAGACGCACCAATTCCCACTATTGGAAAGTTTTGCGGAGATTTTGGAGGTTGGGATTCCGAGGTATTTTTAGGCATAGATACTCTTTTGATTGATTATTTCAAAGGTAAGAAAGTCTTTAATTAAAGTTAAATAAATAGTGAGATATTGCGATATAATTTCGAATAATATAGCATTGTAGAAAAAGAATTTCCAGTGCTACTTTTTGCTTTATTTTAAAATTGTCGTATAATAAAATAAGCTTAATTGTAAAAATAGCAGTATATTTACCCCGAAATAATTTCGGCAATTCCCCCTTTTAAGTGCTGAAAATCAATCAACCATATCATGCACTTACACCAAATGAAAATAGCTTTGGTCGATGACGACCATGAAGACAGAACTCTTTTTGAAGAAGCTTTTGACCTGGTTGAAAGTGAAAATTCTTTAAGTTTGTTTTCAAGCGCCGACGAGTTTTTTGCATGTATCCAAAATAAAGAAACGCAAGTTCCTGACTTGATTTTCTTAGATTTAAACATGCCAAAAATCAACGGAATCGAAATGCTGAAGATGATCCGTGACAACGAACGCTTAAAAAATGTTTCGGTCGCCATTTATTCCACTTCGTCTTCGCAAGATAATATTGAAACCACGTTAAGTTTAGGCGCCAATATTTATATCACAAAACCAGTATCTTTTCAGGCTTTAAAAGCAATAATTTCGAAAGTCATGAAAATCAATTGGAATTTTCACAACTCAAAAATGAACCGTTCCACTTTTGTTTTAACTGTTTGATTTTTAAGCTTTAGATTTTTGCAAACATTCTTCAATCGTTTGTTTTAATTTTTCAAAAGTATTTGGTTTTTGAATGTACAATGTTGCACCTGAAGAATAAGCATTTTCAATATCTTTTGGATTTGAAGAATTTGAGTAAAGTGCAATCGGAGTGCTTTTGAAACTATCATTTCCCCTAATTTTTTCAATAAGTTCAATACCGCTAAAATTATGAATATGCAGGTCTATAAAAGTGATTGCTGGATAAAAATTTTCTTTAACGATAAATTCTAGGAACGACGATGCGTTGTGAAAACACAGCAATTCATTATCGATTTTCAACTCTTGTAGCGCTTCTTGAAATAAATTACATTCATCAATATCGTCGTCAACAAGAACAATCGGAGATAGGTTTTGGTATTCCATTCTAAATTTTTTGGGTACTAAACTAAAGTTACGACAAATTTCAAATACTTCATTCTTCTAATTTTTTTTAACTAATATTTGACGTAATCAATTTGAGTTTCAAGTATTCGTTAAGTTATTGTCTTGCATTGCATTTACCATTTTTAATTACTATATTTAAGTATCAAAAAGTAAATTTAAAATGCCATTCGACACTGACGAACAATTTTATTCTGATCTAGATTTGCAAACAATGCCGCTCAGCAATTTGATGGCAGATCCAATACTTTTTGAGGAAATTCCGCAAAGCTGGCACGTAATTATAACTGATATTGTGGGTTCCACGCAAGCAGTTTTTGGCGGAAGACACGAAGAAGTGAATTTAATCGCCACAGGAAGCATTGTCACCGTTCTGAACATCGCTTTTTCAATGGATGTCACCATTCCTTTTTTCTTTGGAGGCGATGGCGCTACTTTTATTGTGCCTTCTTCGGTAGCTGAAAAAGTCATGGACGCGCTCGCGATTTACAGAGAAAATACGCAGGATAATTTTAATCTAGAATTGAGAACTGGAATAGTTTTGGTCGAAGAAATTTACAACGCCGGACACAAGATTTCAATTGCAAAATTAAAGCGTTCCAAATCATTTTCAATTCCAATAGTTTTGGGTAACGGACTTTCTTTTGCGGAAGCCATAATCAAGGGCGACGACTATATTTTTTCGAATAAAAAATCACTTGAAAAAGAGTTAGATCTAAGCGGAATGCAATGTCGATGGGATAAAATTGGCCCTCCAAAAGACAAGGAAGAAATTGTAACAATGCTTGTAATTGCAAAAAATGGCAACGAACAAGCAGTGGTTTTTCAGCAGATTTTGGCAAAAATAGACGAACTATATGGAACTCCCGAAAAACGCCAACCCATTTCAATTGCAAAGCTGAAATTAAAAAGCACATTCAACAAATTAGGAACTGAAATGCGAGCGCGGTTAGGCAAAATCAAATTGTTTGAGTTGATAAAAACATGGCTTCTTACTTTGTATGGCTATATTTATTTTAATACTAAAAAAGGCAAAAAATACCTGAAAAGTTTGGTTGAAATGTCAGACACTTTGGTCATCGATGGCAAAATAAATACGGTAATGTCGGGTACAATTTTACAAAGAAAAGAACTCGAAAAACTGTTAGATAAAATGGAAGCCAACGGCGAAATTCTTTACGGAATTCACACCAGTGGCGCATCAATAATGTCTTGTTATGTCAGGGATATTGAGGACGGACACATTCATTTTGTTGATGGTTCGGAAGGTGGTTATACCAAAGCTGCGAAAATGCTGAAAGCGAAATTTGCGCCGTGAATTACTTCGTGTTTTTGCTGATAAAATCAATTATTTCATCATATCGATCGCTTCCTGAAAAGAAATATTGCAATATCATGGGAACGTGTTTTTTATCCACAAAAATGGGTTTGACATCAGGTTGCAACGGACTCAACGCTTTTAAAAATCGGTCGTTTGCAACTTTGATAGAATTGTAAGTTTTGTTCCCGATATAGATCATCAACGGTGGCGTTTTTTCATCCAAAAAATAAATAGGCGAAGCGTCTTGCCATTTTTTTGGATCGTCCGACCAAGTGGCGAGATAATCGTTTTCATTGGTTGGAGGATCAGATTCCAGATAGTTTTTCATATCTAAACCAGCGGCGTCATTTAAAATTATTCCGGAAATTGATTTTGGGTCAATTCCATATTTTGGATTCATAATGGCCAAAGCAATCAAATGTCCGCCAGCAGAATGCCCGGTTAAGAAAATTTGATTGGGATCGCCACCAAATTTTTCGGCATTTTCTTTGGTCCAATTAATAGCTTCTGCAATCTGCTTGGTCATTCCGTCATAATCAGTTTCCGGACTCAAAGTATAATCTGGAATGACGGTCAAAACTCCTTTTTTTGCAAAATTTCTTCCGAAAAAACCATACGTATTTTTGTTTCCTGTATTCCAATTTCCTCCGTGAACAAAAATCAAAACCGGTAATTTTTCCTGAGATTTTCGAGGTTTAAAAATATTCAATTTAACCGATTTCAGCTCTGTTTCCGGCAACGTTTCGGCATACGAAATGTCTTTTATTTTCTTCGTTGCGCAACTTGCAAATGCGAACAATAATGATAAGATAATGAATTTAAAAATGCGCATTGTTGCAATTGTTTAAAGGTTTAAGTATTGTATTTAGGCTTGTATTAAAGTTAGATTATTCTGCTCAAAAGTAAATTGTTTTTAACCTTTCATACAGAGAAATGTCCGAATAGTACAAGTCAAAGTGAATTCTGTCTATAGTTTAAAAATGAATTCGCCATAAATTTGTACTATAATATTGGTAGAAATCTTAGTTAGAAATATCATGAAAAAAGGAAGGAAATTATATAGCATTGCAACGGGAACTTGTCCCAAATGTCAGAACGAAAAAATGTATGTGAATCCAAATCCATATAATTTGGCAGCTGTTTTTGAAATGCACGAACATTGCGGTCAATGTGGCTTTAAGTACAAAATTGAACCAAGTTTTTTCTTTGGCGCAATGTATGTCAGTTATGGCGTGGGAATCGCGTTTGGTGTGGCAGCATTCATCATCAGTCATTTTGTTTTTCAAGCAAATTTAAAAATTTCTTTCGGAGCGATAATTGGATCATTAATTGTTTTTATGCCAATTATTATGCGACTTTCCCGAAATATCTGGATCAACTTTTTCGTGGATTACGACAAAAACTATCATAATATAAAGGTGAAATCTTAATTTTTGTTTCGGCGTAAAACGATTTATGTTAAAACTTTTATTGAAATTGTATAAAACGTAATGGTTTAAATTGTTGGAAATTAGTGATGTGCTTATTAATTTTAAACAATTACCTATGAAAAAGCAATTTCACCAATTGACCAAAGTGGCGATTTCTGTTGCCCTAACACTGTTTTTTATCAGTTGCGATAAAAAAGAAAAATCAGATACTCCCGAAGAAAAAATGAACGACAGCATCGTCGCGGAGCACGCGGATACCAAATTAAAACCAGCTGGTCCGGCGCCAGAATGGGGAACTTCAATCAAGCCAGAAATGCAGGTTGTCATTGAAAAATTGGCTACGCTTGGCGGTAAACCAATCGAAACTCTAGACGCAAAAGAAGCTAGAAAACAACCAACTCCGACGGATGCTGTAAAAGCGGTTATGGCCGATAATAATATGACGATGCCGGTTCCATTGTGCGATACAATTGGGAAACAAATCCCGATTACTGGAGGAACAACACACGTTAGAATTTATACACCAAAAGAAGGCGCTTCGCCAAAACCAGTAATCGTATATTATCACGGAGGCGGTTATGTAATTGCTGATATTGAAGTATATAGCGCAAGCGCGCAAGCATTGTGTGAACAAACCGGAGCGATCGTGGTTTCTGTGGAATATCCAAAAGGGCCAGAAAAGAAATTTCCTGCAGCGCATAACGCGGCGTTCGACGCATATAGTTGGGTAGTAAAAAATGCGGCGTCGTTTCAAGGAGATCCAAAAAGAATTGCCGTGGCCGGAGAAAGTGCTGGCGGCAACTTGGCGGCCAATGTTTGTTTGATGGCACGCGATAAAAAAATAATGGTTCCGTTGTATGCGGTTTTGGTTTATCCGGTGGCAAATAACGATATGAATAGCGAAAGTTATGTGAAATATGCGGCAGCGAAACCGTTGAACAAGCCGATGATGTCTTGGTTCGTGAAAAATTATTTGGCTTCAGAAGCGCAAGCAGCCGATCCAAGAATTAGTTTGGTAAAAGCAAATCTTGCAGGAATGCCAAAAACATTAATTATTGGTGCAGAAATTGATCCGTTGCAAAGCGAAGGAAAATTGCTTAGCGACAAATTAAAAGAAGCAAAGGTCGATACAGAATACAAATTATATAATGGCGTGACACACGAATTCTTCGGAATGGCGGCGGTCGTTCCGGAAGCGAAAGACGCGCAAGCTTTGGCATCAAAAAATCTCAAAACTGCTCTAGGATTATAAAACAAAAAACCGCTGAAAGGCGGTTTTTTTTATGCCAATTTAAAACGCATATTGCTTATGGATCATATATGGTTGAAGTATAGATAAAGTATGGAATTGCATCTTAAAATTTAATAACTCAAACTATTTTCACTTCTAGATATTGCGTAAATTTGCAACTTCTACATATCAGACCTTTAACCCAAGATACCAAATTTTAATCCCAAAAAGATGAAACGCTCCGGTTCAGCAGATTTACCGCTTCATTATGGCCACGTTCCAATGTGGCTGGCAGAACGTATGTCAAAATTAGGCGTTGCCATTGTGGAAACTATTGCAATGGAATTCGGAACTTCTGAAGTGATCAGCAAATTAGCAAATCCGTTTTGGTTCCAAAGTTTTGGTGCCGTAATGGGAATGGATTGGCACTCGTCTGGAATCACAACTTCGGTTTTAGGAGCACTAAAAAAATCGGTGAATCCGCATTCAAAAGAACTCGGAATTTATATCTGCGGAGGCAAAGGAAAACATTCGATGCAAACTCCAAGAGAACTTTTGTGGGTGGGCGAACGAACGGGTTTAGACGGAAACATGCTTTCTAATTGCAGTAAACTTACCGCAAAAGTGGACAACACGGCCATTCAAGACGGTTTTCAATTGTACCAGCATAATTTTATTGTTGACAGTCAAGGGCAATGGTGCGTGATTCAGCAAGGAATGAATCCGATGAGCAAAACGGCGCGTCGATACCATTGGCAATCTGAAAATTTGAAGTCGTTTGTCAATGAACCGCACACTTTTATTTATGGTGAAAACCAAGGAAATATACTGAATCTGACAGCAAGTACGGCTTTAAAAACTAGAGAATCAATCTTGGAATTAACGACCGAATCGCCACAGAAAATCATTCGAGAAGTACAGCATTTGGTAATGCCAAACCACCACGATGTTCAAATGAAAGATGTCAATATGAAAAGGCTGGGAGCAATGCTTTGGGCAACGCACGAAAATAAACCCGAAGATTTTGAGGAATTATTAATGTTGAAAGGAATGGGGCCAAGAGCGATGCAATCATTGGCTTTGGTCAGCGAAGTTATTTATGGAACGCCAAGTCGATTTGAAGATCCCGCCCGTTTTTCTTTTGCACACGGAGGAAAAGACGGACATCCGTTTCCTGTTCCTGTAAAAATTTATGACGAGACGATTTCCACTTTGGAAAAAGCAATTCAAAGGGCAAAAATTGGCAATTCAGATAAGTTGCAAGCGATACAAAAGCTCTCTGAAATCTCAATAAAAGCCGAAGAAAGTTTTACACCAAACGAAAATTTTGACGCTTTGGTTCAAAGAGAGCGAGAGGAATCTTACAAATATGGTGGAAGGACTGTTTTTGGAGAAGCAAAACCCTTCAAGAAACCCAGTATTGACGGGAATCAGCTATCATTATTTTAAATATTAACAATTGGTACGGAAAAACCGTAAAGTCAAAAAAGTGTTTTTTTTTATTTTTGGATAATCAACAATCAATCACTTTTATTATGAACGAAAAGCAAGCAGAAGAGATGATCGGTCTCTTAAAGCAAATTTGGTACAAGTTAGACAGCATTGAAGAAAATCTGGAAGACATGAACACCAAGCACGAACATAATGCCATCCCCGAAAGTATGAAAAAGATCATGAACGATATCAATAGAGAAATGAATTCTGGGAAGAAATTATAACGTTTCAAAATTTTAAAAATTTCCTTAGTGGTAAAAAGGCTCTAAGTTTCTATGATTGCAAAATCGGAAGTTACTTGGAGCCTTTTTTATGCAATTTAATTTGAGAAAAAAGAAGCCGACAAAATTCTAAAATTGCTTGATTTTTAACTATTGTTTAGGGCGAAATTATAAGATTTATTTCTAATTTTATACCCACTAAATGATAGAATGATGTCTGAAAGAATCCGTGAAAAGCTTTCTATACTTGCCGACGCCGCTAAATATGACGTTTCTTGCTCGTCAAGCGGAAGTAATAGAAAAAATACTACTAAAGGTTTGGGAGATGCAAGTGCTTCCGGAATTTGCCATACTTATACTGAAGACGGACGATGCGTTTCGCTTTTGAAAATTCTTCTAACAAATCACTGCATTTTTGACTGCGCTTTTTGTGTTTCCCGCAAAAGTAATGATGTCAAGCGCGCCGCATTTACCGTGGAAGAAGTGGTGGAATTGACAATGAGTTTTTACCGAAGAAATTATATTGAAGGATTATTTTTAAGCTCCGGAATTTTCAAAAACGCCGATTACACAATGGAGCGTTTGGTTCGAATTGCCAAGAAATTAAGGCTCGAAAACAATTTCAACGGATACATTCATTTAAAAACTATTCCTGGAGCAAGCGAGGAATTGCTGACCGAGGCCGGACTTTATGCTGATCGAATGAGCATCAATCTTGAAATGCCAACAGAAGCGGGTTTGAAACTTTTAGCTCCAGATAAATCGCACGAGGAAGTAAAAAAACCATTGGCATTTATCCAACAAGGAATTATTCAGGTCAAAGACGAAAAACGCATTATAAAAAGCACCCCAAAATTTGTTCCGGCTGGTCAAAGTACCCAAATGGTTATCGGCGCCACGCCAGAAACCGATATGGAAATTATGTACAGCGCCAATGAATATTATAAAAATTATGACTTAAAACGAGTGTATTATTCGGGTTATATTCCAATTAGTTATGACGATCGAATGCCATCAATTGGAAGCCAACCGCCACTTTTGCGAGAAAATCGATTGTACCAAACCGATTGGCTGATGCGATTTTATGGCTTCGACGTACACGAAATTTTGAATGTAAAAAATCCGCATTTAGATGTGGATATTGATCCAAAATTAAGTTGGGCATTGCGAAATATGGAGCATTTTCCGATAGATATTAATACCGCAGACTATAAAATGATTCTTCGAGTTCCTGGAATTGGAGTAGGTTCGGCTAAGAAAATTTTCCAAGCCAGAAAATTCGGAAGATTGCGTTCTGATCAATTGAAAAAAATGGGAATTGCGTTTAACAGAGCCAAACATTTTATCAGATGTGCCGATAGTATTTTTCAGTTGAACGATCCAAATCCGGTTCATATAAAAGGTTTGATTTTATCAGAAACCAACAGCAAGTATTTAAAAGTTCCGCAAAATCAACTATCGCTTTTTTAATGACGACTTATATTTTTGATGGAACTTTAGAAGGGCTTTTGACTTCAATTTTTGAATTCTACGAAAGAAAACCCAGAAAAATTCAATTGGTAAGTAAAGCTAAATTTCAACCAATGTTTTTGGAAGAAACACTAGAAATTATTTCTGATGAAGAAAAAGCAAAACGTGTTTGGACTGGCTTAAAAAAGAAAATTAGTCCCGACTGGCAATTGCGTTTTTACAAAACTTTTTTGTCAGAAACCGAAGAAAGTTTTCAGCATCTTTTTGATTTCGCGTGTTATGTTTTTGACAATCCGGCGGGAGTGGAGCACAATTACGGCCACGAATCGGTGATGGCGATTTCCAAAATGGATAAAAGTGTGAATCGAGAACGCCATCGAATGAAAGCTTTTATCCGTTTTCAAGAAACGAGTGACGGTATTTTTTATGCGCCAATTGAACCAGATTACAACGTTTTGCCATTGATTTCTAGCTTTTTCAAAAATCGTTACGCCGATCAAAAATGGATCATTTATGATTTAAAAAGGCAGTACGGATTATATCATGATTTGATTAAAGTGGAGGAAATTAAACTAGATTATCAGCCGATTGTAAAGTCAAGTCCGATGAGCCTTCCGGGCGAAGTATTGCAAGATAAAGAAGAATTGTATGCCTTGCTTTGGAACGATTACTTTAAATCAACGAATATTCCGGCTAGAAAAAATATGAAACTGCACATTCAACACGTTCCAAAACGCTATTGGAAATATCTTACGGAGAAAAAACAGTAAAAATTAATAGTTTATAGGAAAAAAAATGCCCGCTTTACGGAAAACCGTAACGCGGGCATTTTGTTGATTTCTACTTTTGACGGAAATAAATCCACATTAAATATGAAACGATTTCCGCAGCTATTTTATGCCTTTTTTTTCCCTTTTTTAATCATCGGTTGCAAGAATGATTCTCAAGATATCATCGTTTATGACGTCAAACCTTTTCATAAAAAAGTAGATGAAATTGAGCCGGTTAAAGACCCAAAATCTTCAAAAACATACCACACAGATTCAACTTACAAATATGAATATCGAACAGGCAAATCGGGTAGTTATCAATACCATTATGATGTTGTTGGAGAAAATTCGAAAGGAGAAAAAGTTTCGGGCGAAGTCGATATGGAAGGTAAATATGGCGTTGGAATACTAAATAAAACCACAGAAATTGAAGCAGAATGGATTGATAAAAATCAAATCAAAGCTACAGATTCAAAAGGAAATAGTTATGAACTAATTGTCGAATAAAAATAGAGAAGAATGATACTCAACAAAGAATTTTTAAAAGAAAATAGAAATTTTATCAACGAAACGAAGGCGCCTTTTTTGGTTTTAGATCTAAAGCATTTTCAATATTATAACGATGTTGAACGCTTTGGTTTTGCAGTCGAAGTTTTAAATGTAGTGAATTCTGTTTCTTGGGTTAATAAAATTTGTCAAGATTTAAATTCGTCTTATTGCATTGATACCGCCGTTTTTTACGAAATTATGGACTGTCTTTTTGCTGAAAAATGTCTAGACCATTCAAGACTTGCTTCTTATTTTAAAGTGCAACAGGATTTGGAAAATATCTCGATAATATTCCAGAAAGTTACTGAAACGGATAGAAATTTTGAGCTTCCAATTGAGGTTGATTTTATTATTTTAGGCGTTGATCTTGAAAAATACCACGAATTAAATGACGATACAAAATCAGACTTGCATGATGATTATGCCGTTTTGTTTTCAAAAGTAAGAAGCAATGTGATTGAAGTGAGTGAATTTATTTTACAAGCAAAAGAATTGTTGTCAGTTATCGAAACGACCGAGCCGGAACTTGTCTAATATAACAGAAAATGGCCTGCTAAACTACTTTGCAGGCCATCTCTCAAATAAACAAATTAACTAAACTTAAATTCAAACTACTACCAATTATCAGTTCTAAATGGTGGCGTTGCCAAGCCATCTGTGTTATAAAGCATCACTTTTCCCGGCGCATCCGCCCACAAATACCGAACTTCTTTTGGAGTCGAAACTTCAGGACTGCTTACTTTTATTGTATTTAAATCAGCCTGCAAAAATGCTGTCGCTGGATAAAATTTCTTATCGCTTCCGGCAACCATAAAACCGCTGATGTTTGATTTTGTTTCTTCTGTAGCAAATTTTCCGCCTTTAAAAGTGACGGCAATCGAGTTTCCATCGACCTTATAATTTTCAAAAACAGGTGCCGATGACAGAATTTCTTTTTCTCCGTAAGCAATACTTTCTGCGATCAAAGCCATTCTTTTTCCAACGACTTGTTTGTGAATCGGATGAATATTATCATTTTCTCCCACATCGATAAGCACCGCCATTCCTGTATTTTTCAATTCCAAAGCCTTTGCTTGCGACTCGCGAAGCGTGATCCAGCGGTTATTTTGATTGTCATAATTTGGCAATTGCGCAAAAATAAACGGAACCTCAGATTTCCAGCTTTTTCTCCAATCGGTGACCATTTCCTTGAACATTGTTGCGTATTCTTTTGCATTTTTAGAATTTGCTTCAGCTTGGTACCAAATAATTCCCTTCACTTTTATACCAAAGAAAGGAGCGACCATCCCGTTGTAAAGCGACGTTGCGTATTTGGTCGGGTGTTGTCTTTCTGGAACTTCCTCGATGTCTTTTGTTCCAGCTTCATATTTCCATTCTCCCGCAAGCGAAAGTTTTTGCGAAGCTGTTTTTAAGTGTAACGAATTGGCATCTCCGCGGAAACCTCCAATATCGCCCGTATTTTTCACTCGAATCGTAATGATATTTTTTCCGGCTACCAAAACACTTTTTGGAACTTTATAAAATCGGTCTAAATCTTTTTGTGTACTTTCTCCAACTTTAATTCCATTGATGTAGGTAATATCTTCATTATCAACCCTTCCGATGCTTAAAACGATATCGTCCGAAGTTAAATCTTTAGAAGTTAATTCAAAACTTCGGGTTACCCAAATCACGCCATCATTTGGAGTTACTTTCGCTTTACTCCAATAAACAGGAAGCGTAATTGGTTTCCAAGACGAAGTATTGTATGTTTTTTCATGCCATTTTTCAGTCGTTCCAATATCAAGACGATCTGCTTTTTCTTCCCAAGCTTTAAATTCTTTTTTGTAAGTTTTCATCACATCAGAGAAATCCATTGTTTTCATTTCGTCAATGACTTTGCGGGCAGAAGCGTGTTTCCCCATCAAATCTTCGCTCATCCAAGCCTCAATATTTGTGCCTCCCCAAGAAGAATTGATTAAACCGATCGGCACATTATATTTTTGGAACAATTCCCTTCCAAAGAAGTAAGCAACGGCAGAAAAACCTTCGCCACTTTTTGGAGAACACGTTTCCCATTGGCCTTTTTCGATGTCTTTTTGTGGTGTTCCGGCCATTGTTCTTGAAACTTGAAGTAGCTTTATTTTTTCATAATTCGCGTTTGCCAATTCCTCTTTTCCGTTCAAGGCGTCTTCCAGTTTCCAGCCCATATTTGACTGTCCAGAGCAAAACCAAACGTCTCCTATATATATGTCTTTGAAAGTAATGGTGTTTTCTTCAGAAACTTTCATTTCAAACGGACCTCCAGCTTTTTCAGCAGGAAAATCCACAGACCATTCGCCGTTAGAGTTTACTTTTGCTTCTAAATTTTTATTGTTGAACGAAACCTTGACTGTTTTTCCGGCTTCGGCCCAACCATAAACCGTGATTGTCGCGTCTCGTTGCAAAACCATGTGGTCTGAAAAAAACTTTGGGAGCGATACTTTTGCAAAAGCACCACTAAAAAGGAATAAAAATAAAAGGGAAAATATACGTTTCATAACAGAATGATAATAAATAAGTGGGGCTAAAGTATATAATTAAAATTGGTTGACCAAAAAATAAATTGCGATTTTTTTAATTTTAACTAATAATAATTGTTTTGTCTATAATTATTAAGGTAAATAGTTGAAGAATGTTTATTGGTTACAAGAATGTGTTTTTAAAGAAAAAGCGATTTATAACAAAAAAGGAGCCGTATCAGATTGATAGACTCCTGTTTATCGGTACGTTATACATCCATTGTGCAAAGTTGCATCGCTTTTGGGAAGTGGAAAAATGGTTTTACCTTTTGAATGCAGTAATAATGTACCTTTATATAACAAAAATACATATAAATATCAGTTCTAGTGTGAACGTCTCGTTAATAATTTAGACAAAAAGTCAATTTTAGAGCTTTAATTCTTCCAAATTAGTTTCGAAAACGTTTGAGTTAAATTGTTAAAAGCTAACATTTTTCAAATTGCAATGGCTTTTTTTAACTTTTTTGTTGAATTATATTTACCATAATGAACTAAAAAATTAATTATACAAAAAAAATACGCGGTTATTTGCTAATATAAAAAAATGCGTATATTTGGTCAACCAATTTATTATTAGAAAATGCAAGAGTTTGGTTTAAATAATTTCAAATCTTCAGAGGAAGAAGAGATCATCCAAAAGTTAAAGGAATTGATCACTTCAAAAAAACTGAAACCCGGAGACCGCCTTCCTTCAGAACGAAAATTATCGGAAGAATTTGGCGTGAGTAGAGGAAACGTGAGAGAAGTAATCCAGAAATTAGAATTTTATGGATTGCTGAAAACCTTGCCACAAAGTGGAACTTTTGTTGCCAATCTTGGCGTTCCGGCATTAAGTGGTATGATTACAGATATTTTGCAATTGAAAAAGCCAGATTTTAAATCGTTGGTCGAAAGCAGAATTATGTTAGAAATGCAAGTTGTGGCTTTGGCATCAGAAAGAAGAACCAAAGAGCAACTGAAAAATATTGAAGAAGCATTGATTGCTTATAAAAATAAAGTGGAAAGCAACGAAAGTGCTGTTGAAGAAGATTTGATGTTCCATTTGAAAATTTCAGAAGCCAGCGGAAATCCGGTTTTGAATACATTAATGCTGATCATCACTCCAGAAATTATTACAAATTTTGAAAAATACCACGTTTGTAAAAATTCAATGACAGGAGAAAATATCATCGAACACCAACAAATTTATGAAGCTATAAAAGAAAAAAATCCTGAAAAGGCCAAACGTGAATTGCAATTTCATTTTAAGACGTTATATGAATATTGCAACAAAACAGAAACTTTAATGAACATCAACGAAAGCGTTTTTTAAAAGTTTCTTACGGAAAAATAATAGACGGTTATGACCATTGTGTAAAGTTGCATCGCTTGGGGAAGTGGATTTTGCTGCGCATTTAAGTCAAGATTAAACATCTGATTTTCAGATCTTATTTATGAAAAAGCATTATCGGCCAAAAGCCGGTCAGGATGCTCTATATCTTAATGTTACTGATTGTAAGCTATACATCTTTATGAAATTAAAAAACTTTTTTTTACTCTCGGCTTTGATGCTGACCTCTTTTGTCTTCGCGCAAGAGAAATATACTTTGACAGGAACAGTCACTGCAGATTCTGATAAATTATCATTGCCTGGCGCGACGGTCACTGTTTTAGGTACAAAAAACACTACAATCACTGATATTGACGGTAAATTTTCTATCTCAGTAAACGAAAATAGCTCTATCCAAGTTTCTTATGTGGGAATGCAAACCAGAGTAATTTTGGTTAACGGACAAGAAGAAATTTCTGTTTCGCTTGTTGATGATAGCAAAAATCTTGACGAAGTTGTGGTCGTTGGATACGGAACTCAGAAAAAATCTTCTATCACAGGATCAGTTTCCAAATTAGAAAATACAAATCTTGACGAAAACACAGTTTCCAGAGTTGACAAGGCTTTGCAAGGAAGAATTGCCGGTTTGCAAATCCAGAATACAACTTCTGAAGTTGGTGAAGCGCCTCAAATCAGAATCCGTGGAATGGGTTCGATTTCAGCAAGTAGCGATCCGTTGGTTGTAGTTGATGGTTTTCCAATTTCAAATGGTTTGGAATTTATAAATCCAAGTACAATTGAATCTGTAGAGGTTTTAAAAGATGCAAGTTCCACAGCAATTTATGGTTCTCGCGGTGCAAACGGAGTTATTTTGGTTACCACAAAATCTGGTTCTGAAACCAAAACTTTATATGAATTCAAATCATTTTATGGTGTAAAATCGGTTTATGAAGAAATCGATATGTATGATACGTATGAATATACAGATATGTTACGTAGAGAGCGCCAATTGCATGAAAATTATACAGCTGGTTTAAACGGAACCACGCCAGGAATTATTGCTTATACTTCTCGCGAAAAAGGAATGCGCCAAGTGGCAAATAATTCTGGAGGAGGAACAGATTGGCAAGACGAAGGAATCAGAAACTTTGCAACAATCAAAAATTACCAAATGAATGTTTCAGGCGGTGGAAAAAAAGCAACTTATTATGTTTCAGGGCAATACATTGAAGATGAAGGTTTGATGAAAGATAACTTTTTGAAACGTGTAAATTTCCAAAGCCGTGTAAAAGCAAAATTAAGCGATAAACTTACACTTGATGTAAATCTTAGACCGTCATATAGTAATAGAAGAAGATCGTCAATTTCATATTCAGATTTAACGCGTTCTTTAGGATTTATGCCGTCAAGACACAACGAATATACTTCAGCGTTGACGGGTTATCCGGTTGGTGAATACGCTCACGGAAGACATTTTAACAACGTGACTTTCAATTATGTTGATGAAAACGGCGAACAGCAAAATTTCACGACTTCATTATGGGGAACCAACAATAACAGCCCGATTTCAAGAATGGAAAACGAGACGAGAATCATTCATGATTATAGAATGTTAACCAATTTTGCTTTAGAATATAAAATTAATAAGCAGTTTACATTCAAATCTTCGGGTGGAGCAAACGTCGATTATTCAAATTATGAGCGTTTCAGAAATTCGCAAGCAGACCAAACTGGGCAAGCGATTGGTGAAGATGACAGTACTTTAAAAACCGATCTTCTTACAGAAAATACCTTAAATTTCAAGTGGAAAAACGACAACCACAGCATTGATGCATTGGGCGGAATCACGTACCAAAAAACAAATATTAAAGGAACCGGAATTTATGGAACGCAATTTCCATCAGATTATATCGAAACTATAAACGGTGCCAATGTAATTGACGCCAACGAAACCTTCACGAGAAAAGAACAAATCGGATTGCTTTCGTTTTTGGCAAGAGTAAATTATGCTTACAAAGACAAATATTTGGTTTCTATCGCGGCGCGTGCTGACGGTTCGTCTTTATTCGGACCTGAAAATAAATACGGAATTTTCCCTTCGGCGTCTGTGGGATGGAATGTAAGCGAAGAAAATTTCTGGAAAGAAAACATCGAGTGGGTAAACAGATTTAAGTTGAGAACCAGCTTTGGGGTTACCGGAAACAATGATATTACCAATTATTCTTTCACCAATTTATTATATTCTTCAAACTATTCTTTAGGTCAAGGCGCGGGAAGCGTGACTTCTGGTTTGGGAGAAACTGGGGATGTATTAGGAAATCCAGGAATCGGTTGGGAACAAACTTTAGAATACGATTCAGGTGCTGATTTGAGTTTCTTCGGAAATAAATTGAATGTGACTTTTGATTATTATTACTCAATTACCGATAAATTATTGTTGCAACAAAACGTTTCGTACATCACAGGTCATAACCAATTTTTCAACAACATCGGAAAAATACAAAACAAAGGTTTTGAGATTGAAATCTCAGGAAATGTTCGTGCCAAAAACTTCACTTGGAAACCAGGATTTAATATTTCTGCTAACCAAAACAAGTTGATTTCTCTTGGTGGAGAAGCACAATTCATCAGTCAAGGTGAAAGAAATGAAGAATATATTGCCAAAGTAGGCGAGGAAGCAGTTCAATTTTATGGTTATCAAATGATCGGAGTTTGGCAAAATGCTGAAGAATTGGCCAACAATCCACATTCTGCAGATGACGCTGTCGGAGGAATTAGAGTCGCAGATATCAACGGCGACGGAATTATCAACGCTTCAGATAGAACAACGCTTGGAAGTCCGTTTCCAGATTTTACTTGGGGATTTTATAACGCGTTCACTTACAAAGGTTTTGATATGAATTTCTTGGTTCAAGGTTCTGTTGGAGGCGAAGTTTTCTTCGGAGACGGATACTACAACGAGATGCGTTATTTATACAAAGATTTTGCCGAAGGAAGATGGTTCAGCGAAGGAACTCCTGCAACAAAACCTCGTGAAAACAACGGTAGAGCTTGGCAAAACACTTCTTATTTGGTTCAAGACGCAACATACATGTCATTACGAAACGTGACTTTAGGTTTCACCGCTCCAGAGTCGTTTATCAAACAAATAGGCATCACAAAAGCAAGATTTTATATGTCTGGAGAAAACCTTCTTTATGTAAAATCATCAGGTTTCTGGGGATTAAATCCAGAAGGAATCACAAATTCAGGAGTTTACAGCTCGCCATTGATTTCAGGTTACCAAAGAGGTGCTTTCCCAGTTCAACGAACAATTTCTTTCGGAATTGACATTAATTTCTAATAAAATAAAGGTTATGAAAAAATATAAATTGTCTATCAAAAGCTTAAAAGTCTTATTCTTAAGCACCGCTTTTCTTTTCGCAAGCTGTGATGAGACGCTTGATTTGCAACCGATTTCTGAAATTGGTGTAGGCGAATTTTACACAACTCCGGCAGAAGTAAATTTGGCTGTAATTTCAATTTACAACAGCCTTTACGGAATGCAAAACAGAGAATGGTTGCTGACAGAAATTCGTTCTGACAACACTTATATGAACCCAAATTCTACCGAAACAAAGGATTTGGCCATCAGAGAAGTGGATCGTTTTGTGCAAAGTTCGCAAAATATTTACCTTCAAGAATATTGGAAAGCGTGTTACAGAACCATCAATCTTTCAAATGTGGTACTTCAAAATTTAGGCGTAGTTGCTGATGAAGAACTTAGAAATCAATATGAAGGAGAAGCCCGTTTTTTAAGAGCGCACGCTTATTTTAACTTGGTGCGTCTTTGGGGTGGTGTTTTCATCGTTGAAACCCCAGTTTCTGGAACTCAAGCTAAAACAATGGACAGAAGTCCGCAAAGCGAAGTGTATGAATTTATTGCAAATGACCTTCGTTTGGCTTCAGAAATGTTGCCTCCGTCGCAATCAGGTGCAAATTTAGGCAGAGTTGCTTCTGACGCTGCAAAAACATTGCTTGGAAAAGTATTGCTTACCACAGGAAATGATGCAGATTTAGCCGAAGCAAAAACAGTTTTGACAGAAGTTGTCAGCGGAAATTTCAGTTTGCAAGCAACATACGGAGCGGTTTTTAATATCGGAAATGAATACAATAACGAAATCATGTTTGCAGTTCGTTACCAATCCGGAAGCGTTGGTTTAGGTTCGCCACATCCCAACTTTTTTGCGCCTTTGCAAAGTGATAATTACGTGGTTTTTGGAAACGGAGACGGTTTGAATGTGCCAACAGATAATATGTCGCAAGCTTACACAACTGGCGATCCACGAAAAGCGGCTTCAATGGCTGACACTTGGTTGGGCTTCAACGGAGCGGTTCGTCAAGACAAACACGTTACAAAATACAACTCGACTTTTAACGCAGTTGACGATGGCGGAAACGACTGGATTATCCTTCGTTATGCTGATGCTTTATTGTTATTATCAGAAGCAATTAACGAGCAAAGTGGTCCAAATGCAGAAGCTTTGGGATATTTAAACCAAGTGAGAACTCGTTCGTTAGGTGCAGATTCTGCTTTAGAATTGGCAAATGTTTCTACTTATTTTGATTTCAAAATTGCCTTAGAAAATGAAAGAAGATTAGAATTTGGTTTTGAAAACCACCGCTGGTTTGACTTGGTTAGAACCGGAAGAGCAGAAGTGGTTATGACACAGCATTTTGCTACAGAATTTCAATATAATGATCCAGCGCATCCTTCGTTAAACACAGGTCCGCTGCAACATTACCAAATTTTCTTGCCGATTCCGCAGTATGAAATCGACTTGAACCCAAACATTGCACAAAACACAGGATACTAATTTTTTAAGTATATGAAAAGTTTAAAATATTCAGTAACAGCTTATTTATGCTTGCTTTTTTTGGCCAATGCCAATGCCACGGAAATTAAAGTTTCTAACGGAGAAGAATTGACAGAAGCCATTTCAAAAGTAAAACCGGGCGACAAAATTGTAATGTCAAACGGAATTTGGAAAGATACAGCAATTGATTTCAATGCAAATGGTGCTTCAAAAGATTCTATTTTCTTAGAAGCTGAAACAGCCGGAAAAGTAATTCTTTCTGGAAATTCTTCCTTGAAATTATCAGGCGATTATTTAGTTGCAAAAGGGCTTTGGTTCAAAGACGGTTACAGCAAATTCGTAATTTCTTTTATGAGCAAAAGCAAAGTGGCTAATAATTCAAGAGTAACCAATTGTGCAATAACAGATTACAACCCAGAAACCAAGGCAGAATCAAACCATTGGGTTGAATTATGGGGAAAAAATAATCGTTTCGACAATAATTATATCGCAGGAAAAACAAACGACGGATGTACGTTAGTCGTTTGGTTGAAAGGCGAAGAAAACCACCAAAATCATCACAGAATTGATCATAATTATTTCGGAGAGCGTCCGCCGTTAGGTTCAAATGGTGGCGAAACTATTAGAATCGGAACAAGCCATAATTCTATGTTTCAGTCGAATACAATCGTGGAGTGGAACAAATTTGAAAAATGCAACGGCGAAGTGGAAATCGTTTCAAACAAATCTTGCAATAACATTTTCAGAAACAATTTATTCTTAGAATCGCAAGGTTCGATGGTTTTCCGTCACGGAAACGATTGCTTGGTGGAGAACAACGTTTTCCTTGGAAATAACCAACCATACACTGGCGGCGTTCGAATTATAAACGAAGGTCACACGGTAAAAAACAATTATTTCTACGGCTTGACCGGGCAAGATTTCAGAGGTTCTTTGGTCGTGATGAATGGCGTTCCAAACAGTCCGTTGAATCGTTACAATCAAGTGAAAAATGCTAAAGTGACGAACAATGTTTTTTACAATTCAAGTTCCTTTCAATTAGGAGCTGGAAAAGATGAAGAACGTTCATTAGCACCTATTACTTCTGTGATTTCAGACAATATTATTTACAATGAAAGTGATGCAGAAGCGGTAACTTTCTTTGATGACATGAAAGGAATTACGTTCAAAAATAATAGTATCGACAGCAAAAATTCTAAGAAAATTGAAGGTTTTACACCAAAGAAATTAACTTGGAAAAAAGAAGGGGAAATTTTTGTTCCAAATGAAAAAAGCGGCATTGATTTTTCAGTTTTTCCAAAGGTAATCGCCAACAAAACCGGAACTTCTTGGAACCCAAAAACGCCAAAAGTAGCCGTTCAAGAACAAACAATCAATGTAGAACCAGGAACAGGAACGCTTGAAAAAGCAGTTAAAAAAGCAAAAGGAAAAACAAAATTTGTTTTGGCTCCCGGAACTTATTTGTTAGATCGTTCGGTTGTGGTTGCTGACAATATTTCTTTCGTAGGTTCAACTGCTGAAAATACAATCATCAGTTTTAATCCTGATGCTGAAAAAATCTCAAATTATTTGTTCAGAGTGGAATCAGGAGCGAGATTGTCTTTTGAAAATGTGAGTCTTACGGCAAAAAATACTTCGGCAGTAAAATACGCGATTGTTTCTCCAAAGGAAGATACTCCGGGTTCTTACAGCATTTTTGTAAACAAATCAATCATCTCAGATTTCACAAATGCAGAAGGCGGTTCGGTAATCAAAGCTTCAAAAGGAACTTTCGCCGACACGATCAAAATCAGCAATTCGATCCTGAGAAATAATTTTCGAGGAATCAATCTTTCTTCAGAAAAAGATGATACCGGAAAATATAATTCAGAGAATGTAATCCTTGAAAACACGGTATTCACAGACTTTTCACAATGGGTTTTGCATTATTACAGAGGCGGAAATGACGAATCAACCGTGGGTGGAAATTTAGTGGTTGACCATTGCGTTTTCACTAAAATCGGAGCGACAGAAAAAGATATTGTTTTCCAAAATAAAGGAATCGTAAACGTGAAAATCACGAACAGCGTTTTCTTCGACAATTCAAAAGTCACAAATCCAGTCCGTTTGAACGGAAAAAATAACTCGATTAAAAATTCAGTAATCTATAATTCTGGCGAATTGAAATTAGCAGGAAAAGCGGTTTCTGAAAATATCATCGACAAAAATCCAGGTTATCAAGACGCCAAGAATTTTATCCCAAAAGATAAATCGCCATTAAAAGCAGCAGGAACAGATAAAAAAGACATCGGAATTTTAGTTGTTAAATAATTAAAACAAAAATTATGAAAAGCACAATACTTAAAAATATTTTCAAGTCGATCTGCCTGATTCTTGCAGTTGCGATTTTTGCCTGCGATGCTGAAACAGAAGTGGATAAAACTTTTGAAGAAATCTTAGGCGCTCAACCAACAGTCGAATCATTTTCGCCATCGTCTGCACCAATTCAAAGCTTGGTCACCATCACCGGAACCAACTTAAATTTTGTAACGCACGCATACATCGGCGACATTGAAGCTGAAATTTATTCTCGTGAAAATCAGCATACTTTGATCATCAAAGTTCCTGCAAACGCAACTGGCGGCATTATCAGATTGACAACAGATTCTGACAAAGAAGCGTCGTCTGTGGAAAGTTTGACAATCACGTATCCGGTTCCAGAAATTGAATCCGAAATCCCAACAATGTCTGTTGTAAACGAAGTAATTACCATCACAGGACAAAATCTTCAGGTAATTACCAGAGTAACTTTTGCAACTGTTGATGGCGTGATCGAATACCAAGATGATAGAACTTTAATCGTGAGAACGCCAAACACAGGACCAAGTCCATTAGCGTTGACTTACAGTTATAACACGGTTTCAGGCGAAGTTACGGTTCCGTTAGAAAGCAATTATACAATTGATATTCCAACTCCAGAGGTTTCTGGTTTCCCAAAAGCTGTCTTGAAAAACACACAAGTTGTTATTGGCGGAACAGATATGAATTTGGTTACAGCAATCACTTTTGGAGGAACTGCAATTGCAACTTTTGATGTAACACCAACAAGCGTTTCATTCGCACCGCCGGCTGATTTACCAACGGGTTTTTACGTAATTAATTTGGTTTATGGCGACGGAATGCAAGTTGCAAGTCCGCCGGTAGCTTACATAAATCGGGAGGTACAAACTTATTTCAACTTCGAAGCACAAGGAATGGAAGTAATCACAGCTGGTCAAGCAGCACAAATCACGGCAAACCAATTAAATGGAACTGTGGATCAAGCGCCGTTTCCAAGCAGCACAAATTACCATCATTTGCAAATGCTTTCGCCAACGGCAAACGGAAGCAGCATCGCTTACATGAGATTTTCTTTCGCCACAAATACCACTTGGAAAACCGCTTTTGACAACGGTGCTTTTAATAACAATCCGGTATTGCACTTTTGGTTAAATACAAATAATACAACGCCAACATTAAGATTATATGCAACTTCTGCAGCAAGCAAAAAATTGGTTCACTATAACACAAACGGCGAGTGGGTTTTGGTTGCAGTTCGTTTGAGAGATATGTTTCCAACGGTTACAGCTTCTGATTTTGTAAGCGGAAACTATATGAGAATGAATTACTTGACAGATAATCAAGCAAATGTGCCATTAGAAGTAAATGCAGATTGGTTCATTATAACTGACGAAGTTTTAACAGGAGTTGGTGCAGTCGATTTGACAAACTCATTTAATTAAAAAATACAAGAATGAAATTTAAAACAATAAAAGCATTTGGTCTAACAGCACTTTTTTTAGTGCTGTCAGATGCTGCTTTTGCCCAACAATATGAGCCTCTTTTGCTTTTGTCTAAGTCAGAAGCAAAGAATATCAGCCAACATTTAGGTGACTATAAAATTTTAGAAAAATCTTTTTCCAAAGTAAAAAAAGGCGCTGACAAAGCTTTAGAAAGTAAAATCGAAGTTCCAGTTCCGGTGGATAACGGAGGCGGTTACACGCACGAAAAGCACAAAAAAAATTACAGAGAATTGTATTATGCCGGATTGACTTTTCAAGTTACTGGCGAAAAGAAATATGCCAAGTTCGTTGAAGAAATGCTTCTTGAATATGCCAAAATTTATCCAGGTTTGCCATTGCATCCAAAGAGAAAAGCAGAGCAAAATTCAGGGAAATTATTCTGGCAAGGTTTGAACGATTGCGTTTGGTTAGTCCACGGAATCCAAGCTTATGATTTGGTCAAAGAAAGTATCGACCCAAAAAATCGTGAGATCATCGAAAGAGATGTTTTCAGAAGCATGGCTGCATTTTTAAGCGAAAGCGAAGGAGGGAAAGATACGTTCAACAAAATCCACAACCACGGAACTTGGTCTGTCGCCGCAGTTGGAATGACAGGTTATGTTTTGGGCGACAAAGACATGGTTGATCGCGCACTTTATGGTTCTGCAAAAGACAAAAAAACGGGTTTCTTGAAACAAATTGATATGCTTTTTTCACCTGACGGATATTATTCTGAAGGTCCTTATTATCAACGATATGCGTTGCAACCGTTTATGGTTTTTGCCGAAGCAATTAATAGAAACCAACCCGATTTAAAGATTTTTGACTACAGAAATCAGTTGCTTAAAAAAGCATCCAACACGGTTTTGCAATTGACAGATGCCAACGGTTATTTTTTCCCGATAAACGATGCTTTAAAGGAGAAAAATTACATGACGGAAGAATTGGTTTTTGCCACAAATATTGTTTTTGAAAATTACAACGATGCTTCGGTTTTGCCTGTAATTCAGCAGCAAAATGAAGTTTCAATTACCGGCGCAGGTTTAAAATCTTCAGAAGCTGTAAATGGTTTGAAGAAGCAAGAATTTGTAAAAAATCCGATGATTATCGCAGACGGACCTGAAGGAAAATCTGGCGGATTAGCACTTTTCAGAATGCATACGAAGAAAAAAGACGAACAATTAACCGCGGTTTTCAAATTCGCTTCGCAAGGAATGGGCCACGGACATTTTGATCGTTTGGGAATTCTTCTTTTCAACAATGACAAAGAAATTCTGCAAGATTATGGCGCGGCACGTTTCTTAAATGTAGAATCAAAAAGCGGCGGCAGATATTTGGATGAAAATAAAACTTGGGCACAAACTTCAGTAGCTCACAACACGGTAATTGTTGACGAAAAATCGCATTACGACGGAAACTGGAAAGAAGCAGAAAAGCAAGCGCCAAAAACGATTTTCTCTGATGTTTCGGCTCCAGAAAAAATTCAGATTGCAAGTGCTTCAGAAGCAAATGCTTATCCAGGAGTTGAAATGCAAAGAACGGTTGCTTTAGTTGGAGCTGACACGCCTTTTATCATCGACGTCTTTTCTTTGAAATCGAAAGAAAACCATCAATATGACTTGAATTTTATGTTCAGAGGTCATATTATGGAAACTGATTTTAAATATGAACCGGCATTGACATCGCTTTCTCCTTTAGGAAAAGACAACGGCTACCAGCATTTATGGAAATTGGCTGAAGCCAAAGGAAATCAAGGACTTTCAAAATTTACATGGTTGAACGACAGTCGTTTTTACACAATTTCGACTTTGACGGATGACACAAATAATTTGGTTTTGACAAGATTAGGAGCAAACGATCCAAATTTTAATTTAAGAAATGAATCGGGTTATATGGTGCGAACAAAAGACAAGAAAAATTACACTTTTGTCAGTATTATCGAGCCACACGGAAGCTTTGATCCAAAATTAGAATCGGTTCAAGATCCACATTCAAAAGTAGAAACGATCCAAATTTTAAAACAAGACGAAAATTACACGGTCGTTTTGGTGACTTTCAAAAACAAAAAATCATACACGCTAGCATTTTCAAATAAAGAAGCAAAATCAGATTCAAAACATAAGGTTTCCATCAACGGAAAAAATATGGAATGGAGAGGAAATTATACATTAATTACAAATTAAGACACGATGAATATCAGAACAGAAGCATTTTATGTAGAAAGCGAAAATCCTTGGGAAACAGTTGCCGAAGGTGTAAAACGACAAATCACAGGTTATGACGTCAGTATTATGATGGTAAAAGTAGCCTTTGAAACGGGAGGAATTGGGCCAATTCACCAGCATTATCATTCGCAGACTTCGTATGTTGTTTCAGGAAAATTTGAAGTGACAATCAACAATGAAAAGAAAATTCTTCAAACGGGAGATGCTTTTTACATCGAGCCAAACATTCTTCACGGAGCCATTTGCCTCGAAGCTGGAATGTTAATCGACGTTTTCAGCCCAATCAGAGAAGATTTTTTAAAATAATCCCCGCCTGCTGCAAGACGTTGGAGTAGGTAATAAATCAATACTTAATCGACAGATTTTTTAACTCTTAACTTATTTATTTATGAAAAAAATTACTTTACTCGCTGCGTTTTTTGTAGCATTCGCTTTCGAAGGAAAAGCACAAACTGCAGTAACTCTTGTTTCACCAACAGGTGACGGAGGATTTGAAACAGCAGATACTTTTGAAGGAAACGGTTGGACGCTTTTAAACCACACATATGGTTCAAGAAAGTGGCAAATCGGGACTGGACAAACTGGTTTTTCGGGAACAAGAGCTGCATTTATCGGAAGCAGTGCAACAGCTGTGGGAACAACCGCAGGGAGCAGAACCGTTCATATTTATCGTCCAGTTGTAATTCCAGCGGGAGCCACAAATGTTCAGGTAAAATTTAAATACAAACAAGAAGTTGTTTCAATCGATCCAACAACGGGACCAAATGATTATATGTATTTGTCATTGATGTCGGAAGTTCCTGTGAACGGAACGGCGGCAACGAGATTTTCAGATAAATTTCCATCAGCTGCAGCCGGATATTCAACATTTACAGAAATCACAGCGCCAGTTCCAGCAACTGTTATCGTTGAAGGAACGACGCAGTATTTGGTAGTGACTTTTAGATCAACAAATTTGAATGATGCGGCAACTATCGGCTGGGGAGCGATTGATGATATTGAAATGACATACCAACCAGCTTTGGGGACCGAGGATTTTAACGCTAAAAAAATTGCGGTATATCCAAATCCCGTGAAAGATGTTTTGAATTTTTCTTCCGAAGAAAATATAGATTCGGTAAGCGTTTTCAATTTATTCGGACAAAATCTTTTAAATAAAAATATCAATAATACTCAAGGAACTATTGATATGTCAGGCTTCGCAACAGGAACATATATCGTAAATGTGCAGTCTGAAAATAACGTAAAAACCATTAAAGTGGTCAAATAATAATCGGGCAAATTGCCTTTTTAAAGTAAATTATGAAAGTAAAAGGATTAAGATGGTGGATCATTACCTTAATTGGTATTGCAACAATCATCAATTACATTGACCGTTCTGCATTATCAATTATGTGGCCGGCCATGGGCAAAGATTTGGGAATGAACGATGCAGATTATGCATTGATTTTAAACCTTTTTATGATTGCTTATGCCGTCGGACAGTCTATCTCTGGAAAGCTTTTTGACAAAATCGGAACACGTCTCGGTTTTGTGATTGCCATATTCGTTTGGTCGCTTTCGTCCTTATTTCACTTTGCTGTAAAAGGCGTTTTCTCACTATCATTTGTAAGGGTAACACTCGGAATCTCTGAAGCCGGCAACTGGCCAGGCGCCGTGAAAAGTAATTCTGAGTGGTTTCCTTTAAAAGAAAGAGCAATCGCACAAGGAATTTTCAATGCTGGAGCTTCCATAGGATCAGTAATTGCGCCACTTTTCATCGCTTATATGTTCGCTGGTTATGGCTGGAAAACAACATTTATCATCATCGGTGCGATGGGACTGGTTTGGATTATTCCGTGGTTGATCGTTTACAAAAAACTTCCAAAAGATCATCCTTGGATTACTGAAGAAGAAAGAAGATTGATCCTTGACGGAAAAGCAGCGCCAACAGTCGAAGAAGAAGCTCAAAAAGGAATGTCAATTTCAGAAATTTTATCTTTCAAAGAAAGTTGGGGCGTGATTGTTTGCCGTTTTTTTATGGAACCAATTTGGTGGCTTTTCGTAGGCTGGATGCCATTATATCTTCAAAAAACTTACGGTTTTGATGTAAAACAAATCGGGCTTTTTGCTTGGGTTCCTTATGTTGGAGCCGCTTTGGGAAGTTTAGCTGGAGGTTGGTATTCCGGAATGATTATCGCCAAAACGCAATCGGTTGATAAAGGAAGAAAACAAGCTATCATTATCGCCGGAGTTATCATGTTTTTAGGACTTTTAGCGACAATATTTTACGGAGACACACCATTGAAGTTTGTGATAATTGTTTCTTTCGTATTGTTTGGATTTCAATTTGCAATTGGAAATATCCAAACGCTTCCAAGTGATTTGATGGATAAAAAATCGGTAGGAACTTTGGCAGGTTTAGGAGGTTCCATCGGAGTAATTTCGGTAATCGCAATGAACTTTTTGATTCCGGTAATAACCGAAACATCTTACACGCCAGCTTTCATAATCATCGCCGCATTCGTGCCACTCGGAGTCTTTTCAGTCTTCGCTTTAATTAAAAAAATACAACCAGTTAAATAGTTAGAATTAAAATAAATATTAAATACAATCAAAATGAAATTAAAAGGAAAAACAGCCGTAGTAACAGGAGGAGCAAGAGATATTGGAAGAGAAGTAGCTATCAAATTAGCTAAAGAAGGAGCTAATGTTGTTGTAAATTATTATCTGAGCCAAGAAGACGGTGACGCGACTTTAAAATTAATCGAAGAAGTAGGCGGAAATGCAATCATCGTGCAAGGTGATATGACAAAACAGGCTGATATCGATACATTGGTAAGCGAATCTAAAAAAGCTTTTGGCGAAGAAGTTCACGTTTTGGTGAATGTTGCCGGAGGTTTGATTGCGCGCAAAACCATTGAAGAAATGGATGTAGATTTCTTTGATACAATGATCGACGTAAACTTCAAATCTGTATTTTTGGTTACAAAAGCGTTCAAACCTTTGATGAAATCTGGCGCTTCAATCATCAATTTCGCTTCACAAGCGGGTCGTGATGGTGGTGGTCCTGGAGCTGCACTTTATGCTTCTGCAAAAGGCGCTGTGATGACTTACACAAGAGGTTTGGCAAAAGAATTTGGTCCACAAGGAATCCGTGTGAACGCACTTTGTCCAGGTATGATCGCGACGGCTTTTCACGATACTTTTACAAAACCAGAAGTTCGTACAAATGTGGCAAACGGAACGCCATTGAGAAGAGAAGGAAAAGCGTCTGAAGTGGCTGATTTAGTGGCTTATTTGGCTTCTGATGAATCTTCATTCTTGACAGGAAACAACATCGATATCAACGGTGGTTTGGCATTTAGCTAATAATTTTAGAATAAAAAATAAATGAAGAAAGTAGTCACTTTTGGTGAAATACTGGCAAGATTGACGCCTCCGGGATTTAAAAAAATGTCCCAGACGAATCAGCTTGAAATTTATTATGGAGGGACCGAGACAAACGTTTCGGCTTCCCTTTCCATTTTAGGTTGCAACGCCGTTCACGTCAGCCGAGTTTCAGATGATTTCTTAGGAAACGCAGCTATTTCCAACCTAAAAAGCAACGGAATCGATACTTCTTTTGTGCAAAAAGGTGAAGAACCTTTAGGCTTATATTTTGTAGAACCAGGAGCTGTTGTTCGTTCTGGAGTCATCTCTTACAACCGAAATCATTCGGCTTTCAGGGCTTTAGAACCAAATTCAATTCCGTGGGCTGCAATCTTCAAAGATGCCGATTGGTTTCACTGGACCGGAATTACGCCTGCACATTCTGAGAATAATTTCTTGGCTTTAAAAGAAGGCCTGATGGTGGCAAAAGAGATGGGAATTACCGTTTCTTGCGATCCTGCTTACCGCGCTGGACTTTGGAAATATGGCAGAAAACCTGAAGATGTTTTAAAAGGATTGGTAGCTTTGTCAGATGTTTTTATCGGAGGAGCAGAACAATTTAATGAACTTTTAGATACTGATTTTTCGCTTTCGGATGAAGATTTTAAATTAGGAAGCAAGGCTTTAATGGCAGAATTTCCTAAATTGAAAAAGATTTATGACAAGACCAGAACCGGAAAAAATGCGTCTTGGCACCAAATCGAAGCTAGAATGTGGAACGGCAAAAATATGTTTTCTTGCGAACCAATTGAAATCACGCACATCGTGGACAGAATTGGAACTGGAGATGCTTTTGCTGCCGGAGCTATTTTTGGCGAACTAAATAATTTTGCAGAAAAAGATTCAGTAGCGTTTGCCAATGCGGCTTGCGCCATAAAACACACGATTGAAGGCGATGCAAATTTGGCCGACTTCAACGAAATAAACCAAATTGCGGGAGGTAATACTTCCGGAAGATTAATACGATAAACAATGGCAAGATTTTCAAAATTGCAGGTTTTAAATACAATAAATGAAAACGGAATCGTTCCTGTTTTTTACCACGAAGATGTGAATATGTGCAAAGAAATTCTGAAAGCGGTCTATGATGGCGGTGTCAGAATTTTTGAATTTACAAATAGAGGAGATGGCGCACACAAAGTTTTTGAAGAATTAGTGGCTTTCGCCAAAGAAACGCTTCCTGAATTAATCTTGGGAATTGGTTCTGTAATCGATGCAGGAACCGCGTCATTGTACATTCAAAGTGGTGCTAATTTTATCGTGGCGCCAATTGTCAATTCAGAAGTTGCAACCACTTGCAATAGAAGAAAAATTCCATGGATGCCAGGTTGTGGTTCTTTAACCGAAATTAATTTTGCAGAAAGTCTTGGTGCCGATATCGTAAAGATTTTTCCAGCACAGCAAGTCGGAGGTCCAGAATTTATCAAAGCCGTGAAAGGTCCGTGTCCGTGGTCAAACATTATGCCGACTGGTGGGGTGCAACCCGAGGATGGAAATTTAAAAGAATGGTTTTCTGCCGGAGCACATTGCGTTGGTTTAGGTTCGCAACTTTTTGTAAAAAATCAAGAAGGCAACTTCGATTATGAAGCTATAAAAAATGCAACAAAAGGCGCTGTAGAATCTTTTACGAAATATAAAAAGTAGAAAAAAATCAACATCTAGCTTTGCGAAACTTTGCGAAACCTTATTTTTTCTTCGCGTTTAAATTTTTAACGCAAAGTTTCGCAAAGATTTTTCGCAAAGAAAAATAAAACACCAAGCACATGAAAATACTAAAAATTTCCCTGCTTTTTCTAACCCAGATTTCGTTAGCGCAAGTGACATTATCAGCCGACGGATCCGGAAATACTTACGAATTAATCAACAGCGTTCTCGCGCCAGGTTATGACGTGACAGAAACTCCAGATTGTGTACATAATGGTTTTGGTCGACATATTGAAGAAGTTTGGGACGCGCAATTGAACAAATATGTATTCAAATTTCACATCCACGTTTCTCCGGATAACGATCGTTGCATCAAATTTGACAGACAGCGAAACGAAATTAAAACTTACAATCAATCACCAGATAATTTGATCGGAACGTATGGCGAAACCGTGATTTACAAATGGAAATTCAAATTGGATGCAGGTTTCCAGCCTTCCAATAAATTTACACACATTCACCAGATCAAAGCTTATGGCGGGCCACACGAGAGTATTCCCGTGGTTTCATTGATTCCAAGAGGTGGAAGTAATCAAAAATTACAAGTGATGCATTCTGATAGTTTGGTTTCTAACGAAGTGGCTAGCGCAAGTTTGTCTTCCTTCAAAGGAAATTGGGTGGAAGTAACTGAAACGATTACCTATGCAGAAAATGGTAAATATGCCATAACAATCAAGAAAGTCAGCGATAATGTCACATTAATAAATTATACAAACAATAACATCAGAACTTGGCGCGATAATGCCGACGGAATCCGCCCAAAATGGGGAATTTACAGAAGCCTTTTGAGCCAGGAACAGTTGCGTGATGAAGAGATTTTATTTGCTGATTTTTCAATTCAAGAGCTTGCCACCACAGCACTTTCTGTTAAAGATAACCAAGAAGAAGTTGCATTTGTATTTCCAAATCCTGTAAAAGACACACTGAATTTTAATAAGCAAAGGCAATTTGAATACGTCACAATTATTGATATTCAAGGTAAGAAAGTCTATGAAAAGAAAGACAGTAGCATGAGCTCAATTGATGTTTCCAATCTTGAAGAAGGCACGTATATTTTAAAATTTAAGACAGATAAAAAGTCATTTACAGAACGATTTATCAAGAAAAAATAAAACTTTTATAGCAAACAAAAAGGACAGCATCGCTGTCCTTTTTGTTTTTTATAGATTTTAAAATAAATTATGCAGTTTGAAGTTTAAGCGTGTTTTTTCTGTTTTGGATAAAAATAAATACCAAAACAACTCCCAATAAAGCCATTCCAACACCCACTAAATTTGGCGAAGCAAAGCTAAAACCAGCAACTAAAGGCAATCCGCCAAGAAAAGCACCCAAAGCGTTTCCGATATTAAAAGCCGCTTGAATTGCCGCCGAAGCAATCATTTCAGCACCAACTGCCGTTTGAATCATCAACATTTGAATTGGCGCAACGGCTGCAAAAGCAACGGCTCCGGTAAAGAAAACCAACGCTAATGAAACGATTTGGATCGAAGAAAATAAATACACGCAAACCAAATCTAAAGCCATAACTAATAAGATATAAATGACGGTTTTTGCGGCAGAAAATTTATCCGCCAATTTACCGCCGATAAAGTTTCCGACCACCATTCCAAGTCCGGCTAAAATCAATATGTATGGAACATCTTCCGCTGAAAATTTAGAAATATCTGTCAATAAAGGCGCGATGTAACTGATCCAACAAAACAATCCGCCGAAGCCGAAAGAAGTGATGGCAATGATCAACCAAGCTTCTCTCTTCTTAAAAAATTGCAACTGGCTTTTGATGGTCTCTTTTGCTTTTGCTTCCAAAACGGGCATCCAAAAATAAATCGAAATAACGGTCAGCAAACCGACAGCAGCAATAATTATAAAAGTATAACGCCAATCATAATGATGGCCCACATAAGTCCCAATCGGAACTCCGGCTAAATTTGCAATCGTCAAACCAGAAAACATTATAGAAATCGCCTGCGCTTCTTTTCCTTTGTCAGCCAAACGGCTTGCGACGACAGCTCCAACGCCAAAAAACGCGCCGTGTGGCAATCCAGAAAGCAATCTTGAAGCAAATAATATTTCATAACTCGGGGCGATAATTGACAACGCGTTGAAAATTGTCAGCATTAAAGCCAAAAGTAAAAGCATCTTTTTTGGCGGATAATTTCTGCCGAGAATTACCAATAAAGGCGCTCCGATAACGACTCCCAAAGCATAAGCAGAAATCAAATATCCCGCAACCGGAATCGAAACTTTCATATCTTGCGCGATGTCAGGCAACAAACCCATCATCACGAATTCTGTAATTCCAATAGTTAAACCGCCCAATGAGAGCGCGATAAGACTTTTTTTCATTGTGTTTTATAAAAAGAAAATAATAATAATTTAAAAAGGACAATGTGTTTTTCTGATGAATTATGCTATGACTTGTTTTTGTAAGAGTAAAATGCCACGGCAAATGCAATTGCGCTCCACAGAATCAACTGCCAAGTCACCAAATCCCAACCGCCATATTTCCAGCATAGCACGCCGACAAACGTCCCAACCGCGCCACCGATAAAATAAGAAGTCATGTAAATGGTGTTAATTCGGCTGTTCGCTTTTTCGTCCAAAGTGTAAATTGTGGCTATATTAATCAGTTGCGTTGCTTGAACTCCTACGTCTAAAAGCAAAACCGCAATAATTATCGCCCAAACAGAATGCGGAAAAATGTGCAGCAAAATCACGCTGACAAGCAACATTCCGACAGAAAACAATTGTGATTTGGTAGCATTTCCTCCGTCAACTAATCTTCCGAAATAAGGTGCCAGCAAGGCTCCGGCAATGGCCAAAATTCCAAATAATCCAATCGTATCAGTTCCATAATTAAACGGAGCGCCACTTAAATGAAACGTCAAAGTGGTCCAAAAAGAACAAAAAGCTCCGAAAATTAAAGCGCCCAAAAGTGTGCTTCGTCTCAAAATCGCAAAACGCTGAATTTGTTGCAACGCTGATTTTAAAAGCGAAATATAATTTCCTGTAAATTCTTGTTTCACGTTTGGAAGCGAAAGATGAACCATCACGGCGGTTCCCAAAACCATCACGGCAGAAATTGCATAGACATAATGCCAGCCAAACCATTCGGCGATTGTTCCTGCGAAAACACGCGCGGCCAAAATCCCGATTAAAATTCCCGAGAAAATAAAGCTGATGGTTTTTGCTTTGTTGACTTTTTCAAGACTTGCCGCCATTGGCAAAATGACTTGCGCGGCGACACTGCAAATTCCTATAATTAAGCTCATTGCGAAGATTCCGAAACGACTTTGAAGAAAAACCATTCCTAATAATGCAATAATCAAAAGACCTTGCAAACCTAAAATTAATTTTTTCCTATTGATTTTATCTCCAAGCGGCGTGATGAAGAATAATCCGAAACCATAACCGGCTTGCGCCAAGACAGAAATCAAGCCGACGTTGGCTTCTGTGGTGCCTAACGATCTTGCGATGTCTTTTAAAACGGGCTGGTTGTAATAAATATTGGCTACGCAAACTCCGGCGGCGATGGCCATAATTGTGATTTGCGACTTTGAAAGTGATTGGGATTCCATTCTGCAAATTTACGTTGAAGGAAAATAAAATAAGTTGTACTTTTGCGATATAAACTTGCAATTATAAGTTATGCCTAAATTAAATCAGTTCGAAACTTTATTGATAGATGAATTTGAGGAAGAAAAATTTCATCTTCCTGTGCACAGTCATACGTATTATGAAATAATTTACATCAAAAAAGGTTGTGGCATTCATCATTTGAACAACAATTTGCTTTCTTACAAAGCAGGCGATTTATTCGTAATTTCTCCAGATGACGAACATTATTTTGACATCAAAAAAAGCACTCGATTTGTCTTTATAAAATTCACTGATAATTATTTCAATTCGAATAAAAAACTGTCTTGTGACGAATTTTTACTGAATACGCCAGAAAATTTTATGCGCGATAAATTATTAAAAGAAACTGTCTTGAAATTAGATGATCCGTGCCGAACGATTTTAAAAAATACGATAGAAAATATCACGGCTTACAATTGCAAAATCGATGTTTCGAATTCGGCGATTGTTTTTTATCAGATACTTTCAATTTTTGGATTAATAAAGGAAACGATGCGTTCTCAAAATCTTCAGATGAACGGAAATTATATTGATAACGAACAGATTACGTCTTATATTCACCAAAATATTTACAATCCGAAGTTGGTTCAAATTAAAGCGATTTCTGAACATTTTAATATTGCTCAAACGTATTTCAGTGCTTATTTTAAAAGAAGTTTTTCAATAACTTATCGCGATTATATCAACAATTTGCGCCTAAAATTAATTGAAAAACGAATCTCAAATAATCAAATGCCGATCAAACAGATTGCTTATGAATTTGGATTTACTGATGAAAGTCATCTTTCAAATTACTTTAAAAAACGTAAAAATATTAATCCGAGTGAGTTTAAGAAGCTGTAATTATTGCAGTAAAATTTCTTCAATAACTTTATAATTCCCTTTTTTCGGATTCATTTTTAAAACGGTAATTCGGTCGCAAATCCACTCGTTTTTATAGTTGAAAGCATTTAAATCTGTACCAATTTTATCGAAATCAGCAACCGGAAGATTTTGTTCAATTGTCAAATGTGGCAAAATTTCTTTCTTGAATTTAAATTCTTCTCCGATAGTTTCAAACATCGCTTGAATCGGTTTTGGATTGTCGATTTTTAAGTACAGTGTTTTTTTAGTTGTTCCGTGTGAAAAAGCATCGGCTTCACTGACAGAAATAGTAAAAGGTTTTATGTCGGCCAACGATTTTTTGAGTTTTTCAAGCAAGTGATTATCCATTTCATATTTTGTTTTGAACAACGAAATATGCGCTACAGAATACTCATTTTCAGTTTTTCTTCCGATGATTTTGTATAATTTATTTTTAAGTTTTTTGGTTTCGCTTTTCACTTCTTCGGTCGGAGAAATTAATACGAAATATTCTTGCAACTCTGGCAATTTGAATAATGTGGGCTGTTTGTATTTTACTTTTGCCATTGTTTTTGGTAATTTTAATAGTTTGTATTGGATTTTACCAACCTTCTTTGAATCCGTTTTTTAGTGCTAAGTTGTATTTTTCCAAATTGAATTTATACAAATTTGGAGCTTTGTGCGCGCCACCTTTTCGTGATTCTTCTAATTTATCCAAAATATCATAACCGGTCATTTTTCGATAAAAATTACCTCGATTCAATTTTTTCCCTAAGATAATTTCATAAAGTCGTTGCAATTCAGGCATGGTAAATTCTTCTGGAAGCAAACTGTAACCAATTGGCTTATAGTTCAATTGCTTCCTTAAAGTCACCAACGCGTGGTTGAAAATATTTCTGTGGTCCATCATGAACTCGGGAAGTTCGTCGATGCTGATCCATTCGCACGCATTTGATAGATCGTCAACCATCAATTGCACTTGCGAATAATCGACCAAGGCATAAAATCCCATCGAAATAAAACGCTGTTTGTGCCAAAGCGTGTCGTCATATCCATTAAAAAAACCTTCAGATCGGTTCAGTTCTCCAAAAACTCTAAACTGCTGTAAATAAATATCTTTGGCGCCAGTTCTGTCTTTTAAAATTCTTGAAGCGGCTTCTTTTAAGCTTTCTTGCTTTTTAATATAGCCACCGGGTAAGCCCCAAAAGTCTTGACCTTTTATTTTTACCATCAAAATTTTAAGCATTCCATCGTGAAATCCAAAAACGGCACAATCAATTGAAAAACCGGGTAGATAAATTTCCCAGGCTTCTTTAGATTTTTTCTCTAATAAATTTTCAAGATTATCTTCCATAAGCATTTTCATTCGAGACAAATGTACTGAAATTGGGTATTATATGCCAACTCGACTACGAAATTTATCGTTTCAAATCAGTTGAAATTTCATTTTTGATTGTATCTAGACTCAAATCTGGTGGGAAAATAAAAAAAGATAAAAATGGCACACTTGGGAAATATCTAAACAATGATTCATTATGAAGCAATAAAAATATTGTTTAATTTTACCTCAAAAAACTATATATTTATTCTAGAGGAAATTATATGAAAAATAACAGAAGAAATTTTTTAAAAAATACCGTAGCTGCGGGTAGTTTGGGCGTGATCCTTCCATCAGAAGTATTCTCTATTCGCAGCAGAGAAAATGAAATTGTTTTAAATGAATCAAGACCTAAAATTTTGTTTTTTGATATCAATGAGACAATCTTAGATTTAGAGCCATTGAAAAAGAGCATTAGCACGGTGTTGCACAATCGCGCAGAATTAGCCACTTTGTGGTTTACCACGATGTTGCAATATTCTTTAGTGGTCACTGTTGCCAGCCAATATGAGGATTTTGGAGCCATTGGAGTGGCCACGCTTCAGATGGTAGCTAAAAACAACAATATTGAAATCAGCAAGGAAAAAGCACAGGAATCAGTCAAGCCAATCTTGAGTTTAAAGCCACATACTGACGTCATTGAAAGTTTAAAAAAATTAAAAAATAACGGATACCGACTTGTTTCTTTTACAAATTCGTCTAATTATGCTGTGAAGACGCAACTGAAAAACGCGGCGATTGACAGCTATTTTGAGGAACAATTGAGCATAGAAGATATAGGAAAGTTTAAACCTCACGCTGATGCTTACAATTGGGCAGCTCGAAAAATGAATGTTAAAAATAATGAATGTATGTTGATTGCTGCGCATGGTTGGGATATTGCGGGTGCTCTTTATGCTGGCTGGAGAGGTGCTTTTATTGGCAGACCAGGACAACAATTGTTTTCGCTTGCGCCAAACCCTGAGTTGAACGAGGTGTCTCTTTTGACGATTGCAAACAAGCTTTGTGCTTTGAAATGATTAAATTTGTTTTCAATAGGTTGGCATTGTGTGTGTTGCTGATAAAGGACATTTTATAATACGTGAAAACGAAAAGAAATTTTTTATTTTAAACAGTAAATTTATTAAGCGAAAACCATAAGCCTAAAATAATCCAAAAATTGAAGCGTAAATTAAGAGAGAAAGTGGATTTCAATTCTTAATTTGCGCTTTTAAATTATAACCAGTTTATGAATAACACGAATACTACCAATCAAGCGCGCCCAAACTACACGGTGCCGTTGATTACTATTACGTTACTGTTTTTTATGTGGGGATTTATTACCTGCATGAACGACATTTTGATTCCGTACTTAAAGAAATTATTTGACCTGACTTTTGTCGAATCGATGCTGGTTCAGTTCTGTTTCTTCGGAGCTTACTTCCTTGGTTCCTTGGCATATTTCGCTATTTCATATTACAAAGGCGACCCGATTAACAAAGTAGGTTATAAAAAAGGAATTCTTGCAGGAATCGTTTTATCTTCTATCGGATGCATCCTGTTTTATCCAGCGGCGACTTTTTCTGTCTATGGATTGTTCCTGGGAGCTTTGTTCGTTTTGGGTCTTGGATTTACTATTTTACAGATTACGGCGAATGCTTATGTTTCGTTATTGGGAACAGAAGACAGCGCTTCAGGACGATTGAATATGACACAGGCGTTTAACGCGTTTGGAACTACAATCGCTCCAATATTAGGAGGTTACCTAGTTTTCGGACCTGGAGGCGACCACAACATTACGGCAGAAGCTACACGAATTCCATATCTTGTATTTGCAGGAATCTTGCTTTTGGTAGCCGTTTTGATTTACAACGTAAAATTGCCTTCGTTCCAAACGGAAGAAACCGAACAAGGCGGATTAGGCGCCTTAAAATTCCCACAATTGCGTTTGGGCGTTCTCGGAATTTTCTGCTATGTCGGTGGGGAAGTTGCCGTGGGAAGTTTCATCATCAGCTTTTTAGAACTGCCAAGCGTGACAGGATTATCCGAAGCGGTGAGCAAGAATTATCTGGCGATGTATTGGGGCGGCGCGATGATCGGCCGTTTCTTGGGAGCCATTTCCTTGAACCACAGCATCAGCGCTTCTAAAAAAGCAGTCTATATGATCTTGACGGCTGCGGCGGTATTTTTACTGATTTACAGCATCGTAGATTTGAGTTTTAGCCAAATGAGTTTCTTTATAATATTTTTGGTACTGAACTTTGCCGCTTTTATGGTAGGGAAATCAGCACCGGCAAGAACATTGGCGATTTTTGCGTCAATTAATGTGATTTTATTGCTTTCCACTATGTTCAGCACAGGATATATGGCGATGTATAGCGTTCTTGGAATTGGAATCTTCAACTCGATCATGTTCTCGAATATTTACACTTTAGGTATCGCTGGATTAGGAAAATATACCAGCCAAGGTTCTTCTTTATTGGTTATGGCAATTTTAGGAGGTGCTTTGGTACCATTAATCCAAGGAGCGCTTGCCGATTCTGACTTTGGCGTACAGAAATCGTTTATCGTTCCGGTATTCTGTTATTTGTACATCCTTTTCTTCGGATTGTATTGTGCCAAGAAATTGAAGTTTGTGGAACACAGCAAAAATGTTTCCGGACATTAAGCTATTTTAAATCTATAGGAAAAGGCAGTTGTGATAAGCAACTGCCTTTTTTGTTTAATTTCATTGCTTCTCCCTAAGTATCGGTAAAAGCGATGGCGTTATCTGAATTGAAAATTTAGATCAATTTACCAAATCACAATTTTTGCCACCAATCCACATCAAGTTTCAGAATTATAGAACAAATATCCTCCACATTTCGTAAGAAATTTTATCTTTAACCGAAATTTACATTCTTTGATTTTTTCTTTCAAGAAACAAATTTTACCACAGACCAGAAACTCAATACTACTTAAAGCAAATGCCAATGGATATTGATAATTTATTGATTATTGTCACAACGATTTCGCTGTTCATTTCGTTGCTTCTTGCTTTTTTTCTGGTTACCATCAAAACAAAACATAAAGTCAGCAATTTGCTTTTCGCTGTCTTTTTGACTTTGACCGCAATTGACGTTAGCGATCCGTTGTTTAGTTTGGTGTCAGATGGACCTTCAAATATGGCTATGTTGCGCAATTCTTTGGCTTTTTTACAACTTCCTGTTTTTTATCTTTATGTGCTTTCTGTGTGCTATTCTGATTTTAGGTTGCAACCCAAGCATTTACTTCATGCGCTTCCATTTTTGGTTGTAAACTTAATGGTACTGCCACGTTTTTATATGGTGGACGCGGCCTCAAAGATTGATTTTATAATGAATCGCCAGACTCGGGTAGAGCTTCAGTTCACACATATTCTATTCCATTTTCAAGTGATACTCTATTGCATTACCGTTTTTATGCTCTTGCGAAAAGCAAAGAAACTGTACCTTGAAAATTATGCGGGCAAGAGCATTCAATCTTATAATTGGCTGTTTCAAATTGCAGTGGTCTTGACTGTTTTGTACCTGATTACGCTGTTTAAAAACATCTTCAAATTTTCTGACTATCCAAATATTTCTGAATATATAAAAATCGCAATCTTACTGTTGCAGCTGTTTATCGTTTGCTGGTATTTATTTAAGGCGCTGTATAATCCTGGTTTGTTTCAAAATGTTGATTCTAAATTAAAACTGGTTGCTGACATCATATCCGAAGAAAAAAATAGCGGACATTTTGCCGAAAATACTAAAGAAGATACCAAAGAACTGTCAAAATTAAGACACTATATGACTGCGGAAAAGCCTTTTTTAAATCCTTCCTTGACCATTCTGGAAGTGTCGAATGCCATTCAAATTCCGGTTCGCGACTTATCTGTTTTGATAAATCACACATTAGGACAGCATTTTTATGACTTTGTAAATATCTATCGCATAGAAAGTGCCATGCAAATTTTAAAAGATCCTGCAAAAAACAAGCTGACGGTACTTGAAATTTTATATGAAGTAGGGTTTAATTCAAAATCATCTTTCAACACAGCTTTTAAAAAACATACCGGAAATACTCCAACTGCGTATCGCAAAGTGTTGTAATACAGTTATTTGTAATTACTCGTACGTTTTATTACTATTATCCGAACTTATTTTTTAAAACAAATGCGTTCGAATACTTTCATTCGGTCGCGTGCCTTTAAGTTCCGCCACATCTTTGCATCGAAATAATTCTTTAACCAATTTTCGATACAATGAAAAAATCATTACAATTTTTAGCGGTGCTTTTGACAGTGAGCACATTTACCTTTGGACAAGACGTTACCAAAAGGATTGATTCCATTATAAAAGACAGCTACCAGAAAAATCCAGACGTTGGAATCAGTGTCGGTTTTATCCAAAATAATAAAGAACACTTTATCTCTTTTGGAAAATTAGGCAAGGAAAGCAAAACAGATATCAATGAAAATTCCCTTTTTGAAATTGCGTCCATTACTAAAATTCTAACATCCAATCTAATTGCTCAAGCGGTTGTTGAAAACAAAATAAAACTAAGCGATTATATAGACAATTATCTTCCAAAACAATATGTCTTGCATCAAAATATTAGGAACAAAATTAAAATATCAGACTTGGCTTCTCACCAATCGGGTCTGCCAGATTTTGATTTTGGAAAGCTAATCGAACTCAATCCGCAACAGCCTGTCAGTGGCGTAACTGAACAAACATTGGCAACAATGATAAATAATTGCAACGAATTGATAGATTATGGAAAATACCGTTATTCAACGATCAGTTATACTTTGCTTGGACAAATTTTAGAAAAAATATACGGTCAGTCTTACGACCAAATTATTACGAATAAAATCATCAAGCCTTTAAGATTGAAAAACACACTGACTAAAGAATTCAACGTAAAAAACAGAACAGTTGCCCACAACCCGGAAGGAGGCATCCAAGAATTTTTTAACTGGAATGTAACTGCTCCGGCAGGTTTGGTAAAATCTACAACATTTGATATGGTTGCCTATTTAAAAGCAGTTTTGGATAAAGAAACGGCAGTTGGAAAAGCCGCATTACTTACGGAGAAACTCTTTTACAAAGACGAAAAAAGAGAAATGGGATTAGGCCTAAGCATTGTAACCGACGAAAAAAATATCATTTATTCAAAATCAGGAGATTCCATGGGACAGTCCTCCATTTTATGCTACAACAGAGCAGAAGGTTGGGGAATCATCATTTTGCTCAATCAGCGAAATTCAAAAATGAGGCAGGTGCTTTTGAATGAAATCTATGAATCGATTCTTAAATAGCGAAAGGAATCATTGAAATGCAGCTTCAAAAATCTGGCATATTGGAAAAGTGTAAAACTTTGAATAAATAGTATAAGAGAAATTGCAATAGTTATCACCAACTTTAGGCAAATAACTGCTTATTAAAATTGTTTCATGGGCTAAAACGAACTATCATGATATTTGAAATTTACAGCAAGAACCCCCAACAGCTACTCAAAAATATCTTTAAAGCAATTGAGGAAAACTCGTCCCGCCACATGGAACATTGGGAAATCGTTTCTGAAAAAGGAGTAGATTATCTCACCCAGCGCGACATCAAATATTTTTATAAAGTTTTATTGAAACCAGAAATAATTGACGACCTCAAGATTCGTTTTCATTTTATGTTTCACGAATATTCAGAACCCACGCATTATGTGCAGTGTGAATATTCCGGACAGCTGGCGGAGTGCATACTGTATAATTTTGGAGACGTAATCACAGGGTTGCAGATTTATCCTTAGCTCAGTATTTAAGATAATTAAAGGCGGTTGTTATTTGCAACTGCCTTTTTTGTTTTAAAAATTTGCTATAGTGCCGTTTTCGTTGCACTCGATTTTTAAGTTTTTGAAAGTGAAAAAATTTTAACGCAAATTGGACTAAGTTTTTCGCAAAGATGCGCTGACTTTTTAGCAGCGTTTTAAAGTTGCTTCTTGGTTTATAGGTTGCGATCGCTTTCTTTGTCTTGCTCAATAATGATGCGTATCTTTGGATTATAACTACAAATCACGCTAGCTATGAAGAAAATAGGATTTTTATCGTTCGGACATTGGTCTGAACATCCTGCTTATCAGGCCCGCACGGCAAGCGATACACTGCTTCAGTCTATTGACTTGGCGGTTGCTGCTGAGGAGATTGGCATTGATGGTGCTTACTTTCGCGTGCACCATTTTGCCCGACAGCTGGCTTCGCCTTTTCCGTTATTGGCCGCGATTGGAGCCAAGACGAACAAGATTGAGATTGGCACGGGAGTCATCGACATGCGCTATGAAAACCCGCTGTATATGGTGGAAGATGCTGGCGCGGCCGACTTAATTTCAGAAGGCCGACTGCAATTGGGAATCAGCAGAGGTTCACCAGAACAGGTAATCGACGGCTGGCGTTCTTTCGGCTATGCGCCAAAGGAAGGCGAAACGGATGCCGATATGGGACGCCAAAAGGCGTTGGAATTTTTAGAACGCCTTAACGGTGTGGGGTTTGCTGAACCGAATCCGTATCCTATGTTTCCAAATCCACCGGGATTATTGCGCTTGGAGCCTTATTCTAAAGGGTTGCGGGAGCGTATCTGGTGGGGTGCCGCGTCTAATGCCACTGCCATCTGGGCTGCTGAAAACGGAATGCACCTGCAAAGCTCCACGCTGAAATATGACGAAAACGGAAAGCCTTTCCACGTGCAGCAGGCAGAGCAGATTCGTTTGTATAAAGAAGCTTGGAAGAAAGCCGGGCATGCCCACGAACCGCGCGTTTCGGTAAGCCGTTCCATTTTTGCTTTGGTCAACGACCGAGACCGCTATTATTTTGGCGCTCAGGGTAATGACGGCGATAGCTTTGGCAATATTGAACGCGACAAACGGGCTATCTTTGGAAAAAGCTATGCTGCCGAACCAGAAAAGCTTATCGCTGAACTGGCACAAGACGAAGCAATCCAAGAAGCAGATACCATTTTGCTGACTGTACCCAATACATTGGGCGTTGATTACAACGTACACGTTTTGGAATCGATTTTAAAATATGTCGCTCCAGAACTCGGATGGCGTTAAGCGTCTGACTAAAAATAATAAGCCTCCTGAGTAACAAGGGGGCTTTTTTTTGTATTGTGTTTGAAGAGCGGTTGTCAAAAGTTAACAAGATTTAGTTGGTTTTTAACCTAAAAAACTACTGCGTTTTTTTGCAACGAGGCGCGAAACTTTTTGTTTTGTTGAGGTGAACTTCGGTCTGGGGTCGATAAGCATGGTTAGCTTTTTCGAGTTGTCCTTAAAATTATATTAAATCTTGCGTGCCGTAAGTAATTCCAAAATGGCTTTTTGTAAATTTACAGTGGCGGGTAGTTTCGCCTATAATTAAAGAAATAATGGTATTAAAATATGGAAAATCTTAAAAAAGCATATATCGCCGGGGGCTGTTTTTGGGGAATGGAAGATTTGTTTAGAGTTTTGCCGGGAATAATCGCTACCGAAGTAGGCTACCTGGGCGGTCAAAACGAAAATCCCACTTATGAAAATCATCCGGGTCACGCGGAAGGCCTTGAAATAACTTATGATCCTCAAATAATTACGTATAAAGAATTATTGGATTTTTTCTTTCGTGTTCACGATCCAACAACTGTTGACAGACAAGGCAATGACCGCGGTTCCAGTTACCGTTCTGCGCTGTTTATACAGAATGTGGAAGAGGAAGAGCAGGCGAAAGAGGTAATCGAAATTGTGGATGAATCAAAACGATGGCCGGGCAAGGTGGTAACTACGTTTGAACCATTCACAAAATTCTGGAGAGCAGAGGAATACCATCAAGATTATCTTGTCAAAAATCCTAATGGCTATACGTGCCATTTCGAGAGGTTCGGGACGTTTTTATAACTGTTGCAGTATTTTAGAAGGTGCAATAGTAACTTGATTACAACTTTTGTACATAAAAAAGCGAGGCAATCCTTTCGAAATTGCCTCGCTACAAACAACAAACTCCTAGAAAATATTAATAGCCTTGGTTTTGTATAAATCCTCTGCTGACGTCCATGGTCTCTTGAGGAATTGGAAATATTCTTCGGTATGGCTCTGTTGCCGGTTTTGCAGAATCTGGAAGCGCTTGGTCTATTTTTCCAAAGCGAACCATTTGCGGTCTTCTCCACATTTCCCAGTACATTTCAAACCCTAATTCTCTGTACAATGTGTTCGCATCGATTGAAGCAATCGGCAGTCCCGGAACGTTTCCGTACAACGATTCGCGTGTTCTGCTTGTGCGAAGCATGTTGATATCAGCCAATGCATTTCCAAGATCGCCTTTTCTGAAATAGGCCTCCGCTCTCATCGTATAAACACCTCCTAAACGAAATAAAGGAATATCTGAGTTGCTTGATCCGTTTCCTTCTTCTGGATCAAATTCAAACTTGAAACATCTTGCACCGCGATTGATCTGGTTTTGTGCCAAAACTGCCTGTGAAGCATTGTCAAAGTTTAATTCTGGCGTAAAGATCATCGGGGTAGTACTGCTTTTTTCCATAAACAATTGTGATACTTTTATTCGGTTGTCTGGTGTCATTTCAAAAGCACCCGCTGCCGTTAATTTAGGTCCATATTGCTGTCCGGCCATAATCCCGTAGTTAAAGTGAAACCAAGGATTTGATGTACCGGGAACAATATCTGTAGCAGGAACGCTTGCAGTGGTTCCGTCGTTCATGAACCAAGTTCCGTCCGCATATTGCACATATCTGTGAAACCTTGGATCGTCGTGATTCCCGTTCCAACTCGCATAAAATTCTGGAGTAATGCAAGAAGCATTGGTACCTCTGTTTGCAGCAGAAACTCTTTGGTTTCTTTCCATCGAAGTATAAGCAAGGTCGTTGTCTCCGTTTCTAATCATGTCGATTTTTTGAGTTACCACAAAAATAAGCTCTGAACCCGCTTCGTTGTGAATGGCAAAATTGTCGAAATAATTGCTTTCCAAACTAAACATGCCTGAATTGATCACCAGGTTTGAATAATAAATTACTCTGTCCATATCGGTGCCACCGCCACTCAAAGCTTCTTCACTAAAGTTAAAAGAAGATGATGCGTTGTAACGGTCTTTGTATACCGAACGGTTCAGGTACATTTGTGCCAAAAGTGCATACGCAGCCTGTTTTGTAAAACGTCCGTTGTGTGTGGATTGTGAGCCAAGATCTGCCAAATTTGGGATAATTTCTTCCATTTCCAAAATCAAGTCGTCGATTGCGTCACCGGCTTGCAAAATTTCTAATGGCGCATTTTCAACAAGCGGATCACGGTATGGCGCCTGTCCATAAAGGTCTAAAGTTGTGTATGTGTAAAAGGCCAGCAGTCCTTTTGCTTCTGCTAAAAAAAGTTCTTTTTCAGAGATATCGCTGGCGTTGATACTTTTGATGGCTGTTAGCGAACGCGTGATTCCGTTGGTCAGTAAATTCCAGTTGTCTGTAACCACTGCATTGTCTGGAGTCCAAGTAAATTCGTGCATGGCGCGCCACTTTCCTCCGTCTCCCCAGTCGCTTCCTCTTGTTGGCAAAATAGCGATGTCGCTGGCATATTCTTGCATGGCAAACATACCGCCGTTGTCCACAAAAGTTCTGTCTCCCAATCGGTCATAGGCCGCAGCCAAAGCGCCTTGGGCATTTCCAGAATCTTCTCCCAATACTTCGTCCAAAACTTTTTCGTCAAGGTCGGTACATCCCACAAATGCTACGGCAACGAATGCAGCAAGTATATTTTTTACGATAAATGTCTTATTCAGTTTCATGTTTTATAATTTTAAGGTTGCACCTAAGATGAAAGTTCTTGCAGTTGGATAACTAGCGTAATCAATTCCCACAGACTGGTTTCCGCCACTTGATTTTGGGCTGTTGATCAATGGATCATAACCGGTGTAATCTGTGATTGTAAACAAGTTTTGTCCGGTAACGTATAAATTCAGCGATTGCATCCATTTTAATTTGTCGGTCTTAAAAGTGTATCCTAAACGTGCGGTGTTCAAGCGCAGGAAATCTGATTTCTCCATGTATAAAGTAGAAATCTGCGGTGCGTTTGAAGAATTTGCTCCTGAGTTATAATAACCCTCTGCTACATTTCTGTCAGATGCCAGGTTGTTGATGTTTAGCGCGTTTAGTCCGGTATTGTTCAATAGGTAACCGCCGCTCTGTCCGATAATTGAGAATGAGAAGTCGAAGTTTTTATAACGCATCATACTGTTTAAACCATAAGTAAAGTTGGGCAGCGCACCCTCAAAAATTTGTCTGTCATCACCACTGATTATACCATCGCCATTGGTGTCTCTATAAATGTCAGCGCCTTCTTCGTCAAAGCCGATATGTTCCAAAAGGTAGAACGAACCTGCCTCATAACCGCTTTTATAAATATTAGCCAACACGCCAGACTGTCCCGGACCAGAAATTGTTCCCGAAAGTATTTCTGAAACCGGAAGGTCTTCAATTTTGTTGTTCAAAGTAGCTCCGTTGACATCCATTGACCACGTAAAATCATCGGTGTCCACGATTTTAGATCCAATCATAAACTCGATTCCTTTGTTTACAATTTTTCCGTCTATATTTCCCCAAACCGTAGTCGTTGGGCTTAAAACAGGTGCTGGCGTATTTAAGATCGCATCGGTTGTCGTTTTGTTGTAATAATCCACAGAACCATACAATTTATCATTCCAAAAGCTGAAATCAAGACCGATGTTGTACTGCGTCACCACTTCCCATTTTAAGTCTGGATTTGGCGTTCTAGCCACAGAAATACCGTTAACCAATTCCAAATCATCATACAGGTAATAGCCGTCTGCGCCAGAAAGGGCATACGCTGCCTGCGTGATTTTGTTCTGAACCTCTTGGTTTCCAGTTTGTCCCCAGCTTCCTCTTAATTTCAGTTCGTTGATGGCCGTTGCTTCTGCCAAGAAATTTTCTTTCGCAATATTCCAACCCACCGCAAACGAAGGGAAGTAGCCGTATTTGTTATTTTCTCCAAAACGAGTGGAACCGTCTGCTCTCAAGGAAGCCGTCAAAAGGTATTTTGAATCGTATGAATAATTGGCTCTACCAAAATATGACTGCAATTCATTTTCTTGTGAAAATCCCGAAACGCCTGACTGAACTCCTGCAAAGCCAGGGTTGTTTCCGGGAGAAACGCCTGTACCTTGGTCCGCAATTTGGTCAATGCTGAAGCTGTTTCCCGACCTTTCAAATTTCTGGTATGAGAAACCTCCCAAGATTTCCACCTTGTGTTTGTTTGCCTCAAGATTATAAGTCAAGTAATGTTCGATAAGCGAGTTTTTTGACTCAATATTGTTCTGCACATAACGGCCATTTGGGTTCAAGTCGGTGATGTTTGGGTAAATAGTCGTGTTTCTTTCTGCGATCGAACGGTCCACGCCCACATTCATTCGGTACTCTAAACCGTCAATGATTCTGAAAGAAGCTTCCAGATTTCCTAAAACGCGTAACGTGCGCGTCTGGTCTTCATAAATGCTCAGCAAATACGCCGGATTGTAATGCGCATTCATGTTAAAGTTGGTATATTCTCCATTTTCATCAAACACAGAGCGCGTTGGATTGGCCATCAGCGTGTGTACGATCAACTGTCCGTTTGAGCCTCCGTCATCACTCGTCGGCACGCCGTTGTCTTCTGTTTCACTGGCCGTCAAGTTCATTTTTAATTTTAATCTTTTGTTGTCTAAAAATGATTCTTCCGCATTTATTCTTCCCGAAGTTCTTTTAAAGCTGCTCTTGTTGATGATACCGTCTTGGTCCATCTGCGAAAGCGAAACATAGTAGTTTCCGGTTTCGGTAGCTTTTGCAAAAGACAGCGAGTTGTTTCGGGTTACCGCTTCTCTGTAAATCACGTCCTGCCAGTCGGTATTGCCACCGTGGTCAAACAACGGATCTGAAATGGCTGTTCTGTATTTTGAAGCCGAAAGCACATCTAATTTGTTCGCTACTTTTGAAAATCCCAAGTACGAATCAAAATTAAAAGACGCCTGCCCTTTATTCCCTTTTTTAGTAGTCACAATCACCACACCGTTGGAACCTCTGGCGCCATAAATGGCCGAAGCCGAAGCATCTTTTAAAACCGTGATCGATTCGATATCGCTGGTGTTCAAAAAGTTCAGCGGGTTTTTTGGAGCCGAAGCACCAAACCCTACGTTTGAACCACCGGGACTCACATCATCATTTGACAATGGCACACCGTCCACTACAAACAATGGCGTACTGCCGCTTCTGATGGAGCCAACCCCACGGATGGATACGTTTACACCCGCGCCAGGCTCGCCACTTGTGGGAACAATGCGCACGCCGGCTACTTTTCCCTGCAATAAATTATCGACAGAAATATTTACCCCTTGCTTAAATTGTTCGGCGTTTAATTGTGTCACGGCTCCGGTAACGTCTGCTTTTGACTGTTTACCATACGCCACAACCAATACTTCGTCAAGCGATTCTGCGTCGCTTTGCATTTTTACCGTCATAGAGGCGCTTGCCGGTACTATTTGTTTTTTATAACCCATGAAATAGATTTCGATCATGCTGCCCTCGGCTGCATTTAATTGAAACCTTCCGTCCATATCGGTTACCGTTGTGTTTTGTGTTCCTACTTCCACGATGGTCGCACCCGGAAGCGGTAATCCCTGTTCGTCCACGACCTGACCTTTAATAGGAATAGGAAGGACCGTTTTTACATTTAAGGCCGTGCGAAGAGAACCTAAAGGTGTCATTGCGTTGGTAGCCGCAAAACCAGTTTCCATCGAGAACAAAGCTGCCGCGATACAGCTGGCATTTTTTAGTCTTGAAAAATTAGTCATTACATACTTAGTTTAATGGTGTTGTTTTTGAATTTCAAAGAGCAGTCACATTCAAGGCCTCACAATTTCCTGCGACTGCTGCTTTTATTTTGGTGATGCGAAGTAACGGAATGACATCCCTAAAGTGTTTTCCTAAAAGTTATTTTTAAATTAAGCGAAGTCAATGAAATCAGGTGTTGTTGACTTTTTGTTTACCCAAAAATGATATTTTAATTGCATTTTGTTTTCGAAAAACTAACATTCGACTGCCTGCCAGAGTTTATATTTGAGTGCCAAGCTAGAAGCATTTTCTGGTTCTTTATACCTTTAAAAACTACACTTTTATGAAAACTCCACTTGCGGCACTCGCCGTTTTTATGTCGGGTACTGCTTTTTTCCAAGCCAATGCCCAAAATGATTCGCAGCCCATCAACACGCTTCAGGTCATCGGATCGCACAACAGTTATAAAAATGCAATCGAACCCGCGCTTTTTGCTTATCTGGACAGCAAAGATGCCACGCACGGCGTGAGAGGACTGCAATACGAGCATATTTCAATTCCAGCACAGTTGGACCTTGGACTTCGCAATCTTGAAATTGATATTTATGCCGACAGCAAAGGAGGGAAGTTTGCAAACCCCAAAGGATTGGAACTCGCCAAGCCAGAACAGGCCTATGATCCAAAGGGAGCCATGAAGCAACCCGGATTTAAGGTATTGCACGTTCCGGATATTGACTTCAGAAGTTCTGTAGCTACTTTTGAGGCGTGCCTGCAAATGCTCAAACAGTGGTCAGACGCGCATCCAGACCATGAACCTATTTTCATCACGCTGGAACCCAAAGACGGAACTGCCAATACCTTTGGAACTGCTCCAGAACCTTTTACCGAAGCGCTTTTTGACGAAATGGATGCCGTATTGAAAAACCAACTTGGTACTGAAAAATTGATTACGCCGGATGACGTTCGCGGCAAGTATGCCACGCTGGAACAAGCGGTGCTGCGCGGCAATTGGCCGAAGCTAAAAGACGCTCGCGGGAAGTTTTTAATCGTATTAGACAATAGCGGCGAGAAAAGAGACCTGTATAAAAAAGGGCATCCGTCTTTAAAAGGAAGGATGGTATTTATCAATGCCTCGCCTGGCACTCCAGAGGCAGCCACGCTTTTTAGAAACAATCCAGAAGACCCAACGATTGCCGGATTGGTAAAACAAGGCTATCTGATCAGAACAAGAGCCGATGCCGATACCAAGGAAGCCCGCGCCAATGATACCAAACATTTCCAAAAGGCACAGGCGTCTGGAGCGCAGATTATCACGACCGACTACTACCAGCCGAGCCGCTTTTTTGATTCGCCTTACAAGGTGCAATTTGAAGACGGAAGTTATGTGCGAAACAATCCCGTGAACGGAGCCAAGAAATAATAACCTCTGTATTTGACTAGAAAAGGCTCCGTAGTGGAGCCTTTTTTATTTGCCTTCGATGGCGTTTACCGTTCCCGTCTTGAGATCTACCAAGAAATGATCTGCAGGAGCGCCTTCCAAAAATTTCTTTAGGATCGTGAAGAACAAGCGGCATTGCTTCTGCTTCAAATCTTCGTTTGGTTTTTCAACTGAAAAAAGGGCGCCCAGTATTTTATACGATTGAATCCTTTCGCTGCCGATGTATTTTTCCGCCAGGCCGTCACCGCTCCTGATTCGGTAGAAATCATTGATGAGGTCTGCGCCCGTCCAATTTTTAAAATTACTCTTCTTGAAGATGTCTTGTTTCAAGATTTCTTTTTTTCTTTTGGGCGTAACATTTTTTAAAGTTTCGTTCCCTTGTAGTTGTGCCATTACCGCTAATTCGGAAGCTGTTTTTTGTTTCAGGAAAGCACCAAACCCTTCCGGCCAATCTTCTGGCAGAAAACGCAGGCGTACCAATTCTTTCAGATGCGAATCGGTAAAATCGAGATAGCTGTTGGTCTTCAGAATGGTTTTGTCCCAAATTCTTTCCGGATGTTCTTTCTTCAGATGTTCATATTCCATTTCATAAAGCGGTACCAGTTCCTGGGCTCTGGCCACGTTTTTTAATGCTACGGTTTCCACTTCAATGATTTCGTTCGGTCGAAGCGTCGCTATTTTATAAGCCGGGATATAAGCCGCCAAGGAAGGCGTCTGGATGTTGACCAGCACATTTCCTGCCACTTCGTGAATGCCAGTATCGTTGATGTGCATGTGGCCGCCAAAATGAATTTTTAAGCCCGAAGCCGCCAGTGCATCCGCCATTTCTTTAGAAGGCACTCGGCTGAGCTGCCATTTTTTGGGACCCATAAATGCGGCAATGGCCTCAGAAGCGCCATCGTTAAAATCACACATCGGATAGTGGCTGAAGGCAAGCAGCGTCTTGTTTCTTTTTTTGGCTTCTGTGGCAATTTTTGTGATCCAAGGCAGCAGGTGTTTTTTGAGAGGCATGTTGTTATAGCCCAAATCAGCGCCTTTGTAATTGGTCGGGTCTTTTGCATCGGCATTTGGCTTTGCCACCAAAGGATAACTGTTTCCGTCAATCGCCAAAAGCCATACGCCCGGCACGGGTTCCACGACATAACTCGCATCGGGCACTTGATAGCCGGGGGCGGTTTCGTAAATTCTATTTTTGAGCAGGCTGCTGGTCTGGGCTGATTCCATCGTGTAGTTTTCGGGATCGTAGTCGCTGAATGGGGTGGCCCAAAAAAGGTCGCTTTCTTTTGGAAAAAAACCAAAAGGGCGCAAGCTCTCCATGATGGCCGCATAGCCCATTTTAGAAATATCTTTGGTGATCACGGGTGGCAGGCTGTTCTGCGGCAATTGTTTTGGAAGTTCGCTGTAGATCGGCTGAGTTTGGCCTCCTGTTCCTAAAAAATCATCTTTTCCAGATTCCTGCGCAAAAGGTCCCACTGGGTCATGGTTTCCCGTGGTGATGAAAAATTGGATGCTGTATTTTTTGGAGTACTCCTCCAATATTTTAGAAAGGCCCCGAACGTGCAACGGCTGTCCGTCGTCGGTATAATCGCCCGGAAGCGCCACAATCTTGATGTCCCTGGCCACAATATCGTCTAGCGCTGCAAAAAGCGCAAAGTAGTTTTCATTAAACAGGCGGGTGGAGCGCAGCTGCGATTCCATGGTGCGGAGTAATGTATATTTTCCGTTTACCGGATTTTTAACACCGCTGTAATCACTGTCGGAGAGCTTTCCGTAGAGGTCTTGAAAATGAATGTCTGCCAGAAAGGCGATCTGAATCTTTGGCTTTTCGGATTGTGCAAAAACGGGATACGTGCAAAGGAGCAAAAGCGCGTAAAAGCGGGAGCGGTAGCTTGGCATTTTTTTTTGGTACAAAAATCGGGGAATGGTGGGGGAGGGCGGTTATTGGAATGTGAAGGAATTGTTAGATTTATGATTTTAGGTTTTAGATTGAGGGTTTGGGATTGCAGGAGTGAATTGTTGTTTTTTGGCTTGTTTTGTTTTTGGGAGGGTTTTTGCGTTTTTTTTCCAACCCGCCTGCGTGCACCCTCCAGAGGAGGGGAATGTGAGTGCCTATTTAAACGTATTTTTTAGAGTTCGGGAGCATTGTCGGCTTCTGCTTGCGTGAATGGATATACCAGTACTCCACCGTTGGGAAGTAGGTCGGGGGTGGAGAAATTAAGCAACGTACCGCGTCCCTGAATCCAAGCGCCGCTGTAAAAACCGTCGGTGCGGTCGAGTACATAATAGCCTCTTCCAGAATCTCCAAAAGTCACGGCCAGCGAATCGGTGTTGTTCTCGAATCCCGGGTAGATGACCGGTATTTGTTCTAACGACGTCATCAGTGTCACGTCTTGCGGGTTGCTTTGCGCGCCAGCCGGCAGGCTGATCGTGTGCAACAAAAGTGGTGTTGCCAATACATTGCCGGTGGCCAAGTCGCGGGTGCGGTAGCCTTCTATCTTGAGCGGTACGTCAGATCGGTTTTCGATGGCGAATCGGTAGTAGTAAAATGGTCCGTCACCGCCGTCATCTGGATCGCAGGAAGCCACCATTCCAGATAGTGCCACTGCAAATAGTACTTGTAATCTTATTATGTTTTTCATGCTAAAGAAGTCAGTTTGTTGGTACTGCGTTTTTTAAAAGATGCCTGAGTAGGAAAAAGGTTGCTTTGTTGGAAGTAAAGAAAATCAAAAAAAGATCTCATTTCAAGTAATTCTGTTAAACATGAACGCTTTACTATACAAAAATAAGGTTTTTGAGATCTACTTGTCTAAATAAAGACTTTGTCTTGGCACACTGTTAGTCAACGTTACGGACTTTTCAAGTAACTTATTCTGAAATAAAAGCCCACTTTGTCCCGAGGGCGACTTTAATAGCCTACCTTTCGCAGACTCAAACTCTCTCATTTATAATTATTTACCTCGTTTTAAGGCAGACTTATCGCAACGAAAACCGTGTCCAATTTAGAAGAGCGCAGTAACGCTGAACCCAAAGCTTGATGCGATTGGAAAAGTCTGCTTTAGGAATTATGAGCTACAATAGCATGAAACGCATCCAAAGGAATTAAAACTCGCACCGTCATTGGAGTGAGCTTAAAAATAATTCTTTACAGAAACAAAATTTTTGTTACCAATTTAAATTAGCTGACATGGATAAGAATGCAAGAGACAGAGGAAAAATCTTAAAACAATGGAGAAGTTTCCAGCAGGCACTAGCTGTATTTGAAGGAGACGCTGCCTATAATGAATTGATTCGGGGCAAGGGCTTTGAAGTAAAACACATGTCCTTTGAAAATGAGACAATCCTATTCACTATTTTGACCAACAACGAGATCTTGATTCCCTATGCAATTTTGCCAGGAGGCTACAAGAGCTGTATGTCTTTTATTAGTGATGAAATCAACGCACTCGAAGCTTCGCTAGATTGATTTATTTTGAACGCAGCTGATTTATTGAGGAGCCGCTTACTTTTATAATCCCTATTTATTTAGTAGATTTACTTAAAACTATTATTACAATGGAAAAGCACAGCGCGCCGATGCAACCCAATATGGCATCAACCCATGCCGACAGCATGGTGTTCTTGAACAGCGACGCTACCCGGCTTTACGGAAAAATGATCGAGGAAGTTCGCGACTATGCCATCCTTCTTTTGGATGCTGAGGGCAATTTACTGAACTGGAATGCAGGCGCCGCTGCCATAAAAGGATATGCCGCCACAGACATCATCGGAAAACACTTCAGCACTTTTTATACTATTGAAGATAACGAAGTGGGGCTTCCTGCACTGCTTATGAGCGTTGCAGTTAATGAAGGGCGTGCGATGCAAGAGGGTTGGCGCGTCAAAAAAGACGGAAGCAGGTTCTGGGCCTCAGTGGTCATTAACGCCCTGCATGATACAGATGGCACTGTCATCGGCTTTTCGAAACTTACCCGAGATCTTACCGAACGCAAGCTCGCCGAGCAACAGTTGCAACAGCATACCGAGGCATTGCGCCAGCGGACCGAGGAACTTCGAAAAAGCGAGGAACGGTACCACCGAATGATTGCTGAAGTGGAAGACTATGCGATTATTCTTTTGGACACCCAAGGCAACATACTCAATTGGAATAAGGGCGCCGAAAAGATCAAGGGCTATTCCGAGCACGAGATTGTCGGTAAAAATTTCAGGCAGTTTTATCGCAAGGAAGACTGCGCCAAACAGCTTCCAGAACAACTTTTGCAACAGGCAGCACTGTCTAACAAGGCCAACCATGAGGGATGGAGAGTCCGCAAGGACGGAACTGAATTTTGGGGCAGCATCGTCATCACCGCACTACATGATGATCATGGTGCCGTTATTGGCTATTCTAAAGTAACCCGAGATCGAACACAAACCAAACAGTTTGAGGATTTTATCCTTACGCAAAATAAACAACTTCACGAGTTCGCCTATATTGCCTCGCACGACCTGCAGGAACCGCTCCGCAAAATCATGATTTTTTCCAGCAGGCTACAGGAAGAGATCCGCAACAATGTGGTTGCCAGAGGATACCTCGATAAAGTGGCCGCATCGGCAGACCGAATGTCGAAGTTGATTACTGCCGTGCTAGATTATTCTCGCTTGGAAGAGGGTACCTTGGCACATCTTCCAGTCGATCTTAACCAAATGCTGGGCGATATCACAGCCGACTTTGAAATCCATCTCCATGAAAAAGACGGCACCATTGTATTGAATAGATTGCCCACCATCAGCGGTATTCCGGTACAACTTCGTCAGCTGTTTGCCAACCTCATCGGGAATGCCATTAAGTTTTCGGATACCTCGGTTGTCATAACAATAACTTCAGAAATACTACCGGCTAACAGCAATACGGAAACAGCAATGGTAAAGATTAGTGTGGCAGATAACGGCCCAGGCTTTCCCAACGAATATGCCGAGCAGATTTTTAAAATCTTCAGCAGGCTTCAAGATAAAAGCTCTGGAACGGGCATAGGCTTGGCGCTGTGCCGAAAAATTGCGGAACTCCATGGTGGGACAATTACTGCTGCCAGCCAGCCCGGCATCGGCACGACCTTTGAGATCCTGTTGCCTTATCAGCCTTAAAGCGCTGCAATCGCTTTCGCAAAAGCATCGGTTTTTTACTTAAATTATACTATTTCGGCATTGCTGCCAACATTGACAGTGTTCTTTCATCGCGCTTTCCTGCAAAGTATTTATCCAGCACTTGCTCAAATACCTCATCTGCATTTTCCACTTGAGAGAACAGCGTCATGGACGAGCGTAACTTTTGGCTGTCAGTACTCCCAAATATCGCTTCTGCTGACTTGTCTTTTACTGACAGCAGGGTTGTCGCTGCTTCCAATAGATTTTTTCGAAGTGACGGTTGCGCCAAGTATTCCTTTGCTTCTTCAAGGGTGTCGATTCCATAATAGTGCGCGTTGTGGCTTTGGCCAAGGCCTTTAAGCTGCGGGAAAATGAACCACATCCAATGCGAGGTTTTTTTTCCGTCTCTTACTTCTGAAAGTGCTCTTTTGTAGGTATGCTGTTGCGCTTCTAAAAAGCGGTCTAGTACGTTGCTGTAATGCATTTTTAGGCAATTTTGGCGTTTTATTTTTGTCCGATTCTTGTCTTGAAGAGCATATTGTTCCGCTACACATTGTTGTTGCAGTGTCGTTCCGTAAAAATACATCTACTGAACCAACAGTGCGTTATACGCACAGCTGGCAATTGTTATATTTTATTTGTTTTTGCTTATTATTGTCGTTTTCAAAGTGGTTATGTCGCAAGATATAAGACAGTTGCATAATTGTATAAGGGTTGTTCCCTTTTAAAAGGCTTCCTTTATAAAGCAATTTAAAACACACACCATGGAAAAAAATAACGCATCAGACTTCAACAAGCAGGAAGCGAAACAGGAAGATTTGGGCCTGAACAAGTCAGACGGAACCAATAAGTTTCTGACGACCAACCAAGGGGTCAAGATTAACGACGACAACAACTCCCTAAAGGCAGGAGAACGAGGACCTTCGCTACTTGAAGACTTTATCTTACGGGAAAAAATAACGCATTTTGATCACGAGCGAATTCCAGAACGCATCGTGCATGCTCGCGGGTCTGGTGCGCACGGATTTTTTGAGGTGACCAATCCGATTCCGCAGTTTACCAAGGCCGGATTTCTGCAGCACCTGGGCCAGAAGACACCGGTTTTTACGAGGTTTTCTACCGTAGCGGGCTCGCGTGGCTCCACTGATCTTGCCCGCGATGTGCGTGGCTTCTCTGTGAAATTCTATACCGAAGAAGGCATTTATGATTTTGTAGGAAATAACGTCCCGGTGTTTTTTATCCAAGATGCCAATAAATTCCCAGACCTGATCCACGCGGTCAAGCCAGAGCCCCATAACGAAATGCCGCAGGCTGCGTCTGCCCACGATACCTTTTGGGATTTTATCTCCCTGATGCCTGAATCCATGCACATGATCATGTGGGTCATGTCTGACCGCGCGATTCCGAGGAGCTACCGCATGCAGGAAGGTTTTGGCGTGCACACTTTCCGATTCATCAACGAGGCCGGCGAATCCCATTTCGTAAAAATCCATTGGAAGCCAAAGCTTGGCACGCATGCCGTCGTATGGGACGAAGCGCAGAAAATTTCTGGGAAGAATCCTGATTTCCACAGGGAAGACCTTTGGGAAGCTATCGAAATGGGGAATTTTCCAGAATGGGAGATGGGCGTGCAGGTGATCCCGGAAGCCGACGAACACAAATTTGATTTCGATCTTTTAGACCCCACCAAGCTGGTGCCGGAAGAACTGGTTCCTGTGACCATCGTAGGACGCATGGTGCTGAATCGCAACCCAGACAACTTTTTTGCAGAGACCGAACAGGTCGCTTTTCATCCGGGGCATGTGGTACCGGGCATTGATTTTTCAAACGATCCGCTGTTGCAGGGAAGGCTTTTTTCCTACACCGATACGCAACTCTCGCGCCTTGGCAGCCCTAATTTTCATGAAATACCGATTAACAGGAGTATTTCGCCCACCCATAACAACCAGCGCGACGGCCATATGAGGCAGGAAATCAACAAGGGGCGCGTGAGCTACCATCCTAATTCGCTGGGCGGAGGCTGTCCTTACCAAGCCATGATTTCAGAAGGTGGCTTTGCCAGCTTCGGCGAACGCATCGAAGCGCACAAGGTACGCGAGCGCAGCGACAGTTTTACCGACCATTTCAGCCAGGCGAGGCTTTTTTTTGACAGCCAAACGGCTATTGAGCAGCGCCACATCATCAAGGCACTCCGCTTTGAACTGGGAAAAGTAGAAAGCGCGCCAGTACGTTCCCGAATGCTGGGACTGCTGTTACAGGTCAGCGAAATGCTAGCAGACCAAGTAGCGGCTGGACTCGGTATGAAAGTTCCCGCGCAGCCCGAAAAGCCGATGAATCACGGGGTAGGTGCCGACGCTGTGGGGACCAAAGAGCCGAAGGAACCATCAAAAAGCAATAGCACCTCTGATGCCTTGAGCATGATTAAAAATCCGACCGTGACGTCAACCATAGCCACTCGAAAAATTGCATTCCTCTGTAACGATGGTGTCAGCGAAGCTTCCGTGGCAGCAATGAAAAAGGCGCTTGTTGAGCGGGATGCCAAGGCCTGTATTATCGCTCCCCATCTTGGTGCCGTGCCTACGGCTGAAGGTGGCGCGCTTGCTGCTGACTTTAGTTTTTTTACCGCCTCGTCGGTACTGTTCGATGCTATTTTTATTCCAGAAGGAAATGTCCAGACCGAGCTGGCCGGGAATCTTGATGCCATGGAATTCATCAACGATGCCTTCAGGCACTGCAAGATCATTGGAGCTGCCGGAGCGGGTGCTGCCGTGCTCACTGCACCGCAATGCCTTGCCAAAGACAAGAGCGACGGCGGTATTATCACGGCGGACGCCTCCGATGCGCCCGAATTCATTTCCAACTTCCTCACGGCAGTTGCCGGACATCGTTTCTGGGAACGTGAAGAAGCACTAGAAGCAAGCATCAGTCCATCTAAAAATAACCGTTAAAAAAAATAACCGAAGAAATGAAGAAAGCAAATACAACAAAAAACACGGCTTCCGAACACAAGACTAACAGCCGTTTTACACCTCCCGGTGCTGGCGCCGCTTCCAACTTGAGAGCACTTTTTATCGCTAGCCTGAAAGATATCTATTGGGCCGAGAATGCACTGGTGAAAGCACTGCCAAAGATGGCGGCTAATGCTACCGATGCGCTATTGCGATCCAGCATCCACGACCACCTTGCGGTAACCGAAAACCAGATTGCGCGTCTTAAAAAGGTATTTGAGATGCTTGGGGAAAAAGCCGAAGGTAAAAAATGCGACGCCATGGCGGGACTGATTGAAGAGGGGAACGGCCTTCTTGAAGAAACCGAGCCGGGGCCTGTGAGAGATGCCGGTATCATCGCCGCATCGCAGAAAATTGAGCACTATGAGATCGCTACCTACGGCACGCTATTTTCGTTTGCCAAAGTCTTAGGGGAAAACGACGCGGCGCAACTGCTGCAACAGACCCTTGCCGAAGAGATAGAGGCAGACAAGATACTGACCGACGTGGCAGTTTCCTCGATCAATGCCGCAGCCGATAAAGCCTAGACGAGGGCTTTTAGATAACAGAAAGAAAGTGCATCAGGTGCAGCGTGCCAGACACTTTCAGCCACAAAGCAAAGGGGCGTCCACTTCGGACGCCTCTTTTTTTCTGTATTTCAAGAATTGCTATTGTAATGCTGTCTTATTTTTATTTGAAGTCTGGTGCAACGGGAGCGTAATTGCAGTGCTTCTATTTGGATGCGGTGCTATTCTTTTGGGAGCCTGTTTTTTATCATTTGGATCTGGCCCATGTGGTTGGACTGGTGCTCCATGACGTGGAACCACGCGAAGTAGTTGTTCATGTCGCCGTCCTTGATCAGGGTGTCGAACCACTTGTCGTCTTTGGTTTTCAATAAGCGCAGGGTTTCCTTGCGGACGCCGTCCCAAAGGTCGAGGTAGTAGGTGATGGGACGACCCACCAGTGCCGTGCGCGCGGGATCACCCAGCTCCAGCGCCACGTCCCACTTGGCTTTTTCCGCCTCGCTAAGTTCGCGGTTCTCCAAGGTGTACACCTGATAGTATTTTTCTGTGGCGGCAAGGTGATAGATCATCGCGCCGATGCGGTTCGCGTCGGGTACCAAAAGATAATCGGTTTGTGCCGGCGTCAGCTTCTGCACGTTTTTAGTAATTCGTGTTTTTAGGTTCTCCAACATAAATACCGTGGTGCCGATGTTCTGCGAATAGCCTTTTTCGGGTCTCAGTTCGTACTGCGCCTGCATCGAAAGGCTCATGCAACAAACCAGTAGCACTGATGAAAGGGTAGTTTTTAAATTCATGGTACTATTTTTAAGATTGACACGTAAATTTAAGTATTTAAGTGTTTGAAAATTAAATAAGTAGGTGTTTTTTGCTATGCTTTATATTTTAGCAAAAAAACTCCCGACCAATCGTTAGGGAGTGAAGCTATTTTTTGATTTGTGTTCTATTGCTGGCGCACCTCATTTTAATTAGTTGCCTTGATGTATTGCGTATGGCATTGCACGCATTGCCATTGCGGACTTAAATTAGAAATGATGCATCCACCAAGCACCAGCTTGCCCTCTTCCGCCATTTGCATCACCCATTCTGTGGGATCGCCATACGAAATTTCTACAACGGTTGTATTGTTGCAGATTTGGCATTTTCTGGGTTTGCGTGGGACTTGGATTGGGTTCATTTTGTAATCGTAGCTATTGATACTTGCGTATTTTCAAAATGCTTAAGAATGTGTTCCATGTTTAAAATTTTTACACAATATTCACGAATACTTTATCTGTTAATTTGCCCTTACAATAAGTAGGTAAACTTTAGGTTAAAGAAACACCAACTTGAGAAATGAAATCGTCCCATATTATCTCCGCTACGTGGTGTGCATTATATTGATCATTAAATTGACCGCTATAATCAAACATATCTTTATTTTTAATCCAAAACTGGTTATAATCGTCATTTCCAATTTTGAAAACCTTACCCATCTGTATTGAGTTTGTGCTAATCTGATCTGAAAAAGAGTAACTTAAGTCGCCAAAATGTCTTTGCCCGTCACTTCCAATTTGAACTGTAACAAAACTACTTTGATTGTTGGATCTATTTGAAATCAAACAAGTAAAAAAACCTTTGCCGTCATTAGTAAAACGGGCCTGTAAATTTTCTACAGAATTTAATTCTGAAATGGAAGCCTGAAAATATTTTTTAATTGTTTCATAACTATCCTCCTTAAAATTAAAAATATCTACCTCACTAAATAATTTTTTTACCTTGTAATTTCTTGTCAATTTTTCTTCTGATTGAGGCTGTTGCGCTATTTCAGACGATAACGATACATTATTGTGAGTTAAGCGTCTCAGTTCATCAACTACATTTAAAAAAGCAACATTCTGATTTGTATATTCACTCACAGGCTTTCCATCTTTTGGGATAGCCTTTAATTTTCCAAAAGGTGTTTTTTGCCACTCACACGGTTCAACAATTATTGGCACAATTATCAGTTTTCCTTCTTCTTGCATTTGTAAAGCCGTTTCAAACTCTTTTTCATAACAGTAATTAGAGGCTAAATAATCAGGACTAACTAATGCAAGGAATAATTCTGAGGATGTTAATGCTTCTGAAATATTTTGATCCAAGTTAGCTCCAGCATCAATCTTTTGATCTGTCCATTCGGAAATTAAGCTATCTCTTCGAGCTTGTGCTAAATGAACTTGCAATCTTTCTAAATACTGTGAATCCCTATGACTGTATGATATAAACGCCTTCATAATTTATTGGTTAATTTTTTTCTTCACTATTTTCTAACTCACTCACAATCTCTCTGAAACTTGCCAATCCAGCCTCAATATTATCAATAATCTCCAGTGCCAAAACATCAGGGTCTGGTAGATTATCCAAATCTGTCAAGCTTTTGTCTTTTACCCAAAAGATATCCAAACTGGTTTTATCTCTGCCAATGATTTCATCATAACTGTATTTTCTCCAGCGACCGTCTGGGTTTTCTTCGCTCCAGGTTTCCCTTCTCTTGTTGATGTTCGATGAATTGTAGCATTCTACAAAATCTGATAAGTCAGATTCTGCTAAAGGCTTTTTCTTTAGGGTGTGATGAACGTTGGTTCTGTAATCATAAAACCAAACATCTTTTGTCCAGGCCTCTTTATTGGCAGGTTTGTTATTAAAGAACAAAACATTCGCTTTTACACCATTGGCGTAGAAAATACCTGTCGGCAAACGTAGAATCGTATGCAATTCTGTTGTTTTTAATAATTGCTTTCTGATTTCCTCTCCCGCTCCGCCTTCAAACAAAACATTGTCAGGTAGAACAACTGCCGCTTCGCCATCAATCTTCATCAAAGATTTAATGTGCTGCAAAAAGTTCAACTGTTTATTGCTGGTTGTTTCCCAAAAATCCTGACGGTTGTAGCTAATATCTTCTTTCTCAATATCTCCATCTTCGTTGGTAACGGTCATTCCGCTTTTTTTACCGAATGGCGGATTCGCTAAAATATAATCGTAAGTCTGGCTTTCAGCTGCAATCAATGCGTCGTTTGATTTTACCAATGGTTCTGCATCTATTTCTCCGATGCCGTGTAGGTATAAATTCATTAGGCACATTCTGCGTGTGCTGGCTACAATTTCATTGCCGTGAAAAGTACTGTTCTTTAAGAACATCTTTTCGTCTTTATCCAATTTATTGTTTTCTGTTAACCAGTCGTAAGCTGCCAAAAAGAAACCGCCCGAACCACAAGCTGGGTCTATTACGGTTTTCATTGGTTTAGGCTGTACACAGGCTACCATTGTTCTGATTAATGCTCTTGGTGTAAAATATTGTCCTGCTCCCGATTTGGTATCTTCCGCATTTTTTTCCAACAAACCTTCGTAGATGGTTCCTTTCACATCGGCACCCATCAAACTCCAGTCTTCTTTGCCAATCATGGTGATGATGCGTTGCAGGTTGGATGGGTCTTGTATCTTGTTTTGGCTCTTCACATAAATTTGCCCCAACATCCCTTTTTCTGTACCTAACGAACGCAATGCCTGAATGTAAAAAGACTCCAGTTCTGCACCGTTTTTTGAAACTAAGTTCTCCCAAGAGCAAACTTCTGCACCTTCCACTTCTTTGCCTTCTACATCTTTCAGTCTTGGTAATTTCAGGTTTCTGTTGTAAGGTGGTTTATTTAATTCATCCACCATTTTAAGAAATAGCAGATAGGTGATTTGTTCCAAATAATCTCCATAACCAACTCCATCGTGGCGCATTACGTTCGCCAGATTCCATATTTTTGATACTATTGCTGCTTCTGTCATATACTTAAATTGCAAACAAAGTTTTTATTTTCCCTTCCATCCAATTGGATCTGTCTTGGATTTTCTCAATTGTCCATTCCGTATTATCTTCAAGAATAGCTTTAGTGATTTCAAATGATGTTTTACCATCTATACCTTTTCCGTTATAAACTTCTCTTTTGCCAGAAAAATTTCTATTGCTCGCTTGGATATTTTTAACTCCTGAAAGTAATGTCAAATTTCCTAGTGAATTAAGGTACTTTGAAGAATCTTCGATTGTGAAACTATCTTTCCAGTTTAAATCTTCTCTATTCCATTCTTTGGGTAAAATATGTTCAGTGTGTAAATCGCGAGTAATGGGAATATATTCTCTGTCATCCTGCTGAAAATATTCAACGGCAAGTAAAAGAGGTTTATGCCAGTTCATCCAATATATATTCTCATTTTTCAAGAAATCTGTATAGAATTGATATTTATCAAGATTCTCTTTAACCACAGATTTAATATTCTCAAGTGGCTCATTATTTTTTACTTTTCTTATAATATTAAAAGATGTCTGCTTTATTCTGTTTAAAGTTCCACCAGCTATCCAGCTTTGATAATAGTATTTTCTCAACAAGAGTTTTAGCCCATCAAAATCATTATAATTTGTATGGATAGCTGAAGCTAAAATTGTTTTCCAATAAATGCTGTGATTCACATATCTCAATAAAGAAATGTCTTTGTCTTTTGTATTGGAATTTATTTCCAGTACTACCTTCGCATATTTTTCAACATCTAAAATAATTTGTTGAGCATTTTTTCCTTTAAATTGTTCTTTTAATTCATCTTGCAAAGATTTTCTTGGGTTTTCCGCTTTTAGGAAATACAGGTAAAGGTTAAAAATACTTTGAACCGACTCCCCAGAAAGCGATGCTGTATTTTCAATTCTCTTCCACACCTCAATAAAACTTTCACGCTTTGTCTCATCCAAATGCTGAAGAAGATATGCTTTAATTATATCTGCAGGCGTTAAGTCTAGACCTCTGTCATTCAAGACTGAAAAAAGCTTAATTGCAAAGCCTTCATCAAAACAGACAATTCTAATAAGCGTCACATTATTAAAGAAGTATTCTACAAAGGCATTTATATCATTAATAAAATATTCTGAATCTGTTTTTAAAGACTGATGAATAACATCTTTAAAAAATAATGCATTTTGCAGAAATCTATTATTTTCAAGTTCTTTCTTTGATGCACTAAGATTTACTCCATTTAAAACTGTTTCTTCAAAATTAGCTTGATTGTTTAAATGTGTTGTTAATACTAATCTTTCTTTATCTTCAATAGCGTCTTTTATACAAGCGTCGATTAACGCTTTGTATTTTGGCGCAATATCCAGCCCCATATCTCTTAACGTGCAAAACAATATAGTCAAGGTAGTTAAACGTTGTTGACCATCTACAACTTCAAAACCTTTTGCATTTTTAACCACCACGATAGAACCCAAAAAGTAATTGCTATCTAAAGTCGAATCTTCTTGATTATTTTTAAAAGCTTCTACTATATCAAACCATAATTGTTCAACTCTTTCTTTATCCCAAGAATAAGGACGTTGGTAAATAGGCATATGGTAGAATGCATCACTATCACGAAATATTTGATTAATAGTCTTATTATCAGGTTTAAATATATCTTTAACTTCACTCATTGTTTAGTTGTTATTATTAGTTTTTTACTTCTTCTTTTTCGGGAAAGGAACTACCGCCCCATATCCTGTTGGTACTATTTCATTTTTGCGCATCCATTCAATCGCTTTGAAAAAGCGTTCTCTTGCAATCTTTAACTTTCGTTCAGACCAGTTTTCTCTTGATTCATAAACAATTTCTTCATCTGATGGATTTGCATTTCCATTAAGAATCAAATTATTCCAGCCTGCGTACGTGGTGGCGATAATTTCTGAGACTTCTAAGTCAAACTTTAGAAACAAAGCAATTAAATCATCTAAATGTTTATTCTTATCATCTGAAAGTGTGGCTTGGAATTTATCAATAACTTTATCAGAATTATTGGCAGATGAATAAGAATAGCCAACATCTTTCTTTTGTATGGCAAAATAGTTCGCCATTTTTGCACGGTGTTCTATTTTCTTCAAGTGCGGATAATCATCCGGACCTGCGGCATCTTTTACAGGCTGTCTGCCCAATGGAATCTGCAAATGGTATTCAACTAAATGCGCAATTTTTTCACATTTGATGTGACTTAAGTTATCAATTGATGCAGGATTTTCTTCGTGAATTTTAATCACTTTAGCTATTAAACCTGCGTGAATATCTGACGATATTTTTACAACCGGAGTTTCTGTTTCAGCCACAACTAAAGGTTCAGCCACTTTCTTTTTACTTGGCTTAGCTGCTGCTTTGTTCTGCTCCGCTTTTATACGCTCCAATAACACACTTGCAGGTTCATAATCCTTTTCCAACTTACACTCTGCCAATTCCTGTGCGGTTAACAAATTACCTTCAAATGCTTTTTTAAGAATGCTTTGGCGCAAGGCTTCGGCTTTTAATAAACTTTCTTTGATGTTTTGTTCTATGGAATCACAAACGGATAAGCGGGATTCGATTTGTTTGACGATTTGTTGTTGTTCTTCATAGGGCGGAACAGATAATTCAAATTGTTTTATGTCATTTTGAAACAAATGGGGCGTCGCACTTCCCGTAATTCTATCCATTACTATCGTTTGAAGTTTCGGTCCACTAAATAGATAGAAAATAAAATCTTGGTTTAGAATTTCAAGACCTCGTATTACTAATATTGAAGAATTTACGGTTGCTTTACTTTTTAAATCCTTTATTACACCTAATTTACCAATTCCTGCACCGTCTTTGCATAGGAGAACGTCACCTTCAAGTAATTGAATTTCCGGACTTTCCTTATATCTGTCTTCTGTAATATGATAAGCTTCATTGTAATTGACATATTTCCCATAATTCAAAGAATGAACACTTAAAAACATTGGACCAAAATCTGTATATTCATCTTTTTTCAAGCCCCGCCATCCAATTCTAGCTGCTATGTAAATCAAATTATCCAACTTTGCCTTTGACCAACTCGGAATATTTTCATCTATTTTAAATTCAAACTGATGAGAAATTTTTTTATAATAAATTGACTTTTTTTGAATATCAATTGCTCTTTTCGCAGAAATGCTTTTCAAGAAATCAAACGAAGTTTGTACGTCATTATTTTTTAACCTCCATTCCTTTGTCAAATCCCCCTCAAAAGCCTTTTTCAAAACCGCTTGTCTGTAAATTTTTAATTGCTGTTGTGCTTTTTTTAAATCGGCAACACCGGCATCTAAACTGCTAAATAAACTTTCTAATTTTTTAACAATGGCTCGTTGTTCGGGAAATGGTGATAAAGGGAATCTAACTTTAGAAAAGTTTGTTTTATTAACAAGAGAAACAGTAACCGCTGTACTTAATTCTTCTAACTGATTTCTAAAGTTACTTGATTGTGCCTTGTAATAAATATATTTAGGATAGACGAACTTATTAGGCTTTAAAGCATTTATTTGCTGATTAAATGCAACTTCAAATTTAGAGTTCATTGCTACCCTACCCAAGTTGCCAATACAGGTAATTAATACAGAATATTTAGGTAAAATCCTTGCAACTTTAGCTCCCTCTTCTGTTATAAATTCTGATGCATCTTCTACCTCTTTATTATTAATTTCTGGTGGTTTTATAAAGGGGATATTCCCGCCATATAGTAATGGATTTGCTTTTGATGGAGTATTTCCAGTTACTACGTCAAAAACATCTCCAATTTCACATTCTATCCAATCTTCTCTCATTATGCAGCTAATGCTTCATTTAATTCATTAATAATACTATCCATTTCGTTACCAAATAATTGGTACATCTTTCCTTTTCCGCCTTTGCTGTCAAACGGGTTATAATCTAAATCGTCCAGCTCAATATGGTACGAACTTACAATGTGGTCCTTTATCATTCGCAACCATTCCATTTGCTCGGTGCTAAAGCGGTTGTGCTGTCCGGCATTTTGTGCAAATATCCAACGCTTAAAATTCTCATCAATGGTTTTGTCAAAAGGTTTCAGTTCTTCATCTATGCCACACACTTTTCTAATCAAAGAGACCAATGCCGTGAGTTCATCTTTTGGGCAATCGCTTTTCACTTCTTCTACACCCGCATAAGCATTCCAAACGTGAGCCGGAGCCAACAGCGGTTTTTCAAGTTTCAGTTTATCCATTACTTCTTTTATCATTTTAAAAGTAATGTTGCGGCGGTTGTAAGGTTGGTCGTAGAAAATACTCAGTGCCTGTATCTCGTCTTTATTGGCTTTCAGGTATTCGCTGAAATCGTTAATCAAGGCTTTGGCTTTGTCCACAGATTCAGTGTCCCATTCTGCTTTGGTCACTTCATCCAGATTAATATGGTCGATAATCTGGTCGTGCTGTTTGCGCACATTATCAATATGGTCGTTAAGTTTACCATTAAAGGTAAGTGATGCTGTTTTTAGCAAAGCTTCCTGTGCTTCGGCTCTTGCTTCTGCTTCTTTTGCAGGTGTACGTTCATTAATTGGTATTTGTGCGATGATGGCGTTTGCTTTATCGGCAATTACATCCGCATCAAAAGCTTCAATCAGTTCGCGGGTCATCTGCTTTAAGCTTTTGCCTTTTGCCAGTTCCTGTATTTTCTCTTTTTCGGCATCGGTCAGTTGTTTTTCCAAACGGATGAGCCGGTTTGCCAAAGAAAGATACACATCTTCTTCCTGCACACCCATGGTAACGGCCTGCAACAAATCTTTTAAGGGAATGGTTGGCGCACGTTCCAGCGGACGGCTGTCGGTCTTTTTAGATTTGGTGGCACCCACTGCATCTACAATCACAAAGTGTGTTTTAGCATCGGCAGTTTTGGTCACGAGTTTTAATTTATCTGCAGAAATGGTACGGGTACCACGTCCTTTCATCTGTTCAAAATAATTGATGCTTCTCACATCCCGCATAAACAGCAACACCTCCAAAGGTTTCACATCGGTTCCGGTCGCAATCATATCTACCGTAACGGCAATACGCGGATAGTAGTCGTTTCTAAAACGGTTCAGCACCGATTTTGGGTCTTCTTCTATTTTATAGGTTACCTTTTTACAGAAATCATTGCCTTCATCAAATACTTCTCTGATGATGTTGATAATGTCATCGGCGTGGCTGTCTGTTTTGGCAAAGACCAACGTTTTAGGCACTTCATACTCACCATTTTCATCAAAACGATTGGGAAAAATGTCTTTTCTTAACGCGTCTTTGTAAGCCGTAATAATCGTTCTGATTTGGCTGATGTTGACTACTTTTTTATCTAAATCATTGCGCAGATAAGCGGTGTCTTCATCTTCCTGTTGCCAGCGTTTGGCTCTTGAAAGTTTATCTCTTCTGTCTACAAACCAGCCTTTTTCTATCAAAGCACCTTTGGTGGAAATATCGGTTTCGATTAAATATACATCGTAAGGAACGTTCACGCCATCAATCACAGATTCTTCGTAAGTATATTGGCTCACTACATTTTCATTAAAGAAACCAAAAGTTCTTTTATCAGGCGTAGCGGTTAAGCCTACCAAAAAAGCATCGTAATAATCCAACACCTGTTTCCAAAGGTTGTAAATGGAACGGTGGCATTCATCAATAATAATAAAATCAAATTGCTCAATAGGAACTTTTGAATTGTAAGCAACGGGTGTGGCATCTTTTTTTGCTAACTGTTTTTCTATCCAGGAAGAATTTTCATTAGGATTAAGCACATCTGCATCTTCATCCATTTCTTCGCCCTGCAAAATAGAATACATCCGCTGAATGGTAGAAATGCAAATGTGACTTTCTGGAGCAATATAACTAGAAGAAAGCCTTTGTACATTATATAGTTCCGTAAGCTTGCGATTATCATCCTGGGGCTGATAGGCTCTAAACTCCTGTTCGGCTTGTTCGCCCAAGTTTTTGGTATCGACTAAAAACAGAATGCGTTTTGCTTTTGCAAACCTTAATAAGCGATAGATAAAAGTAGCCGCAGTAAATGTTTTACCCGCACCTGTCGCCATTTGAATTAATGCTTTTGGTCGGTTACCTTTAAAAGATTTTTCTAAATTATTGATGGCAATAATCTGTGCCGGACGCAAATTCGTTTCATCCAATACAGGATAATCTGAAAATCTACCTCTTAAACTCTTTTCTCTTTTAGACCATTCCAACAAAGTCTCCGGCTTATGGAAACTGAAAACATTTCTCCCTCTCGGTTTGGGGTCAGTATAATCGGTAAATCGGGTAACAACGCCCGTGCTTTCGTAGATGTATTTTAATCCTTCTGTATTTTTAAAAAACTTAAGCGAAGCATTGGCATATTCCGCAGATTGTTCCTCCACCATAGTTAACCGATGCCCTTCATCTTCCTTTTTGGCTTCAATTAAACCCAAAGGTTTTTGATTGACAAAAAGCACATAATCTGCGGGACCAACACTGGTTTGGTACTCACGAATAGCAACACCCAATCCTACGCTGAAATCAGTATTTTTTTTAGATTGTACGTGCCACCCTGCCAAACGTAACATAGCGTCAATTTGGTCACGGGCTTTTTGTTCAGGATTCTGGTTAGGCGCTGTCAAATTCAAATAATTTTATTAGAAATAGGAAACAAATCACGTTGTTGCAAACATACAATTTTTGTACGAATCCGTTTTCAAACGTAATATTTATTTTAAATGGCTAATTACGGTTTTCCACATTTCAATAAATATTTTTAAAAGAAATCAAAAATAAAGTCTCAAAAAATAACCTGAAAAACTTAAAACCAACAGCAAACGAAAATTTTAATCAGAAAATTAACAACATTTAAAAATATTTATTATTTTTACGATGTGATTGATGCGAATCAGGCACTATTACAACGTTCATTATCTACCACACCGTTCCCCATTTTTTGTCAGTTTTTTAATTATTAATTTTAATACTATGCAAGAATGATGAAGTACACCGAAAAAGAGCTCTTAAAAGTTATGATTAGAGCGCGTAAGATTGAGACCATTTACTTGGACAACTCGCACCTGAAAAAGTTGTTTAACGTGTGTGACCGCACCTTGTTCCGCTGGAGGAAGTCCGGCAAATTGCCATTTGAACAGAAAGAGAAGAACGGCAAGATTTTTTATCGACTGCATGAAATTTTGAACAGCATGCAATCGCCCTCTAAAAACTAGCAAATTATACTACAACCGTCTGTCGCACAGGCGGTTTTTTTTATGGCCTTTTTTAAAATAATGCGAGGTGGCAACACGTTCCTTGCGCTATTTTGAACGCCGCAACAAACCGCTTTTTACATAGTGCCGGTTGCAGGTTTGTTCGAGGTTTGTTCGAGAAAAGGGCCTTTTTCTCGAACAAACCCCAAACGATCCTCGAACAAACCTCGAACAGTCGGACACTTTTCTCGAAGAAAAAAGGCTTCGGAAAGCCATTTTATTACAAAGCCTGCCACCACTGCACAAATTCGGACATTTGCAGACACCTTTGGACATGGCGCTTGCCGATTCAAAAACTGCTTTTATATTCGCCTTACCAATGACCGCAAACGGCATCGGAAAACAAATAATAACTTTAAATCTTACAGTTATGGGTACGTATGAACAAGGAATTTTAGGCGCATTTTCAGGGTTGGTTGGACCGGTAGTGGGTGCCAACTTCAGAGGCAAAAACGTGATGCGCGGGCGTCCGAAAAAGACCAAAAAGCTGGCTACGGAAAACCAGTTGGCACAGCGCGGCAAATTTACGGCGGTAACGGCTTTCTTGACACCGGCCAACAGCATTCTGTCGAGTTATTTTGCGAACCAAACCGGAGCCAAGTCACGTTACAACCTGGCCACCTCGTATCACCTGCAGGAAGCGGTGGAATGGGATGGGGTGGAAGCCACAATCTTATTTGACAAGGCGCTGTTTTCAAAAGGGTCGCTGTTGGCACCGCAGAACTTGGCGGCCACGGCGGTTGCGGGTAGCCAACTGCAACTGGACTGGGTCAACAACTCGTATGGCAACGCCATGGCCACAGACCAGCTGCAGGTGGTGGTGTATGAACCAATCGGCGGTTTTTATGAGTTTTTCTTGAATGTCGCCACGCGCGCTGATGTTACGGCAAGCATCACGCTGCCACCTTACATGGCGGGCGCACAGGTGCAGTGCTGGGGATTTATGGTAAGTGCCAATTCAAAATTGAAGAGCACGAGCCAGTATTTGGGGGCGATTACGGTGGTTTAAAAGATACCGCTGAGATGTTCAAAAACCTTATGGAGTGTTCTGTAAGGTTTTTTTTTTATTTTTTTAGTAGCTTATGGAAAACCGTAATTTTTATAAGGTAATTTTTAGTAGTATTGTGGGGTTATATATCTAGTGATACAAATACAATTATAGGGTGGGCGGCTATGTATGATTTTATTGGATATATAAATAAGTTGGTGGCAATTTTACCGAACCAACCGCAGACACAGACATACATAAATATTAAAAAGTTTTTAGAACATAAATGAGGAGCAAACTTTACATTATTCAAACCATTCTATTTTTAGTTTCTATTGGTTGTCAATCAAGTAAAAACACACAAAACTTAGAAACTGAAAAAGACTATATTTTTTTTATTCATAATAAATTTTTAGAAGAAAATCCAGACGGAACTCTTGCTAAAGAATATAATGTAAAAGTAGAATACAATCAAATCTTAAAGTCATTTAGCAAAGACGAATTTGTGGTTTTTAGCGAAAAAAGAAAACCAAATACTAACGGAATAGAATATGCAAAAAAAGTTGTACTCCAAATTGACAGTTTAATTCAGAAAGGTATAAAACCTAATAAGATTACAGTTATCGGAACTTCCAAAGGCGGTTATATTGCTCAATTTGTTTCCACTTTTTCGAAAAATTCGAACTTAAACTTTGTATTTATTGGTAGTTTTCAAGACACGGATATTGAAGAAATACCGACAATTAATTTCTGTGGAAATATTTTAACTATTTATGAAGAATCTGATGTTTTTGGAGTTACAGCAATTAAAAGAAAAGAAACATCAAAATTAAAAATCAATCAATTCAAAGAAATTGAATTAAACACAGGATTAAAACACGGCTTTTTATATATCGCATCGGACGAATGGATAAAACCTTGCAAAATGTGGGCTAAACGAAACTATGAAATGACAGAATAAAAAAACTGCCACCAACAAGGGTTTTGCGTCAGGCGGGCTGAAGTGCAAAATTCAACGACAGTTTTTCAATTAAACATTAGTAATAAAACCAGCTTTTGTGCTTCGATTTCCCGCCCGAACGCAAAGCCCCAAACCGTTAGTGGCAATTATCCCGCAGAATCAAGAAAATATCTCAATATTAACCAAAATAGTACCTAAATTAAATGAGTGCAGATGTAACACGGATTGAATTAGCAAAAGCATTAAAAGCGATAAAAGCTGTTGCAACAGAAGAACAGTTCGAAAAAACAAAAGAAATTTATATTCAAGAAGGTGGTGAAGAAAGTGTTATGAGTGCAGTAAACGGACTTTCAGAAGAAGATGAATTTGCTATGCTTACAAAATTAATGGGAACCGCAACTCACATCATCGGACAAGAACAACGACCAATTATTGAGGGTAAATACATTGTGCCAGATTTTTTTCTTAATCTTAAAATGGGTAATTCTGTTAATGGTAAATCCGTAAAAGATTTTTCAGAATTTAAATGTTTGATGGAAGTTAAATCTACTGAAAAAGACACTTTTAAAATTGGAGGAAGTCGATTACAGAGATTGAGAAATATTTCAGATTTGATGGGATTTCCTCTTTTATTTGCAATACGCTTTTTAAGAGCAAAACAAAATGCGTTATGGGCAATTGTAGAAGACGATTTAAGTTCTACCTCATTAAACATAACATATCAACATATAATTGATGGAGTTAGAAACGTAATATGGAATGAATATATTTTATCACCAAATCCAAATTTGATAGTAATATGCGAATTTTCAAAATCATCAACAATTAATTCTGTTACTCATCCTGTTTATGGAACGCAAATTAGCGCAACATTTACAGATGGGAAAAACACTGTAAAACAAAATGATTACGAAGCTGTTATGACTTGTGGTTTACTCGAAACTTACAATCTAGAAGAATTTAAAGTTGAGGAAATCGATAATGACAAAACAATTCAATATTTAAAACCTACCTATTTTACAGCTTTTCTTGCTGATATTATTTATAAAATGAATAACCTAATCGTTGATGAGTTTGGGAACGTAGTTTATGACGCATCCAAACTTATAGTACGCTCTGATACAGATGCACATAGCTTATTAATAAACAGACAAATAATTGAAGTAATAGCATCACCATTGTTTGATAAGCAATTGATTTTTATTGGTAGTATTGGAGAAGAAAAAAAACAACTTGAAAAATGGAAACAATTTGGTGGAAAATAACTGCCACTAACACACGCTACAAGCGATTTGGGCAATTGGTTTAACGGGAAAATTGGTTTGTATTTGGAAGTTTTGGCTTATCCGAAAATTAACGCTAATTTAGACCCAAACCGCGTGTAGCGCGAGAACGTTGTGCGTCACCTTTGACCGACAGAACTAAACCGAAACGAACTGACAAATATTAAGAAATGAAAAATATCCAAACGCATCTTGACAATTCTTCTGACAAAAAATATTACGAACATATTATCTCAAAACTTACGGACGAACAAAAAGAGGAATTTGAAAGTTTGGTAATTAGGCTTGACAATTCGGGAGCAAAAAATCCTTTGCAATGGGCATCAAGTGAAGTAAGAGAAAAAATTCCACAATTTGGACGTTTTTTGGTACTAAAATCTCTATTTGACATTGCAAAATCGACAAAAGATAATATTTCTATGGCAGATGATTTTGACGAAGATTTTAACGAAAAATATACCGAAATCGAAAACATTCTTGGACAAGAAAAATTATCAGACTTTCTTAAATCTTACTCAAAAGGTATTATTTACAGTGTAATTGGACTTTTAGACGAGGGAAATATTAACTCTGACCGAGATAAAATAAGTTGGACACTTATGAAAACTGACGAAAATTTTGAAACAACAGGACAAATTATTTCAGGACTGCACGAAGATTTTTTAGAATTTGAAGATGAAATAAAATAAGGCGAACGCACAACAAGGGTTTTGCGTCAGGCGGGCTGAAGTGCAAAATTCAACGGCAGTTTTTCAATTGAACTTTAGTAATAATATCAGCTTTTGTGCTTCGATTTCCCGCCCGAACGCAAAGCCCCGAAACGTTACCTGCCATTATTCCAAACCGACCGTGAAAAACGAAATAGACATAAAAAGAGCTGACATAAAAAAGTATTTTGACGAGACTGCAAAAATTGTAGGGACGGACGAATTTGGATTATCCGAATTTGGAATATATTATTTCGAAACGCAACAGTATCTACAAACCGACCCAAACAGAAACTGGAGAGTAACAAAAGTTCAAATCGGAAATATTGAAAAAGACGTGCCTTTTTTTGAGTATTTAACCGACAACGAAGACACTTGCTCATTATGGGTTTACAAGGACAAAAAAGACTACTTATTACTTCCTGAATTTCAAGGCGGACAGTCTATATTTGACGTTGAAGCGCGAAAGTTGCATAGTTTTTATTCGGAGGACGCCCCATTTATTTGGACAAGTATTTTTCTTTCGCCTGATAAAACCAAACTTGCGGTAACGGGTTGCTATTGGGCTTGTCCTTCTGAAATCGTAATTTATGATTGTACCAATTTGACAGAATTGCCTTATCCTTGCATTTATCGAAAACTATTGGACAATAATTTTGAAATAAAGGAATGGGAAGACGATGAAACAGTAGTTCTAATGACAACAAATAAAAAAGAAGAACAACGTGTGAAAATATAACGGCAGGTAACAAGGGTTTGGCAATAGCGGGCGGAACGTCAAAAGTTCACGTTTTGTGCTTCGGTAGAAATTTGTATTTTAGTTGAAAGTTTCGGCTTCGATTTGCCCGCCATCGCCAAGCCCCGAAACGTTAGCAGAAATCTCATGGAAAAATCGAAAATTAAGCAAAAGACAAGAATGAATACAAAAATCAAATTATTATTGACCTTTTTAGTGATATCTAATATCGCATTTGCCCAAAACATAGTCAAAATGACTAATAACTATGGAAGTGAAAATTCCGAAATACAAGATATTATTGACTTTGAAAATATTTATATTGAAAAATTGAATTTTGAAAGCAAAGAATTAAATGGAAAATTTATCACGATAAGTATAGACGAATACAAAAATGGAAAATTAAAACAAACATCGATATTATTTGATGGTTCTGAAAGTGATTATTTTAAAATTAGTTCCGATAAAGAATCCATAAAATTCTTTTTTAAAATGAACGATGGAAAACTAAAAACATATATAAGAGGACAAAAATTCGGAAGTAAAAAATCATTTTTCAAATTATTTAAAGAATCTGAAAAATATGCTTTGAAAGATTTTTTTGGAAGTAAAACAGAATTGAACTTAGATATTAGCAAGAAAAATGCAGTTTTTGCAATTATAACACCTACAATTCATAAGGATGGTTCGGGTTCATATTGTGAAGTTGCACAATCAAATATCGAAGCTGAAAAACTTGGAGAACATTTTAGTATTCCACATTATTTCATAATCAACATCGAATTTAAATAAAGAGACTTCTGCTAACAGGCGTTTGGCAAGATTGCGAATTTTGTAGTAAATTCACGTTCACTTTTCGCAAGAAATTTTATCTTAAACAGAAAATAATCAGTTCCGAAGTTCGCAACCTCGCCAAGCGCCGGAACGTTATAGGCAATCTTAAGAAAAATCGTGAAAATTAGAACTATTTTTCATACATTTGCAACGCAATTGTAGCTCAGCAAGGTTAGAGCACTTGAGAAATCAAGCGGTCGCAGGTTCGATTCCTGCCAGTTTATGAAATACTTTGTCTAGATTTCATAAACTGGCAAATCAACAAATTAAATAAAATATATGCCAGACTCAACTTCCTTAGATTTTTATAGAGCATATGTAGTAAATACAACTGACTTCCTTACTGCAGAAAATGAAATAAGAAGAACAATAAATAGAGCTATTAAAGAGAATAAAGCAAATACTGTTAATATTCAAACAAAACTTTATGCTTTATTATATTCAACTTATTCTGAATCAAGCTTTATGAAAATGGTATTAACTCCTTATGGTTTTGAACAAAAACATTTAGATGAAATTCTCATACAAGGAAGTATTCAAGAGAAATGGCATAAAGCAATAGAAATGGCTTTCTTAAAGTTTAGTACATATTCAAAAGGCTCTGAAATACCTAATAAAAGTCAGGACCTAAAAAGAATTATATTAAAATACATTATTGACCCAAGTGTTATTAGGAACAAAATTGCACACGGACAAATTACTGTCGCTTTAAACAGTAAAAACACTGCCTTAAATACTGATTTGACACAAAAAATAGAAGTTTTAGATGTTGTCTATGTTTATAGACTGTTTGAAATAAATAAAAAACTAGTTTCAATAATTGAAGACCTAATTGAATCTCCTGATAAAGCACATTACAATTATTATTACAGTAAATTTCAAGAATTAGAATCCTTCATTTCAAAATCACAAAATTGGAATTTATCGTCAAAAAAGAATACGATAAGTATGTCTAAAAAAGTTATACGATAAGAAAGACTGCCTATAACAGCCGTTTGGCGAGATTGGGGTTTTAGGCTGAGTTTAAAGATGGTTTTGTATTTTGAAAATTTATGTTTAACCGAAAAATCTCGCATCTTTAATCCCCAACCTCGCAAAGCCCCGAAACGTTAACGGCAATACTACACAAACTGCTAAAAAATGAAATGGATTAACAGATTGATAATAAGTATTCTTACAATAGTTATTTTATTATTGGCTTTCTATAATCCAAAGAAAATTAATTTGGACGGTAATTGGGAAACAAAGAAAATTGTCATAGATGGAAAGAAAATTTATCCAGATGCTTTAGCAAAGTTTATTTCAATTGCTCCAGAAATTGTAATAAATAATTGGTCAAAATCAATTTCAATTCCAGTAAATAGAGAAAATATTGAAGTGCATTTAGAATATTTAGAAGCTAAGAAGCCAAATTATAAAATAAAATTATCATCAAGTGAAAAATCACTGAATGGAATTTTTGACGTAAAAATTGATACATCTGATATTCAGCCGAAATCATATACTGTAGATGTCGAATTAAAATCTCATAAAACCTTAATAAGCTTTCAAAAACACGTAATTATTCAACCATGGAACCCTGGTAGACATAGAAGAGGAACACCATATTAAAAGTACAGCCGTTAACAGCGGTTTGGCGCAATTGCGAATTTTGTGGTAAGTTCACGTTCACGATTCACAAGAAATTTTATCTTTAACAGAAAATAATTCGTTCCGAAGTTCGCAACTGACGAGAAGCGGTGGAACGTTGGGAAAAATCGCCCTTCGGGACAATTTTTCCCAATGACCGCTCGGCTACGCCGACAGCCGGGAAACCATCGTTGCTTTCGCACGACGTTCTCCCAACAGTCGCCTTTGACGCATTTCTCTTGGGAGAAAAAACTCCCAGAGAAACGACGACAAAGCCGAGCGGTCATTAGCACTCATTTTAGAAACCCGCAATAAAAGAAAATATGACCGAAACCGAATTTGAGCAATCTTTCCAAAAAGCAACAAAATTATTATTCATAAAAACTATTGATTACAGTAAAGAACCTCCTGTAATTGCAATAATATTTTCTAATGATATTGACGGAATAGAATCATATAAGTTTTTGCAAAATGAATTTACAAAAGATGAAATAAGCATTGTATTTCGACCAACAGAAAACGAAAAAATGAACTTGTCAATAATAGATAACAAAAATTCTAAAGTGTTTAATATTTATGATTTGAATTACTCAAAATCTGAATTGAATGATTTTAGACAAAATGGAGAGTTTGGCAAATATTGTGTTTTCTGTGTTTCTCAAATTATAGACAATCAACTTATTTTATCATCTGTTGTTAAAGAAAAACCATTAATGATCTCTGGGCTTGTTTTCTCTGAGTAATTATAAAAACGTGTGCTAACAGCGGTTTTATGGGATTGCTAGGCTTGGTTTGTGTTTGGAAAATTCTCCGAATTTTCTAAGATTTTTTCTTGTACTTGTAATCTTTTGTGATAAATTTACGCAACCGCCATAAAGCCGGCGGGACGTTATAGCCAATTTTATGAACGACACACTTAACGACTTTAAAGTATCGGACAGACAAAGCTTCATTAAGTTTCTTGACTTATTACGCCACGACTTTTTGGACAATCCTGAAAGCTGGGAAAACAAATCATTACCCAACTTTTTAGAAGCGTTGAGTGCTTACACGGAAGACATTCAAGGTTATTACGATAATACAAATCAAAACATAAATGCTGACAAACCAGACTGGTCAACATTTGCAGACATTTTCAAAGGTGCTAAAATCTATGAGTAAAATATCGACAAAAATTAATTTTAAACTGTGGTTAGAGTTTGAAGAAGTTGACCCGAATAACTGGGACATTGAAAATGAATTTTGTAATATTCACGTTGACTTGGAGGACGGGCGACATTATGGAATTAACGTTTGGACTTATAAGTTTTTAAAAACTGCAATTGACAAAGACAAGAAGTCAGGACAGAATTTAAGCGGACTTTATCAAAAGCCACCAGACTTGTTTGTAAAGGAGTTAACAAGAGAGTGTATTCAGCAGACTATTGAAGATTTACTCAAAATTGATGATTTAGAAAAAGTCCTGAATTCGAGTATATATGAGAAACAACAACAGAAATAAAAACTGGCTATAACAGTGGTTTTGCAATAGTGGGGCGAAACTGCAAAGTTCAACGGCAGTTCTTCGAATGAACATTTGTGCATAATTGAAGATTTGTGCTTCGATTGCCCCACCATCGCAAAGCCTCGAAACGTTATGCACAATGCTATGAGAACGCTAATACAAATATTGACACTAACTATTCTGACATCCATAAATTTGTTTGGACAAAATAAACTTCCAAAAAATTTAACGCAGGCTGTAAAATATTTGGACAAGGATTGTTCAGAGAGTGTGAAAAATGAGATTAAAACTATTCACGAGGACAGTCTTATTTACTCGGTATATCCATTTGCCAAAAACGAACCCTACAAAAACTATAAGACAATATTCAATTGGACAAGTGACGAAAATGGCAATCCCAAAATCACTAAGTATTTAGAGAATAAAGGAGTTTTGGATTATCATTCAGAGGTACTGCTCTATACTTTCAGACAGTATTTGAAAAATGGAACAATAAACGAAAAAGAAATACTAAATAAGTTCTCATTAAAACAGAAGAATGCGGAAGAAAAAGACAAAATAAAATTTATAACAGACACTATTAATGGCATTTATATTCCTAAAGATTTAGAAGATTGCTTTGTTCAAATAAACTCATTTTGGAATGATAGTACAAAAATTCAAGTAAAAAATTGGGAAGAGAACGAATTTGCAGGTAAAGTACATTTAGGTTTCGGAATGTGGATGAGGAATAATTGGCGACTTTGGGGAGGTTCTCGACTTTCAAAGTATTTCAACGATTTAGGAATTCATCATCCAGATGATATGTCAGGAATTATTTTAGACAGTTATCACAGACATTTGAATAATAAAGAAATTAAACTTGAAGAACAAATTAAATACTATCAAGATTATTGGGAAAACTCTAAAAAAGCAGAACTGAAAAGAAAACAAGAAGAATTTTCAGAATATAATATCGGAGATACACTTGAATTCAATTACAACAAGGGTTATGTAAGTAAAGAACAAGAAGATAAAGATGATGATGACATTTGCATTGCCAAAGGAATTATAATCGCACGTAATGAGAAAGATTTTTTAGTTAAAGTGAAAATTATCGAAACCTGCGACAAAAAAGGAATTATTTATTTTGACAATGACGGACACAGAATTTATGACCCAAAAACGAGACGATGGAGCAATCCACCTAAACGAATAATAAAAAAAGTAAAGAAAAACAAAGAGCAGTGGTTTGAATATAAAGATTGGGAAACTTTATAATGACAGAAGCACTGTGCATAACAAGGGTTTTGCAATAGTGGGGCGAAACTGCAAAGTTCAACGGTATTTCTTCGATTGAACTTTTGTGCAAAATTGAAGATTTGTGCTTCGATTGCCCCACCATCGCAAAGCCCCGAAACGTTAGTGGTAATTTTACGACCGACCCCTTAAAAACAGATTGATTTTGTAAATGAAAATTAAAAGTAAGTATAACGGAATTATTCTTTTAGCAATGTTGCTTCTAACGGTTGTTGTAGTTTTGATAGTAAAAAATGCTAAAACTAATTATTACACTATCATCATAGACGTATAAACGACAACCATTTTACAGGTTGTTATTTAAAATGGAACGGAAACAATTATTTGATAACCGATTATTACAAATACAAAAATGATGGGTTAATTGAATATAAATCACCAACATCATCAGGTTTTGCAATTTTCAATCTTACTGATAGTACAACTTTTTATGGAGGAAGTCGAGACCGATACAAAAAGCTTTATCGTAAACAAAAAAGCGATGGTTTGCAATTAGACGAAGAAAAATTTAACATAGACTATATAAGCAATGACACAATTGTTTCAAAAATTGACGATACATTCATAAAAGTTACAATACAAAAGTTTATTGACTAGAAGCAATAATGAAAAAAGCACTACTAAAAATTATACTAAAAACATTTGCATCGAGCTTATTGACTACTTTGTTTGGCTTGACAGTTTTGTTGATGTTTCAACCAAATGACGATGCAAGTTTACATTTCAATGCAACCGGAATGATATATGGAATTGGTGTATTGTATAACTTGTTAATGCTAATTTTTTCAACTTCAATTTTTTTAAACGATAAACACAAAATAAGAGAATATTCATTTTTTTCGATGCTCACATTTTTGCTAATTCCATTTCTTTCGGGACTGTTGATAGTACTTTTGACTTTTAAGGGTTTTGATAAAAATTTTTGGACTTTGTTTGTAATAACAATTCCTTATTTGACAATTATGACGTTCCAATTTATAAACTTTAGAATGAGAAAATTACCGAACTTGAAATAAAAAACTACCGCTAACAAGGGTTTTGCAATAGTGGGGCGAAACTGCAAAGTTCAACGGCAGTTCTTCGGTTCAACTTTTGTGCAAAATTGAAGATTTGTGCTTCGATTGCCCCACCATCGCAAAGCCCCGAAACGTTGGCAGTAACCCTTTAGAAAAACCCCAGAAATGAATGACGATAAGCAAGATTTTAAATTATTAAAAGTTAAGAATGGAAAACCATTCTTTGCAATAATAAATCTTGAAGTTTATAAAAGTGATTTTGAAAATGAAATCATTGAAGAATATTGCGGTGAAGGTTGGTTAAGACAAAGTGTTATCGAAAGTGTTCCGATGAAAGGTTATGAAGATTGGAAAAAAGCTGTGAAAAATGGTTTAGAATTTGCCTTTTCAAAAAGTACCGAAAAATGGAAAGTCAAAATAAAAAAAATGGAAGGTAGAATTGCCACAGATACAAATGCAACAATTGTAGGTTTTGCTACAATTTTAGCATTTTGTGAACAAACAAATTTGAAATTAGATAATGATGCAATGGAAAGAATTGAAAATTTCACATTCAAAAGTTGGGAAAATAAAAATGATGAAAAAATACCGAATTTTTTAAATTTGGACTACGAGAAATAAAGGCTACTGCTAACAGGCGTTTGGAAAGATTGCGAATTTTGTAGTAAATTCACGTTTACATTTCGCAAGAAATTTATCTTTAACAGAAAATAATCAGTTCCGAAGTTTGCAACCTCGCCAAGCGTCGGAACGTTGGCAGACACCCTCGAGCGACAGAAACCAAATACGTAAAAAAAAACACTTTGACAAAATGCAATTAAAATCGAAATATGGTTTTCTAGTAATTATAGCACCTATTTTTATAATATTCGGTTTATTATTTTTCTTTTGGCTATTCGAAATAAATTTATCAAAAAGTGAAAAATTACCAATTGGAGGAATGCTCTTTTTTATAACATTGATTTCACTTTTAATCTCAGTATTTGTTTTTATGCTCATAGAATTAAAAGAAATTACAATAACGGAAGATAAAATCTATTTTAACTTTATACTACAACGAAAAACCTTTGAATATAAACTTAAAGAAATTGAAGGTTGGAATGAATTAATAACATCAGACAAGTTTGGCCAATATTACACATTTAATCTCAAAATGTCGGATAACAAAATATTTATGATACAAGGTCGAGTGTACAAAAATTATAACAAAATTGTTAGTCACCTAATAAATTTTGGACCTCAAATCGAATTGGGTTTTTATCAAAACTTAATTCCATTATTAAAAATATTTATTTTGACTTTTTTAGTTTTATTAGCAGTTTTCTATATTTCCTATGCTAATTAAACCAAATTGTTGAATATTAGAATAATGCGGAAATGAAAAAATGTACGGGAAAAACAAACGAAAAAAAAGGGCGATCTGCCAACAGCCGTTTCTCGCAATTGCGAATTTTGTGGTAAATTCACGTTCACGTTTCGCAAGAAATTTTATCTTTAACAGAAAATAATCAGTTCCGAACTTTGCAACCTCGCCAAGCGCCGGAACGTTAGCGGTAATGCCCACGCAAACTTCAGAATTTAACACAAATTTTAAAAACAAAAAAATGAAAATACTTAAATATATATATTCGTTTTTTCAGTCAAATGAGTTTGAGCAAACGGATGAGGAAGTTTTAAAAATATTAGAAGATGGAGCAAGTAAGGCAATTGAAATAGGAAAAGATTTAAATTATAAGCTAGATTATTCAGAAGGATCTATTAAAACTGTTGACAAAATATTGAATAGAATAAAGACCGTTTTTGAAGATAAAAATGATTTGTCTGGATTTGCGCTTGTTTATGGTTTATACATAATTGAAGTGTTTGAGAGAAACCACCAAAAAGGGTATTTAAAAAAAAGATATAATAATCATGGACCTGACGATTTCCCCTACTACAGAAAAAAGGAATTAATTTTTCCATGTTTATGGTGTTATGATATAATATTCCAAAGTGATGCTAATGATATTTGGTCTCAATATCAATCGGCTATTTTAGAAGATTAGATATAATTAGCACTGCCAGTAACAGCCACTACAACGGATTTGGGCAATTGGCTTAATGGAAGTTGGTTTTGCATTTGGGATGATTTGGCTAACCCGAAAACAGGGCTTAATTTAGTGCCAAACCCGCTGTAGTACCGGAACGTTAGCAGTAATATTACCAAAAAATAGCAAAAAAATAAATGGAGGAAAAATTAAAAATTTACGAAAAGACGATTAAAAAGAAACATAGTTTTAATTGGACACCCAATTATAAAGAAGAAGTTAGAACTTCTCTAAGCAAAACTGTTTTTATTCCAATTGCAGAAAAGACATTTCAGAAATTAGGTTGGGATATTGTTTTTAAAGATGAAAATAAAATCGAGGCCAAACGAAGAGAAAAAGCATTAGGAATTGAAAAATGGACTGAAATAATTACTGCAACTTATAATTTCGGCAATTTAGAGGTGAAAAGTGAATCTTTGGGTAACGAAATGTGGGACAATGGCAGAAACTCTAAAAGAGTTAAACTATTTATTCACGCTTTAAAAGAAACCGAAAACGAGCATGACAGAAATGCTTTAAATGAACTTGAACAGGAAACCGAAAAGAAAAATAATTGGGATGATTATGTAATTCCAGAAACTTTACCTAAACCGAAAGAATCTAAAAAACCAAGTTTATTAATTCCAATCGTTGGAGGAATAATTAGTTCTCTAATTTTTGGCTTTGTAATAGCAGAAGTTTCAATTCACGGAATATACTTTATTGGTTTGTTTGAGTTTCTAGTTGGATTAGCAATTGCTTTTGCTTTGAAAATTTTAATAAAATCATCAAATTTCACAGACTTTAAAAAATTACATTCTTTGTTAATTGCAATGATAATTGTTACATATTTATCAAATCAATATTTTCAATATGAAATTATTCTGAATCAAAACAATTATGATAGAATTGGTTTTTTTGAATTTATGAAAATTAGATTTTCGGAAGGATTAACAATCAAAACATTGAATACAGGTTGGATCGGATTAGTGATAAGTTGGCTTCTACAATTAGGTTTAACATATGCTATTGCCTATCTGAGATTAGTGTCAACTATAACTTCTTACCAATTGGAAAGAATTCCAACAGAAGTTTTAGATTTTTCATATTACCATTTGATCAAAGGAAAATCTGAAAAAGAAGTTAGAATAGAACTTAACAATAAGGGCTGGACAGCGGTTGAAAATCAAAATGAAGTTTTTGAAGCAGTCCAAGCAATTTACGGAAAAATAGAATTGGGTAGAATCAAATGAAAATACTACTGCCAACAACCGATACACGCAATTTTAGTATTAGGCTTAATTTAAAATTGGTTTGTATTTGGGATGATTTGGCTAATCCGAAAGATAACGCTTATTTAACCCCAAACTGCTTGTAACTGGAGAACGTTGCCGCTATCCAGTGGTTTGTAAGAAAAAATATTTTTTTCTGGCGATAAATTAGTACTTTGGTAGCAGTTAATTTTTGTAGAATTTAATATTAAAACCAAGTGACATGAGTTTTTTCAAAAAGATATTTGGGCAGAAAGAAAATGAATCACAGTAAGTAGAAAAGAAGACTTACTGCCTTTACCATGCGGTGAAAGCGCGCAACTTGGGCATGACAAGATTCCAAAGGATTTTCACCCTGTGGGAAACGGTGGGGTCATCCAAGGCGCCGACATTCCTTGACTTGGACGTTGTCTAAAGAGACTGACTGGGACGCTACCGATTTGAGTACCTAAACAACCAAGGTAATTTACAATAGAAACTTTTAATAAATAAAAATATGATTTGTCCACGCTGTAATACACCAAACGAAGCGAACACCGAATTCTGTAAAAGTTGCGGCATGGATTTGGCTTATACTCGTTTAACAGAAAATAAGGCTTCAGACAAGTATCTGATTATTTTTATCAGCATCGCTTTTTTTGCTGCTATCTCTCAATTTGCGATACGAATGCTGGTCGGCAACTGGTATGAAGGTTCGACTAAATATATTCAGGGCTTTTTGTGGCTTATTCAAAATTTAAGTTTTATGCTCATCCCGTTAGCAATAAAAAATCAGACATTGAAAATTGTCGGATTTGTCATTACAGCAGTGATGGTTATTTATTGGGTGTATACGACTGTTGAATTTTTGAAAAATTAGCAGTTTATCTTAACAGATAACAATAAAAAACAGCATGCGATTTTACCTTTTACTTTCTACTGTCTTCCTGGTTTTGACCGCTTGCAATTCAAAAAATCAGGCGGTGGTCTTGCAGGTGAAAAATGACTATGGATTTTCAAATAATTCTGAAGTGTTGGTCGGCGAAAGTGAAACAGGAAAATTTGAAATAGATACAGACGCTTCTTATATTTCCCTTGTTATTGCATCTAAAAATGGGGCATTGCCAAAAATTCCGATCGATTCTGAACTGCAACTTTCAGAAGAAGCAACATTGGAAATCTTAAAAGCCAAATTAATTAAAGGAACAAGTGAGGTGTATCTTAAATCAGGCGATACATTAGCGTGGGGAAAAACTGATCAAGAAAAAGAACTTGAAAAAACAATATTGGTTGGGGATTTTATATTTGTTTCTGACAAAAATTCTGTTTTTAAAAAGGTTCCGTTGAAAAAAAAATAAAAGCACCAATACCCATTTTTTCAAAAATAAAGGAACCATGAAACATACTATAGCACTGCTTTTGGTTTTAGTCACCAGTCTGTCTTACGGACAATTTAAAACGGTTCAGGACAGCGTGGATTATATGGAAAATTATGGCAAGTATTTCGACTGAAAGTATGAAAAAGGCAATGTTTTGATCGTCAGGAAAAAAGGCAAAACCATCGATCCAAGCAAAAGCTGGAAGCCTACACGTCAACGATGAACGAAAACACGGCAAAGTTCGAGGGAATCAACTATGAGATCATCAAATATGCTTTAAAAGATCTTAAAATTGCACGCTTTATCAACGACCGAAGCCTGGGGCTGTACAGCAAAAAAAAGATTGATGACGATTATGAAGTGTATGCGGAGCCAGTTGACAAAGCCAAACTGTGCCCGGCCGTGCTGACGTTTCCAAAAAGAAACAATGAGGTGAAAGTCTGCTATTATTTTTTAACCGACCAAGGCTATGATATTATTTTTGAGACCAACGGTTTTATCGATTATATGGAATATCCGATAAGCTGGCAGTAGAAATGACTTCGAATTCCTACGGCGACTTACGCTGTTTAAATATGTTAAAGCGAACTATTTCGTAAGTAAATCATATCTTCTCAATTGACCTTTTCTTATTTTTGCTAATCATTTATCTTACTATGGAAGCCACTTTTTTTCGACACCGCCAGATTACATCGGTTGGTACTTTTGATGACCTTGTCACTACTGTTTTTAGCGGTACTACCAATGCGATCTGTTGGAACCGAAAACTCGAGGGCGATTTTCAGGAACTTGTCGCTAAACTTACCTTAAGGGAAAATATTACGGAAGTGTCGGTTGCTGAACTTAGGTCACTGCAACTGTCCGAACATGGTAATTTGGCAAGGGAAATTATCTTAAATGACTTGAAATTATTGACTGATATCGGCGCTTCGCCGTCGCTCAATTTATTGAAAAATTATGAGCGCGATGAAGAGCTAGATTTCTTTTCAACCGACGTTTATTCGTATCACGTCGATCGTTCAGATATTGGAACCGATACTTTTTTAAGCACCTATTATGGCCCGGCGAGCGACATATTGCCCAATGACGAAGCGATACAAAAGATTTTAGTTCCTGAAATTCGGGAAAAGCTTAAAGAGTTGCACGACGGACCTGATGATGAATTTGACGATTTTTTAAAGGAATATTATTTTGACCTGCATTATGCGCCTTTGCCAAATGCAAAGCCGATAAACCTCGGAATTGGTCACTTATGGAAAATTGCAATCGACCATCCAGAGCAGCAGGTTTTGCCTTGCATTCACAGAGCTCCCGCAGAAAATGGACACTGCCGGCTGTTGCTGATCTGCTGATAATGGAGTTAGTTTGGAGAAAATCAAAAGCTTATTACAACGCCCTGAAGAGGGCGTTTTTTTATGTTCAACAAGCACTTTCTTTAATTGCGTCTGCCTCGATTTGTAAGAAAAAAAATATTTGCAGGAAATAATTTGTTACTTTAGTAAAAAATAACGCTTTGTATTTTCACAAGAATTTATCTTGATTTGTTGCGGTCATTTTTGCCATGGAAATCGAATTATAGCGCTACCAAACAAAAAATGAAATACACATTTACCATATTCCTGCTTTTGGTTTTTAAGGCTGGTTTTTCTCAGAAGGTCGAAAAAACAAAATTGTATATTATCGGAACGGTTCACGAATCTTCTGAAATTTTAAATCCGAAGATGCTTTTTGATATATTGGATGTCATCAAGCCAGATATATTGTTGCAAGAGAACGATACCGAACAGATTGCCAATTACTTCAAAGAGATTCGTCCTAATTCGAATGAACAGGGCGCGTCATTACTCTATCTAAAAAAATATCCGAAGACATTGAATTTGCCCTTTGAATTTGAGGGAAGAAATGGCTATAGAAAAGAAAACGGCATGACCCCGACAGACAATCTGACTGTTAAGTTATTGGATAGCCTCTATCAAAAAAAGGCGCTGGATCGTAATAATATTGCTATTTATGAAAAATATCTTGATGCCAACCAAGCGCTATTGGGTTTCATGAAAAGAGATTTCAAAAGCTTAAATTCCATTGAATTTGAAACATTGAACCGATACCGCCAGAACATCCAGCACCATGAACTGCCTAAAATCACTAATTCGGAAGAACTTTTTGCAAAACGATTTGTCGTCAAACCAAACGGAGAGAAAATTTCCTATCGTTTGGGCTACCAACTGTGGTGCAACTTTTGGGACATGCGAAACAACACGATGGCTTTAAATATCGTCAAAACCGCCAATGTGCACAAAGGAAAAACAATCGTAATTTTAACGGGCGTTCAGCACAAATACTACATCAAAGAATTATTGGAGAAGTATTATGATGGCAATTATGAGCTGGTGGATTATTTTAAATAGGCAGACAGGATAGATAACGGCACAGCGGGAATTTTGAAAAAAAACTAGATGAAATAGAAATTGAGTTTACAAGATTTAAAGGAGTTATTTAAAACTAAAAAAAATCAGATGAATAAAACACTACTCTTACTGGCTGGCTTTTTATGTTTGAGCTGTACTTCAAAGTCTCAAAATAAAGCTGCTGAAAGTATTTCCCAAAAACCGCAAGAAGTTGCTAAAGTTAAATTGACAGGAAGTCAAATTATAACATCGTTAGAAAAACTTCAGTTTTTTAATCTAACGGAAGAAAAAGATCTGGTCGAAACCAAAGCGCAATTTGAAAACGCTTATACCAAACTAGATTTCTTTGAAGGCACTATGGCCGGAGAAAGCATACTTTTCACTGACAACAGATTTTATGCAATCGACAGTGAAGCCTTATTTGAAGGCGGTGGCTTGATTCCCTATTTGAAAACGGTAAAAAAGACATTTGACAAACTGAACTTAAAACTTGATTTTTCAGGTGAATTCAATAACCAATCAGAAAAACATTGGACGCATAAAATAAAGCTGAACGGAAAAGAATACACTGCGTTTGATGCGGTTTTTGGAGCAAACGACTGGAATATTTCATTTGTAAATTTCATTGAAATGCTGAACGACCAGCTCAGATTGCAAAAAAGCAATGAACAATTTTATCCGATAAGTTCTGGAAACGACGGACGAATGGTGTTACTCACGCCAGAACAATTTGAATTTGTAAAAGCAAATTATCCCAACGACAATGAACATCCAAAAGAAATAAACGATTGGAAAAAAAATAACGGTTTTTGAAAGGATAAATTTTAAATGGACAAAAAGGAAGGCTATGTCCGAAAAACTTTGGGATAGAAGGATTTTATCTAAAAATTATAACTGACAAAATAATAAATGAAAAACATCACCCTAATTTTAATTCTAGCTTTTTCGATACAATCTTGCGGGCAAGAAAAAGAAACTTTTTGGGAAATTGAAAACATACGCAGGGAAGATAACAAGCCTTTCATCGGACTGACAAGCGCTTACATGCAACAAATGTTTGACTATAATTTTCATTTTGTGAAAAGGAATGAAATGCTGTATTTTGAGCTTCCTGAGAAATTTCAAGTGGATCTGAAAAATTTTAAAAGCCTTCGTCAGCTTCAGATTACTGATAAAGATTATTATGAAATGTATGATTATAAATTCGATGGCGATCGCTTTTTAATCAAGTTTAAGGACAATGCGACTACTTCTGAATCAAAAAATACTGTAATCGAGTTTAAAAAAATATCGAAAGAGCAATTCGAAAAAAACATCGCTGAAGCCATTGCCGATCAAAAAGAGATAGCAAAAAAGATAAGCGATTTAAAAAGCGAACTACAAAAAAAATCGCCAATCGTTTTGAATGCGGTCAAAAAATTACCGTCGAAAGAGGTCGAAATATATGATGATAAATACGACGATGATTTAAAGTTGGTTGTTCCGGATGAAATTGAATTATGGGAAACAGGATCTATTAAAAACGAAAAATTTGGGTCTATAAAAGTTGGGACGCTCAAAGACAATTCTAAAATCTATGATGTCAGACATCCTGAAAATAACTATGGACTCAAACAGCTTACGGTTTATGTTTCCAGCGATCCTTCGACTTTTAACCTAGAAAAATATGTTTCTGAGAACCCAAATATCGTGCTTGTAAAGAAAGAAAAAGACAATATTGTTGGATACACGATTACTTATGATTTCGAAAATGATAAGGCTGTAGTGGGATCGTTTTTTACGCTAAAATATTTTAAGTTGCGTAAATCTCATATTTTCATCCATTCTGATGTTTATCGGTCTCAAATAAAAAATTATCCAGATAATGAAGAAATGAATAAAATTCTTAATTTCAATTATTTAATGTCTGAAAATATACATCTGAAAAAATAATTATGCCTTGCTAAAAAGATAATTGCATCAACTTTACAAAAATTTAAACACAGATACTATGAACAAATATTTTTTAGTTTTTGCATTTTCAGTCGTCACATTTTCAGTGTTTGCTCAAAAGAAAAAGACGAAGCAAATACCTCCGCCGATTAAAAAAGAGATTATTATTTCTACTGAAATTCAAGAACCAAAAACACAAAATGAACTTGAATACAACATTGTAATGCCTGAAAATGCTGCAACTCAAATAACGGCAAAGAAAATAAATGGTAAAGATATTCAAATCAAGAGCTTAAAAGAATTTGAAAATATCCATTTTTCTGAACTGAAAGAGCTTCGTTTTAGTACAATGGTTTCTGGTAAGTATTTGGATAATACTATTTTAGATAAAATTTTTAATGAGGGTACTCAATTAGAGGTTTTAGAAATTGACAATTTTGCAATAGAAAGTTTTCCTGAAATAAAAATTCCCAATCGTATTCTTAAAAAACTGATGCTTGAGAAAAATAACCTAAAAGTATTGCCTTCGAGCTTATCAAATTTGGTTGCTTTGGAAAATTTCAGTTCTGGAAATCCGTTAGAAAATCTTCCTGAAAATTTCTCGCAATTGAAAAATTTGAAAGAATTAGGCTTGCATTACACTGAATTTTCTGAATTTCCTAAAAGCATTTTTGGCCTAAATAAATTGACAGTTTTATACGTTTCAGGAAATTATGGTTCATCCAATAAAATAAAGGAAATTCCAGATTTGTTAGACCAATTGCCCAATCTTACAGAGTTTGGAGTTACAAACGCTTCACTTTCTTCAGTTCCAAAATCATTTTCTACGCTGAAAAAAATTGAAAAAGTTGACTTTTCATACAATCAATTCGCTGATTTTCCGGAAGTTTTAGCCTTAAGCTCAGATGTTCAATATGTTCCTTTTGCGAACAATCCTTTAAACTGGGGTAAATTTTTTGCTTCCATTAAAAAGATAAAATGGAGCGGTTTGTTCTTCCTAAATGAAACAGGATTTTCAAAAAAACAATACGAAGAAATACAGAAAATTCTAAGTAAAATAGATGTCTATTACGATGGTATGAATGATTAAAATCAATTGATTGACAATACATTCAATTGATTTTCATAACTTTAATCTAAACTTTAAAATTATGGAACCAAAGTTAATATGGGCAAACTTTGCCTCAAGTGATTTGAACCGAACGCATACATTTTACACAGCTTTAGGCTTCAAAACAAACGGAAAATACACAGACACTGATGGAGCCAGCTTTATGTTTGGACAAAATAATTTTATCATCAACTTTTTTACCGAAGAACGACTGAAAAAAGATGTCAACGGAAATGTCAAACTCCCAATAAGCACCAATGAAATCATCTTTTCGCTTTCTGCAACCGATAGGGAAGAGGTTGAGAGTTGGGCAGAAAAAGTAAAACTGGCTGGAGGCATCATTATTTCAGGACCACAAAATTATGAAGAAGGATATACTTTTTGTTTCGCTGACCCTGACGGGCACAAATTTAATGTTTTGTATTGGCCAGGAATGTAGCTTTTTGGTCTGAGTTTAGGGATTTATTTTAGCCAAGACAGACAAATTTAATTTTTATCTCCCAATGTAAAACAAAACCATTGGCAAAAACGTTTTAATAAACCTCTCTGCAATTATTCGCAACCAATTTTATGCGGAACAAAATAAAATCTTGTTTTTGTAATAAAATATTTACTATTTTAGTATCTTTATTTGTGAAAATATAGCGTCTATTGTCAAAACCAAAAATATTTAAACATAAGATTATGAGTTTTTTAAAGAAATTATTTGGAGGAAAAAGTAAAGAAATCGAAGTTCCAGCAAGAGAATTTACGGATGAAGAATTTGAAAGAGATTATAAATTAAAAGAGCAAGGTTTAGAAAATGTGCTTGGAGCAATGCACGGAATCGTTGGCCATGCTATCATTCCGTTTTCTATTGGTGGCGCTGTGGATATGTATTATTTTACCAATGGTATAAAAGGAACTGGATTTGCAACAATGGAATTACTTGATCCTGATGGAAACGGACCAAAACCAAATCGCATTGGAACCTATGAACTTGTTGCCTTTACAAAATTAGATTACAATGATAACGAAGAAAATCCAACGGAGTTCAACACGATCGAAAGAAGATTTTGTGGCATTTTCACAACCATCGGAAATTATTCTTCACAAGCAGTTTTAAATCCTTTCGAAACGATTGAAGTTCCAAACGGAACGGATGAAAACAACTGCTTGATTTTAGATAATTATGCGCCAGAAGGCAAGGAGTTTGTAATTGGCGACAGAACACACCATTTATTGCTTTGTTTGGAAGTTTTTAGAAGCGAAATGGAATTTGCCAGAAAGAACGGAAGTGTTAAATTAATTGAGCTTTTGAAAGAAAAAGGGTTTTATCCATACAGTGATTTAGATAGAGATCCAGTGGCTTAAATTTGGTTGTTGAAATGGGAATAATTTTATTGAGAATGATCCAATATTTCAAAATTCCAACGCAAAAACTTACAATCAAACAGTATTAAGTTGCATTAATTAAGAATAGATATATGAAAAAAAGCATTTTAGTTATTGCCATCGCCTTGAGCACATTCTCTTGTAAAAAAGCTTCGGAAAACGGAGAAACAGCACCTGAAAAAACAGCAACGCAAACACCGTCAGAAAATATAGAAACGACGGAAATCAAAGTAGACACAGCGAGTTTTGATATTAGCAAAATAAAAGAATCTACTGCGAAATTAGGCGAGTTTCCGTATGTGAGTCCGCCAGAGATGTACACTTATGATTATGAAAAAAAGATCAATCCGGCGAGTATAAAGGATGTTGACAAAGAATATTTTGCCGTGAACGGAAAATTACTTCCCGTGGAAGGAAAGAGTTTTAAGGCGCGAATCGAAAAAGACAGAAGCGACGGAAAGAGATTTAATAAACTGGTTGTTGAAAAAAGTTATGAAGCATCTATTTTGGCTTTAGGTGGCGTCAACGTTAACAATGTCAGCATACCCAATTCAGAAATTAAAAGAGTAGGTGATAAAGAATTAATCGATAATAAATATGGTTTTTCTATAGATTACAATATGCTAGACGATATTAAAACCTACATTATTAAAACAAAAGACAAGCAAATTTGGATTCAATATAATATTATGAAAGATGAATCTGGAAGTATAACGGTTTTAGAAAAGTCGCTTTAAAGCCTATTTCAAAAATAAAAATAAAAAACCTCAGTTGAAAACAGCTGAGGTTTTTTTTGTTGATCTTATTCTTTCTTCTTATTAATTGCCGAGCCGTCTGGAGGATAAACAATTGAATCTTCAATTTCATCAATTTTATCCTGATGAAAACGAGGCACTTGAAGCTCTTGATTTTCTTTCCAAGTTTTCACTTTTTCAGAAGATATTTTACTTTTTTCTTCAGAAACACCTTCGTCTTGGGCAAAATAAACCGTTTGCGATGGAAATGCAAATCCAGAACCGCTTTCTGCCACAATATCCATAATGCGCAACAGCAAATCTTCTTTTACTTCCAATGACGTGTCGAGCGTGCTCACCATTACATAACAGTTGATTTCCATTCGCAACGAAGAAGCGCCAAAACCGATAAATCGCACGCGTGCATCTTCGGAATTGACCATCGGGTGGGAAATTAAAATCGACTTGATTTCCACCAATAAAAACCGAATCTGGTCTGGCGTGGTTTCGCATCTCAAATCCAATATAGGATTAAAAAGAAAACGATCGCGGAACGCATAATTTTCAATATTATTCGCCGAAAGCAAACCATTCGGGATCGTAACCACGGTTCTTTCGCCGGTTCTTATTTTGGTCGAACGCATTCCAATTTGCTCCACATTTCCTTTGATATCATTTATCTTGCAAAAATCGCCCACCCGAATCGGCTGGTCAATAACCAAGGTAACGCTTCCCACAAAGTTTTCTACGGTTTTTTGCGCTCCCAAAGCCAAAGCGATACCTCCAATTCCCAGTGCGGCGAGCCCGGTAGTCACGTCAATTCCGATGGCGCCTAAAATGGCAATTCCTCCAAAAACAAAAATGGCGACTTTAAATGTTCGTCTCAAGAATAATATCACAGAAATCGTGGAAACACGGCCACGAACCGTCATTCGGTTTTTGCTCAATTCACTCACAAAATCGGTGATTCTCCACAGCAACATCAAGAACGCGACAATCCCAACAGTTACTGTCAGATAGCTGAAACGTTGGCGGATTATAATTGAAATGCCGACGCGTTGCGAGAAATCGATGAAAACCCAAAGCGCAATATAAAGTTGAATCGGTAAGGAAAGGGCTTCAATAATTCCGTGTGTGGGTTCGGTTCTGGCTTTTTTCCAAAGTTTTGTGATCAAAAAAGTGATGAGCGAAATGATTCCCCAAGACAGAAAATAAGCACCCGCAATTAAAACAATGATAATTAACCATTGCCCAATCGGGACACCGGCCAGCAGTCTCTCTTTTAATGATTCTGGTAAAATTTTATTAACCAAAAGATTGTCTTCCAATTTTACCGAAGCAATCGCGCTGACGGTTTCTTCCGAGAAAAGCCAAACTGGCGGTGCATCTGCTTTTTCGTTATTTTCAACGTATAGATTTACGTCTTTCTCGTTTATTTTTAAGGTTCCAACAAGCTCTAATTCGGGTTCTAAATCGTCATCGAGAGTTCCTGTATTTTTATTGTTAATCAATGAAGTTGGGATGATGTTTCCGCTTTGATCCAGAAGATTCTGCATCAATTTGACAATTCGTTCTCGTTCTTTCGCTTTTCTAAAAGATCTTTTTAAGTATAAATATTGGCTTGCGCGAAAGTAATTTTGCTCAGAAACTGCTTTTAAAAAACCGTTTACCGTTCCACGCGGATTTCTCCTGCCTAAAGAATCATCGGGAATCTTGACTTCTTCTTTTACTTCAGAAGTGCCTGGCAACAATTGCGCATTTAAAGTTGTGGAACATAAAAATAGTCCGAAGAGAAACGCGAAGAATTTGTTTGAAATGCTCATATTCATTGATTTTGTGTTGTAAAAAAGAGGTGTTTACAGCATCTAAATTTACGTCTAATTCCTCTTAAATAAAACCCAAATGTTAAATTGTGGTTCCGTTTTTGGAACTATTGCCTCAAAAAATATGTTGCTCTTATAAAAAAAATAGTACATTTGCCACGATATGAAAAATAGTTGCACACATAAAAGTCTGTCTTTGAGACCAGTTTTAGATCGTTTTGCGGGAAAATCTCCTGTAAAATGTAACGGACGCGTGGTGTATTCTAACGATTTTTGGCCTAACTAATAAGCTATCCAATCAAAATAAATACAAGAAAGCGTCCTTAACCGGGGCGCTTTTTTTGTTTGAAGTGGTTCCAATGGATGAAAAAACAAAAATAATTTAAAAAATAAAAAGTAAAAATGTTTAATGACTAACCAAAATACAGCAATACAATCTTGAAAAGTAATCTGATGAGAGACAGTCATTTGATTCGATTTAGGCCTCTACTGAAAAAGTGGACAGGGATTTTATTGCTATAAAATTACTATTAAGTATTTGATTATCAATAAATTAATTTTTAAAAAGATTTGGATGTTACTTTTTTTTGACATTATCTTTGCAGAGGAAAATTTAGTATTACGAATTGATAATTACTAATTACAACAAATTGTTTCAACCTATAAAAATAAAAGGCAATGGCTTTACATAATACATCAAATAAAACACAATTAACAAATCCGAGACTTGATAGCGGGTTTACAGAAATGCAGGTGCATCAACCAAAGCATATGGGATAATTATATTTTCCAAATGTTATGAAGCACCTTTAACGAGGTGCTTTTTTTGTGCCTTGAAGTCAAGAAAATGTTCTCTAGAACACAGGCTCATTGCGACGGCGACTTTTTCGACTGTCTCTCGAAAATTTCCAATGAGCCAAAATGGAATAGTGGTGTATGTGGTATGCACGTTAGTTTGAAGCACTGAAGGTATTCGTTCAACTCGAATCTATTCCGCTGATGAAAATGAAGTTTAATTTAAAAAGTGAAAATTATGAGACCAGACATTTTAAAAAGGTTTTTAACCAATACAGACGAAACAGGAAGATTTTTAATGAAGTCAAGGCTCACCGGAATTACCTATTTCGTGGAACCAATTTACAACGGAAAAACGCCCGAATGGGGCGATGTCGATCCGGTAACCAAGAAGCTTACGGGAAATTATGGTTCCAAATATACCGGCGCCGTAACTAAGAAAGAATCCCTGATCACCGAAGAAAATGGCTTTGAAAACATCGGCTATTTTAAAGGAAGTCCGTTTGGTGCGATTGACATCAGAGATCGAGAGCATCAAAAAAAGATGGGGCTTTTTTAAATTTTAATTCACTGCGCAGAATAATTGCGCAGTGGTTTTGAAATCTTTGTTCAAGAAATAAAAGTTCATTGAAATAAAAATATCAAACAAGTCCTGTTGCGTGTTTCTGAATGGCACCATTGTGGAAAACTTTGCCGAAACGCATTATGTTTTTCTATGCAACTTGATTTGGAGGTTTTAGTTAGTTTTCCAAAAAACTTTCACACTCTATTTTGCGTGGGTTCGAATCCCACTCCGTCTTTTACGGATCAGTCAGGTTTGAACAATAGGGCTACACTTTGGATGTAGTTTTCGCAGATCAAAAATCTGCCTTGGAAGAGTCGCGCTACTCTTTAAAATGGCGCTCAAAAAAGAAAATGGATTTGTCTTAATCAATAAATTCTTGAAAAAGATTTTATGCTCGTGACAAAACCTGCGTGTTTAAAACCTGTTTTAAGCCATCAGTTTTTCTTTTCGATTTGACAAAATAATTTTAGATTTTTCTAAAAATTACGTTGAAAATAGTCGCAAAATAATTACTGCTTGCTGGAATAAATTTAAGCTCCCGTTTTTGAAAGAGGATTTCGAAAATTCATTTTCTTATTATTTAAAACAACAAATAAAAACAAAATAAAGATGATTAAAAATGTAAAAATTAATGCCTACCAAGTTGGTTTGGTATTTGAAAACAGAAAATTAGTTAGGGTTTTAGAAGAAGGTAATTTCTGGATTTTTGGCAACAAAGAAGTGAAAATCTACGAAAAAAACCAATCGTTCGTGGCGCCAATCGAATTGAATATTTTATTGCAAAACCAAGAGTTGGCTTCGTTATTAGAAGTCGTTGAGGTTGCCGATAATGAAATTGCGTTGTACATCGTCAACGGAATTTTTAAAGACGTTTTAGTGACCGGAAGATACGCTTTCTGGAAAGGCTACTTCAATTATGAATTCGTCAAAATCGATTTGTCTAAAGTTGAAATTACAGAGAATATCGCAACAGCTTTACTTGACAACGTGAAAATCAGACCTTACGTTAGAAAATTCCAAGTGATGAATTTTGAGACAGCCTTATTATTTATGAATGGTTCATTTGTAAAAGAATTGACTGCGGGAACGTACTACTTTTGGCACAATTCAATTTCTGTTGAGGTAAAATCCGTGGATGTCAGACAACAACAGTTGGAAATTTCAGGTCAAGAATTACTGACAAAAGACAAAGCCGGCTTGAGAATCAATTTCTTCGTGAGATATCAAGTAACCGATATTTTTAAAGCTTTGGTTGATAATAAAGATTTTGAAAAACAATTGTACGTTTTGATGCAATTGGCTTTGAGAGCATTTATCGGAGGTTTGACTTTGGATGAATTGTTGACTAAAAAAGATTCGATCGCCAAAGAAATCTTGGAAAATGTGGAAGCTAAAATCGCTGATTTAGGTTTGGCCGTTTCAGATGCGGGAATAAGAGATATCATTTTGCCAGGCGATATGAAGGAAATTATGAACCAGGTTTTGGTTGCCGAGAAAAAAGCGCAAGCCAACAGCATTATGAGGCGTGAGGAAACAGCTTCGACAAGAAGTTTGTTAAATACCGCCAAATTGATGGAAGAAAACGAAATGCTTTGGAAATTGAAAGAGATGGAATATGTCGAAAAAATCGCGGATAAAATTGGTGAAATCACCATTTCTGGCGGTGGCAATGTCATCACGCAATTGAAGGAAATCTTCGTTAAATAAAAAACCACGAATCGTTATCGGTTCATGGTTTTTCGTTTATGATTGTGGATAAATCTTTTCGTATAATTTCTGATAAATTTCCTTGACATTTTTACGTTTTAGTTTCATTGTAGGAGTAAGGTGGCCAGCGTCAATCGACCAAACATCAGGTGTCAGTTCAAATTTTTTGATTTGTTCCCAATGTCCGAATTTGGTGTTGATTCCGTCAATTTCTTCTTGAAAACGTTTTCTGACATCTTCGTTTTCTACCAATTCTTCGTTAGAACCTGCTTTAATTCCTTTCTTTTTTGCCCAAGATTTCACAAAGTCAAAATCAGGCTGGATGAACGCCGCCGGCATTTTTTCACCATCGCCAATTACCATGATTTCACCAATAAAACGGGACTGTTTCATTGCATTTTCAATTAATTGTGGCGCAATATATTTTCCTCCAGAAGTCTTGAACATTTCCTTCTTTCTGTCGGTAATTTTCAAGAAACCATCTTTGTCAATCTCACCGATATCTCCTGTGTGAAAATAACCGTCAACAATGGCTTCTTTCGTTTTTTCCTCGTCTTTATAATAACCCATCATTACATTTGGGCCTTTGCAAAGAATTTCTCCGTCTTGCGCGATTTTAACTTCTACATTGTCAATTATTTTTCCGGCCGTACCAATTTTAAAGCCTCGGTTTCTTCGGTCATTTACTGATATTACTGGCGACGTTTCAGAAAGTCCGTAGCCTTCCATAACATAAATTTCTGCGGCTGCAAAAACTCTTGCCAATCTTGGTTGCAATGCGGCGCTTCCGTTGACGATTAATTCTAGATTGCCGCCCAAACCTTCTTTCCATTTGCTGAAAATCAGTTTTCTGGCCAGTGATAATTGAACGCCATACCACCAACCGTTGGCGCCATCTGGTTCGTATTTTAATCCGACAGAAATTGCCCAAAAGAACAATTTCTTTTTGATTCCTGTTAATTCTGTGCCTTTTGCGATGATTTTTTCATATACTTTTTCGATAAGCCTGGGAACGCCAGTCATTACGTTTGGTTTCACTTCTTTGACATTGTCGGAAATTTTTTCGATTGATTCTCCAAAGTAAATTGCAACGCCATAATATTGGTACAAATAAGTAACCATTCTTTCATAAATATGGCAAATCGGAAGAAAACTCAAAGCTTTGCTTTTTCCTGCATCAAACGGAATTCTTTTTTCGCTTCCTAAAACGTTGGAAACAATATTATTGTGCGAAAGCATTACGCCTTTTGGTTTTCCCGTAGTTCCCGAAGTATAAATTATCGTGGCCAAATCTTCTGGTTTTACCGCTTCTTTTCTGGCATCGACTTCACTTTGGTTGCTTTCGTCTTTACCAGATTCTAAAAGTTCTTCCCAGTTTTTACATCCAGAAATGGTATTGAAACAGAAAACTTCCTTTAAATTCGGAACATTTCCTTTGATAGCATTTACTTTTCTCAAAACTTCTTCGTCTGAGACAAAGCAATAAATCGCACCAGAATGATTTAGAATAAATTCATAATCTTCCTCGGTAATAGTTGGATAAATTGGAACATTTTGTGCCCCAATTTGCAAAATCCCAACGTCCATAATGTGCCATTCGGTTCTATTGTTTGAAGTGATGACTGCAATCTTATCGTCTTTTTGGATTCCCATTCTCAAAAGCGCGCGCGAAATCGTATTGGCTTTCTTAATATATTCATCTGTGGACGTCTTAATCCACTGACCGTCAACCTTTGTCGCCAAAGCATCTGGGATGTTATATTTTTCTTGCTGATGATACGGGAAATCAAATAATCTAGTAATTGAAGCCATCTTTCTGAAAATTAAATTCCCTGCAAAATAGGAAATTATAAATATATGACCAATCTTTTTATCATTTTCGAAATGATATTTATAATATTTTTCACACTTAATTATTTAGTGGATTATAAATCATTGTTTTAATGAAAATTTGAATCAAGAAATTAAACATTTTCTTGAACTGGTTCAATGCTCAAAAACTTTACTTCGCCTAATTTTAAACTACTAAAAAAATAGAAATTATGGGCTACACAGTAATTGATAATAAGGAAGAAAATAAATTTGAAATTCACCAAGATGGATTTGTCGCTTTTGAAGATTACAAACTTTTTGACGGCGGAATTTCTTATCTGCACACCGAGGTTCCGAAGGAATTGGAAGGAAAAGGGATTGCTTCTGCCTTGGCAAAATACATCTTGGATTATGCGATTGAAAATAATTTAAAAGTAAAACCCTATTGTCCTTACATCAAGGCTTATATCGACAAACACGAAGAATATCAGTTCAATTCTGTGTTTCATAATCCTGAATTGGCTCACTTAAAATAAGCTGGTTTCGCTCGTTCTTAATTTACTCATAAATAAAATGCTGTTTAGTTATTTTCTTCTTAAAATTAGAATTGTGCTATTTTTTGACACAATAATGCTATTATCAATAATTTTTAAGTGTGAAATTTGAGAAAATTAAAAATTATAAAACAATGAGCGATATTTTAAAAAGACCAGAATTTAAAGAAAAGTACGATAATTATATTGGCGGAAAATTTGTTCCACCAGTGAAAGGAGAATATTTTGACAACATTTCGCCGATCGACGGAAAGGTGTTTACAAAAGCGGCGAAATCAAGCAAAGAAGATTTGGTTTTGGCAGTTGACGCTGCTCACGAAGCTTTCGAAAGCTGGGGAAAAACTTCGGTTACTGAAAGAAGCATTTTGTTGAACAAAATCGCGCAAGTTCTTGAAGACAATTTAGAATATATTGCGACTGTGGAAACGGTTGATAATGGAAAACCAGTTCGTGAAACTTTGGCAGCAGATATTCCTTTGGCGATTGACCATTTCAGATATTTTGCGGGCGTAATTCGTGCGGAAGAAAGCTCGATTGCTGAACTAGACTCAAATACAGTTTCAATTGCTTTGAGCGAAGCTTTGGGTGTAATTGCACAAATTATCCCGTGGAATTTCCCAATTTTAATGGCCGTTTGGAAATTAGCTCCAGCGTTGGCCGCCGGAAATACGGTAGTTTTAAAACCAGCAGAAAGCACGCCGGTTTCCATTTTAGTAATGATGGAATTGATCGAAGGAATTCTTCCTCCGGGCGTTGTAAATATCGTGAATGGTTTTGGAGCTGAACTAGGAAGAGCTTTGGTTACAAATCCAAAAGTTTCAAAAGCGGCGTTTACAGGATCGACTGCAACAGGTCGTTTGGTGATGCAATATGCTACTGAAAACATCATTCCGGTGACGTTAGAATTAGGCGGAAAATCTCCAAATATTTTCTTCCCTTCTGTAGCAGATCACGATGATGATTTCTTTGACAAAGCGGTGGAAGGCGCCGTAATGTTTGCCTTGAACCAAGGAGAAATTTGTACGTGTCCGTCAAGATTATTGATTCACGAAGATATTTATGACAAGTTTATTGCAAAAGTAATTGAAAGAACTGAAGCGATTATTGCTGGAAATCCTTTGGATAAGTCTACGATGATTGGTGCTCAGGCTTCAAAAGTGCAATATGAAAAAATACAGTCGTATATCAAGTTAGGAAAAGAGGAAGGCGCTGAATTGTTGACTGGAGGTGATGTCAATCAATTGGAAGGCGATCTTGCCGGAGGTTATTATATCAAGCCGACTTTGTTTAAAGGCCACAACAAAATGAGAATTTTCCAAGAGGAAATCTTCGGACCCGTTTTAGCCGTAACGACTTTCAAAACTACGGAAGAAGCCATCGAGCTTGCAAACGACACGATGTATGGTTTGGGAGCCGGAGTTTGGACGCGTGATGCCCACGAAATTTACCAAGTTCCAAGAGCGATTCAAGCGGGAAGAGTTTGGATTAATCAATACCATTCTTATCCAGCTGGAGCTCCGTTTGGAGGTTACAAACAATCTGGAATTGGTAGAGAAAACCACAAAATGATGCTTGGCCATTACCGCCAGACAAAAAATATGCTGATTTCTTATGACAAAAAGAAATTAGGATTCTTTTAATTTTAATTGTTTATAATTGTTGGAATAATACAGCCGTGAAACCGCGGCTGTATTTTAAATTTAGAGCTATGGTAAAAAGAGTTGACGCAACAGAAGAAGCAAGAGAAATTATAAGACAATTGCACAAAACCCACGGAGATTTGATGTTTTATCAAGCTGGCGGATGCTGTGAAGGCACGCAACCGCAGTGTTTTGAAAAAGGCGGTTTTTACTTGAGAATGGGCGATGTTTGTATCGGAACTGTGGAAGGTTTTGAGTTTTGGGTGGACCGAGATTTATTTCAATATTGGAAAAATGCGCATTTTACAATGGACGTTTTAGACGGAGTTCCAACGGGCGGTTTTTCTTTGGAAACACCACTGGGAAAAACATTTAAAATCCATTATCGCATTTTTACTCCCGAAGAAATTGAAAATTTAGAGCCCGTAAAATTGGAAGAATAAATGATTAATTTGCTAATTTTTGGTATTGTTTTGGAGTAATTCCTTCGTGTTTCTTGAACAATCTGATAAAATAATTGCTGTCTTCATAACCCAATTCATACGAAACTTCATTGATATGAATATTGGGCTCGCTTAAAAGTGTTTTTGCCATCTTAATTTTTTCTTGGGCAATAAATTCAACCGGCGTAATTCCGAGTTCTTTTTTGAAAAAACGATGAAAAGCTGTCGTGCTCATATTGGCCACATCTGATAATTTTTTCATATTAATCGAATTTTGGATATTTGCTTTAATGTAAGAAATAATCGGCGAAAGCGAAGAATTTGAATCTGAAAAAGTATTGTTTTCAAGTGATTTTTGGGTTTGCAATTGAATGATCTGAATCAGCATTTCCTGCAAAGTTAAATCGGCAATTACATCTTTCGTAACCGAATCGCTCAAGCAAACTTTAATCAATTTTTGGATGGATGTTGCCAATTCCACATTGTTATAAAAGAAATAATTATTGGCGTTTAATTGCCAGAAATTATTGGAGCCTTCCTTTGGATATTTTTCGTTCAACAAATTTAAAATCTCCGAAATTTTAGTGTGATCTAAAGCCAAAGCCAAACATTGTGTAGGATTTTGTCTGGAAGCTTCTGGAAAATCAATCTTCATTTCCACATTTGACGGCACAATAACCGTTTCGCCCGGAAGATAATCAAAACCTTCCTTATCAAAAAGATGCATCACTTTTTTACCGCGAAGCATACTTGTCACCACCAAATCATTAAATTTTAACGGAACCAATTGCGCCTCTTGATAGGTTTCAAAAATATTCAATTCACAATGATTGAGCGTATGAATCGTTCTGTTTTCAACCAAAGTCTTGAGCGAAGTTTCTTTTGAAAGGCTTGGAGCATTGAGAAGGATTCCGTTTTTTGAATTCATGATAGCTGAATTTTTTGAATTAAAGCAATTCGATAAATTTAGTACATTTTATTCTTAAAACAATTTTTATTAACGCTCGATGTGTTCAATGATAAAGCGTCTCAAATTAAATAATAACATTTTTAGTTCTTAATGTGAAATTTTAAAATTTATATTATAAAAAAATAAATTAATTTTTAATTTTTAACAATTTTTCTGTCATTTATCCGTTTTAACTAAATAATTATGCGATATTGCGGCGCTAATCGTCAAGAGATGTCATTCGCATAAGCCCCAAATTAATATGAAAAATTATTCGGTTCAAGAAATAAACGAAATTTTAAAAGGTGAGATTATCGGCTCTACATCTCAAAAAATATCTTCACCAGAGCAGTTGGAACTCGCCACCAATATTCAGATTTCTTTTATTGGAAATAAAAAATACGAAAAATTTTGGGCGCTTTCAAACGCTCCAATTGCAATTGTAAACAATGATATTTCAATTGCTCCCGGAATAAATCGCGCCTTTATCAAAGTTAAAAACGCAGATTTGGCGATGACTCAAATTTTGTCTCTTTTCGCGCAATGTGCTCCAAAATTTGACGAAGCTATTCATCCAACTGCCGTAATTCATACTTCTGCGATTATCGGAAAAAATTCATTTATAGGAGCTGGCTCTTATATTGGACCCGACGTGGTTTTAGGAGAAAACGTAATTATTTATCCTAATGTGACCATTTTAGACAGTTGTACTATTGGAAAAAATACAATTATTTGGTCAGGAAGTGTGGTCAGAGAACGATGTCATATTGGCGCACATTGTATTTTACATCCAAATGCAACTATTGGCGCCGACGGTTTTGGATTTCGTCCGTGTCCTGAAAAAGGTTTGGTGAAAATTCCACAAATTGGTAATGTGATTATCGGAAACGGCGTTGAAATTGGTTCGGGTTCTTGTGTCGATAGAGGAAAATTCAGTTCAACCATTTTAGGAGACGGTTGCAAAATAGATAATTTGGTGCAAATTGGACATAATAGTGTTTTGGGCAAATTCTGCATCATGGCCGGAAACAGTGGCTTGGCAGGTTCTGTAACTTTAGGCGACGGCGTTATCATTGGCGGAAGCGCGTCAATAAAAGATCACGTTACCATTGGAAGCGGTGCGGTTGTTGGTGCAGGTTCTGGAGTAACTGGTGATATTGAAGCAGGAAAAACGATGCTGGGATATCCGGCGGTTGAAGCCAGAAAAGCTTTGAAACAATGGGCCATTTTAAAGAGAATGGTTAATGAAGCTTAAATATGGATTTCCAACGGCGCATTTACGTCTTTTAGTATTATTACAGTTATAAAGGCGAGTAACAATATAAATTCTACTATGGTTAATAAGTAAAAACAGAAAATTCGCCAAGAGAATCCCCAAGTTTTATAAAGATTTTTTGTAGCATTGAAATAAGACCACCCTGGAAATAAAAAGATAAAAAGGGCGATTATCATTTTGGAAATTCCAAAAATGATGATATCAAAATTTAAATCTAAAATACTAAAGACGAACAAAACAGAACTGCTGATCAGCAATCCTAAAAGTGTAATACCGCCAAGTATAAAATGCTCTGCGATATTTAATTTTAGTCGTTTAAAAATTAGTTTTGCGTTCAAAGAAAAAATTGGAACGATACAAAACAGAATTATTTTTGAATATTTTGAAATAAAATCATTGAATGTGCTTTTGTTATTTTTCAATACTTCTACAGTTTCTTTAACCTGAGTTTCTTTAAAATGAAGCAGTAAAATATTTAAACCAATAACCAAAAGTGCTAAATAGAAAACATTGTAATAGCGGACTCTTTTTCCGTTGATGTAATCTAAAGCTGCCTGCCCCGGACGAATAATTGTCTCTTTTAATGTAAATAAAATTCCTTTTTCAAGGTGCCAAACGCCGTGAAGCAAGTCGTGCATCACAAAATGTTTCATGACAATTCGATGCGTATCCGTTTTTTGACCGCAGCTTGGACAAAATTTGTTATCAACATCGAAGTTGCAGTTTAGACAGTAGTTTTGGTTCATATTATATTTTTTAGTGGTAATTTTTAATATAAAATTTCAGAATTATTGCTAATAATCGCAACTCCAGAAACATTAAAATTATATAAGCAGCCGTTCTCAAGGCAAAACCAATTTTTGTATAATTCTTACCAAAGGCTCCGTAAAGTCCATTTACAATATAAGGGAATAATAAAAAGGCGACTAAAACGCTACTCCAATCAGCAATAAAAGCAAGACTTTCAACAAATTCCGTAAACATTATTATATTCTGAAAGAGCGTAATCAAAATTATTCCTAAGAAATACATTCCAAAAATAATCAGATGCTCGCTGTACAAATATTTCTTTTTATTAAATAATAGGTAGCTGTTAAAGGCATAGACGGGAATTGCCAAAAAGAGAAAAAATTTCACATATTTTCCTAAAATATCTAACACGGGACTTGACACTGATGGTTCAATATACGATATGTAATTAGCCGTCGCAGTTGCATAAATATTTTCGATAAAAATACCGAATGCAGTGAGTAAAAGGATCAAATAAAATACATTGTAATAGCTGATTCTTTTTCCGTTTATGTAGTCTAACGCCGCTTTTCCGGGTCTAAACATCGCCTGTTTTAAAGTAAACAAAATTCCTTTTTCTAAATGCCAAACGCCATGAAGTACATCATGTAAGAAAAAATGTTTTAGAGTAATTCGATGTGTTTCATTTTTCTGTCCACAATTTGAACAGAAATTTTTTTCGGTGGATTCGTTACAATTCAAGCAGCAATTATGTTCCATAAATTATTATTGTGAAACCGCTAATTTAAGAAAGTGAATGAATTATCTGAATTATTTTTTGATAATATTTCGCTCTATTCTGCTATTAAAAATAAATTTTTCTACGATATAACAAAGAATAATTCCGAAAGTGTACGCCAGCAAATCGCTCCACAAAAATCCTTGTCCTAAAACCAAATGTCCAAAAGTTGTATTTCTAATTTCAACAATCCAATTGGCTTGATATAATTGCAATATTTCAACTCCGTAACAGGTTACTATTGAAATGAATGTGATGATTTTTAAATCAGATTTTAAAAGAAAAAAACGAACTATGAAATAAATCATTACCGCATAAAAAATGTCTCCCATGAAAAGCGGAACGAAATCTAATTTTCTTGATAAAAGTCCAAGAATTATGACAAGACAAATGATGAAAAAATATAAAATTCTGGTTTTCATGAGTGTAAAGAAATAAAAAATCCTTTCGTTTTGAAAGGATTTTTTTATAATTCTATTTTTTGTTCTCCACCCATTTTCTGGCATTGACAAAAGCTTCATGCCACGGTGAAACTTCGTCGTTTCTGCCTTCAGGATAATTCGCCCAGTTCCATTGGAAAGTTGAACGTTCAATATGAGGCATCATCGCCAAATGTCTTCCGGTTTTATCACACATCATCGCAATGTTGAAGAACGATCCATTTGGGTTGGCCGGATAGTTTTCATAGCCGTATTTTCCAACAACATTGTATTTATCTTCCGTGTAAGGCAAGTCGAATTTTCCTTCACCGTGCGAAATCCAAACCCCTAGAGTACTTCCTGCCAAAGTGCTCAACATCACCGAATTATTTTCTAAAACAGAAACCGATGTAAAGCCACTTTCGTGTTTGTGAGAATCGTTATGTCTTAATTTTCCGTGCACTTCATGCTCTGGATTGATTAATTCCAATTCCATGAACAATTGTGCTCCGTTGCAGATTCCAACCGACAAAGTGTCTTCTCTTTTGAAGAAATTATCCAAAGCCGTTTTTGCTTTTTCATTGTATAAAAATGCTCCAGCCCAACCTTTTGCAGAACCCAAAACATCTGAATTGGAGAAACCTCCAACCGCTCCGATGAACTGAATATCTTCTAAAGTTTCACGGCCTGAAATCAAGTCGGTCATGTGGACATCTTTTACGTCAAAACCTGCGAGATACATTGCATTTGCCATTTCTCGTTCAGAATTACTTCCTTTTTCACGAATAATTGCTGCTTTTGGTCTTGGTTTAGAAAAATCAACAATTGGTTTTTTTCCTGTAAAGTGACTTGGGAATTCAAAACGCAAAGGTTGGTTTTTGAAATTATCAAAACGTTCCTTGGCTTTCAATTCACCCGATTGTTTTCGGTCTAATAAATACGAAGTTTTGTACCAAGTATCTCTAGCTTCTGTCACATCAATCGAAAGATTTTGATTTCCGTTTTTAATAGTAACAGTATCGCCTTCTTTTACTTTTCCGATGTTGAAGAACGCCACATTATTTTCATTCAGAACAGTTTCAACCGAAGCATCTGCTTGGAAAACAATTCCGATATTTTCTGAAAATAAAACTTTTATGGTATCGCTTTCGCTTAATGCACTCAAGTCGTAATCAGCGGCCAAATTCACATCAGCAAAACACATTTCCAATAAAGTGGTAATCAAACCACCGCTTCCAATGTCGTGTCCCGCTTGGATTTTACCGGCTTTAATCAAATCTTGAATTACGTTGAACGTATTCTTGAAATTTGCTCCGTTTTTAATCGTAGGAACTTCGGTTCCAATCTTATTCAAAACCTGAGCGAAAGAAGAACCTCCTAATTTGAAATCGTCTTGAGAAAGGTTAATGTAATAAATATTTCCTCCGTTTTTCTTTAAAACGGGTTCCACCACTTTTTGAATATAGGTACAATTTCCGCCTGCAGAAATAATCACCGTTCCAGGAGCAATCACGTCTCCATCAGGATATTTCTGTTTCATAGATAGTGAATCTTTTCCTGTCGGAATGTTGATTCCCAATTCAATAGCAAAGTCAGAACAGCTTTGAACGGCTTCATACAAACGAGCATCTTCGCCTTCATTTTTACAAGCCCACATCCAGTTGGCCGAAAGCGAAACGCCTTTCAAACCGTCCTTAATCGGAGCCCAGATAATGTTTGACAATGATTCTGCAATTGCAGTTCGGCTTCCAGCTGCAGGATCAATCAACGAAGCAATAGGCGAGTGGCCAACAGTCGTGGCAACACCTTCTTTTCCTAAATAATCCAATGCCATCACACCAACGTTATTCAAAGGCAATTGCAACGGACCAGTACATTGTTGTTTCGCAACTTTTCCACCAACGCAACGGTCAACTTTGTTGGTCAGCCAGTCCTTACAAGCAACAGCTTCCAATTGCAATACTTGGTCAAGATAATTTTTAAAGTTTTCTTGCGTATAGTCTAAGTCTGTATATTTTCTATCAATCGTAGTATCGTTCATCACGACTTTTGGAGAACTTCCGAACATATCTTCCAAAGCAAAATCCATTGGTTTTGCACCCGTAGTTTTTGATTCAAAAGTAAAACGGTGATTTCCGGTCACGTCACCCACTTGATACATCGGCGAACGCTCACGATCAGCAATTTTTTGTAGAGTTTCAATATCTTTCTGACCGATCACCAATCCCATTCTTTCCTGAGATTCGTTACCCACAATTTCTTTTGCTGATAAAGTTGGATCGCCAACAGGCAATTTATCCAAATCAATCAAACCGCCCGTTTCTTCCACCAATTCTGAAAGACAGTTCAAATGTCCACCAGCACCATGATCGTGAATCGAAACAATTGGGTTTTCGTCGCTTTCCACCAATCCACGGATGGCGTTTGCAGCACGTTTTTGCATTTCAGGATTCGAACGCTGGATGGCATTCAATTCAATTCCAGAATTAAAAGCACCTGTATCTGCTGAAGAAACCGCAGCACCGCCCATACCAATTCTGTAATTTTCTCCGCCTAAAATAACAATCTTATCGCCTTCTTTTGGTTTTTGCTTAATGGCTTGATTTAGTTTTCCGTAACCAATTCCACCGGCAAGCATGATTACTTTATCGTAACCAAGTTTTCGATTTTCTTCAACTCTGACAGGGTTTGAAACCCTGTCAGAGTTAGTATTTGACGCTTTTTCATCGTGTTCGAAAGTCAAAATCGAACCTGTAATCAAAGGCTGACCGAATTTATTTCCAAAATCAGAAGCTCCGTTTGAAGCCTTGATCAAAATATCCATCGGTGTTTGGTACAACCATTTTCTTTCGTTCATGGCTTCTTCCCAAGGACGATTTTCTTCCAAACGAGAATACGAAGTCATATAAACTGCAGTTCCAGCCAATGGCAATGAACCTTGTCCACCAGCCAAACGGTCGCGAATTTCTCCACCAGAACCGGTTGCAGCTCCGTTGAAAGGTTCAACCGTTGTTGGGAAATTATGGGTTTCCGCTTTAAGCGAAATTACCGAATCAAAATCTTTAGTTTCGTAAAAATCTGGTTTGTCAGCTGATTTTGGTGCAAATTGCTGTACTCTCGGCCCTTTTACAAAAGCCACATTATCTTTATAAGCCGAAACAATATCGTTCGGATTTTCAGCCGATGTTTTCTTGATTAATTTGAATAGGGAAGAAGGTTTTTCTTCGCCGTCAATCACAAAAGTTCCGTTGAAAATCTTGTGACGGCAGTGTTCTGAATTTACTTGAGAAAATCCAAAAACTTCTGAATCTGTTAGTTTTCGGCCTAATTTTTTAGCCAAATTATCTAAATATTCTACTTCCTCTTTGCTTAAAGCCAAACCTTCTTTCGCATTAAAAGATGCAATATCTTCAATTTCAAGAATTGGTTCAGGTTGAATATTTATAGTATAAATTTCTTGGTTTAATGCAACGTATTTCTGAGAAAGCATCGGGTCAAAATCAGAAAAAGCTTCAGTAACTTTTTGAAATTCTTCAATTCTAATAATACCGTCGATGGCCATATTTTGTGTAATCTCAACAGCATTCGTACTCCAAGGAGTAATCATTGCGGCACGAGGACCAACAAAAAAATCCGCAAGGACGGATTTTTCTATTTTATGTGTGTTGCCAAAAAGCCAGTTTAATTTTGAGATATTTTCTGCCGAAAGCTCTCCCGAAACTTCGGGATTCGTTTGAACTGCAAAAACGGTGTTGCTTTCGTTTCCGAAGAAATGAATCATTGTGTTTATTTTAGTTGTTGTTGTGGTGCAAATTTAGTTCAAAAAGTTTAAAGTCAAAAGTTTTAAAGTCAGAAATTGGAAAGTCATAAAGTTGAAAGTCGAAAAATAAATTGGGACAAAAAAAAGTAGCAGTTGGTAAAAAATAATAGCCAAGAATTACACTAATTTTCACCAATAAAGTCGCGAAAATTCGTATAATTCTTGGCTAGAGAAAAACTTATTTACAAAGAATTATTTTTTGCGTTTCATCAAGATTTCCATTGATTTGAATTCTTTTCCGTCAGGCGAAGTGTCAAAAGATTCCATTTTTTGCGTGTCATTGTCAATTATAGTAACGACTTGTCTGTATTTTTTAGATTTTTTAGTCATTGGATCAACCATTTCTCCGCTGAAAGTTGTTGATTTTGAAGAAGGATCAAATTTTCCTGTGGCAATCATCATTCCGGTCGCCATATTGTCAATCCAAGTAGAAGTATATTCTTGCGAAGCATTGTTGAAAGCCATAGTTGAAACGCCTTCAAAGTCCATTCCCATTACTTTTCCTTTGTGTTTTTGCTCTTGGTATCTGCCGCCTAAAATCATTTTTACATCTGCAGTTGCCGTGTATTTCTGAGGATTTTTATCGTCGGGACCCATCCAAAAAGTCAATTCTTCGTTCCAAGTTCCAGCTTCAGAAGCCATTCGTTTGTGCGGTTCTGTTGGGGTTGCATATTCTTCCCAAGCTTTCTGCATTGCTACAGAATCCATTGGAGCTTCAGGAGTTTCAGTCGTAGTCGTAACTTCTGGAACTGTGTCAGCTTCGATAACCGTTTTTTCTTCGATTTTCACTTCTTTTTTGCAAGAAGCAAAGCACAGCATCAGCGCGCCTAAATACAAATAAGTTGTTTTCATGATTTATTTTGTTTTGATTGTTCAACCAAATTTACAAAATAAATCAATTAAATAACTGAAAATGAAATTGTTGATTTATTCAGGAATGTAATTGTAAGCGCCAACATCTGGAGTCGTTGTTCGCAAATTTCCTTTGATATCGTTTCCACCTAAATTATTTCCAAAATTTCTCGCAGCAGAATCTTCTCCAATCATCAAATTATTTTGGTTGGCATTGAGAAACCTTGGATTTTCTCTTGTAATATTGGTTTCGTCAGCCATAAATGCATAAAGCGGATTATTGGTGACATTTGACGAAGTACTCAATTTGATGATACATTTGCTGAAAATCGGAGAAAAAGGCTGTCCGTCATCTTCATAATCTAAAGCCAAACCGTTTTGATTTGTACTATAAATAATGCAGTTTTCAAATTTGGTATCTATTAAAGGATATGTCGTTTCGCCTTGATTAATGTAATTATCAATTCGCAAAGCAAATTTATTTGTTCCTGACCAATTGTTATTAAAAGTCGAATGTGTGAAGTTGTATTTTCCTCCTAAATTGCAATATAGAGCAGATGATCCAGCATAATTTATAACTACATTTTTTCCGGAAATATAACCTCCTTGTGACAAAATTCCTGAGTTTGCCGAATTATAAATTTGTACGTTTTCTAGTGTCAAATCAGCCGTTGGGTTTTCCAAACCGTTATTTCCAAAAAGTAAAAATCCGATTGTCGCATTTTTTAAAGTCAGATTTGTGACTGAATGTTCCTTGCTTCCTTGGCGCAAATAAATAAATCCCCATTGACCAGGAACGTCTGAAAAAGCAGATTCCAAGCGATCTCCTTCCAAAATCACTTCATTTTCTAAAGCTTCAGTCGTCGATTGACTTCCGTTAATTTTTAACGAACCGCCATCTTGAACAATAATTCCAGAATCAGCGTGAAAATGTATTCTGGCACCGGCATTTATGTTCAACGTTTTGTCTGCGGGAACTGATGCATAACCATAAATTACATAAGGTTTATCATTGTTCCAATTAAATTCATCGCCGTTCACAGGATGGTTTTCCTGAAGCGTTCTGCCTATGATTTGCGTTGTCGCGCCATTTTCGTCTTGACCAAAATCCACGGCTTCATAAACGCCATTCACACGATTTGGATAAATAAAATAAGCGTCTTTCACTAAAGTCACCAATTCCACGGTTTGCAGATTGCTTCCGGCATCAAACTGAATTTGATCGGTATATAAAAACTGCGCGTCAGCACCAGCAAATTCGTTGTAATCGATTGTGGTTTCTATGAAAATAAACAGGCTGTCTTTTGCCAAAAGTTCTACATTATTGAATGTTTTTCCGTCGATTCCTTGTGCTCCGTCGATCATCATTCTGTATTTTGAGTCGCTTCGGCCTAATTTAATCGTAGGAATACTGATGTCTTTATTACTTCGATTATAGACTTTTAAACGGTATGTGCTGGATCCTATATTCGTAAAAACGGTATCCAAATAAACTGTATCCCTAGAAAATTCTAGGTTTCCGGAACTTTGTTCAAAATCAAAATCTTCTCGACACGAAGTCAATGAAATAGCAAATACAATAAAAAGGAAAAATATAGAATTACGCATCGGTTTTGAATTTTGGTAAAAATAGTAAAAATCTGATTTGGATTTGACTTAATCTCAAAAATCAGAATTTGCTTTAGCTTAAACTTCAAAATGTTAAAATTAGTGTGTTCGTTTTAACTTTTTTCTATAGATCACAAAACTTATTACGCAGTATTTTTCCGTAATTTTGGAAAATATAAATAAACAGAATGGCAATCGATAAAAATACAATGCTTGAAAACTGCAAAAAGTGGTGCCAAAACACGCTGATGGAGACTTTAGAAATCGAATTTATTGACGCTGGAGACGGGTTCTTAAAAGCCCAAATGCCAGTAAATCCAAGGGTTCACCAACCAATGGGATTGTTGCACGGTGGCGCTTCGGTTGCATTGGCCGAAAGCGTGGGAAGTGCGGCTTCGCTAATGTTCATCGATCCTGAAAAACAAGAAGTGAGAGGCATTGAAATTTCTGCAAATCACGTGAAAAGCAAACGTGCTGGAATGGTTTATGGAACCGCAAAAATCATCCACAAAGGCAGAATGGTGCATCTTTGGGAAGTTCGAATTACAGACGAAAATGACCTTTTGATTTCGCTTTGCAAGATCACTAATATTGTATTGGATAGAACGAAATAAGATGTCAGAATTACTTCAAAAAGCTACTAAATATTTACAGGAAAAATTGCCTTTCGTGATTTATTCCAAGCCAAATGAAGCCAAGATTGTTGGTGTTTTCCAAAAAGATGCAACTTTAAATTTTACCGAAGATTTCACAGAAACCGGATTTGTTTTTACCTCTTTTGATGGAGAAAAACTTGTGTTAATTCCAGAAAATAATTCAGATGTTTTCGTGGAAAATTTTGAAACTATTGATGTTGAAAATGCTTCAATTTTTGATTCGGAAATAAATAATGAAGCCAAAGGAAATTTCGAGAATTTGGTTCAAAAAGGAATTGACGCTATTAATTCAGAAAGTTTTCAAAAAGTAGTTTTGTCTAGAACCGAAGCAGTTTCCGTTGAAAATGCGGATATAATTTATTTATTCCAAAAATTAGTTTCGAGTTATCCAACGGCTTTTAAATATTGCTTTTTCCATCCAAAAGTAGGTTTGTGGCTCGGTGCGACTCCAGAACAGCTTTTGAAAGTAAATTCAAACGAAATAAAAACAGTTGCTTTGGCCGGAACCCAAGTTTTTAAAGAAGGCAAAATTACGTGGGAAAATAAGGAAAAAGAAGAACAGCAATTTGTGACTGATTTTATTCTAGATAATTTAAGCGAATTTGTTTCTTCCAAAACTTTTACAGAGCCTTACACTTTCAAAGCTGGAAATATTGTGCACATTAAAACAGATATTTCGGCAACTTTAAAGGATAAGAAAGACGTCAAAAAAGTGCTGAAGATTTTGCACCCAACGCCAGCCGTTTGCGGACTTCCGAAGAAAGAAGCAAAAGAATTTATACTTAAAAACGAAGGTTACGATAGAGAATATTATGCCGGATTTTTGGGCGAACTGAATAAAGATTTCGCAAAAAATGAAACAGAAAAATCCGATTTATTTGTCAATTTAAGATGTATGAAAATTGAAGAAAAAACGGCAAATCTTTTCATAGGTTGTGGCATTACAAAGGACAGCAATCCTGAAAAAGAATTTTTTGAGACGGTTAATAAGTCGTTGACAATGAAAAAAATACTGAGATAACGCCGAAAAATTTCTGCTTATCTTTAAACTAAACAAACAAAATGAAATTAGATATATTATTTTTTGGCGCACATCCTGACGATGTTGAATTGGGTTGCGGCGCAACAATTGCAAAAGAAGTTTCACTTGGTAAAAAAGTGGGAATTGTTGATTTAACTCGAGGCGAATTAGGGACGCGCGGCACCGCAGAAATTAGAGACGAAGAAGCGAAAAATGCAGGAGAAGTTTTGGGAGTTTCTGTTAGAGAAAATCTGGCAATGCGCGATGGTTTTTTTGTTAATGATGAAAAACATCAATTGGAAGTCATCAAAATGATCAGAAAATATCGTCCAGAAATTGTGATTTGCAACGCAATCGACGACCGTCATATCGATCACGGAAAAGGAAGCAAATTAGTTTCTGACGCTTGTTTTCTTTCGGGATTAATTAAGATTGAAACACAATTTGACGGAAGTTATCAAGACGCTTGGCGACCAAAGTTAGTTTATCATTATATTCAATGGAAAGACTTAAAACCCGACTTTGTTGTGGATGTTACTGGTTTCATGGATAAAAAAGTGGAATCGTTAATGGCTTATAAATCGCAGTTTTTTGATCCAAATTCTGACGAACCGACGACGCCAATTGCTACAAAAAACTTCCAAGATAGCATATTATACAGGGCTCAAGACCTTGGACGACTCATAAATTCAGAATATGCAGAAGGTTTTACTGTTGAAAGATATTTGGCAGTCAATAGCTTAGGAGATTTAGTGTAAATTTTTGAAATTTTTATTTGCAGAAATCAGTTTTTGCAGTATATTTGCACTCGTTAAACAAATGGTGGTTGTAGCTCAGCTGGTTAGAGTATTGGTTTGTGGTGCCGAGGGTCGCCGGTTCGAACCCGGTCAGCCACCCATTTTTACAAAGCTTCAGAGAAATCTGAAGCTTTTTTTTTGCGCTTATTTTTGCTAATTAAAACTTAAATCAAATGCTTCTCAAGCCGATATTGATTAAATTAGTAATAAAAACAAACACTATGTCAAAGCAAATTTTTATAGGAAGCGCCATTTCTTTCAAGTCACTAAGAGATTATATTTTTGATCATAAAATCAATAAAGGAGATTCAATCATTCTAAATCCGATGAATTATCAAGCTATTATTGAGGAAATCAAAAAGTCTGATGAAGAAATTGAAATCCCAATTAATATTTTTGGAATTTTATTGGTGCAACACGATTCAGTAGAACTAGGAAAAATTCAAATTGTAAAAGATGAAAATTTAAATTCTTAAAAAAATAATTCTTAAATGTTATAAAATTCAAATTATTTGTTTAGTTTGGCAAAATATTCCGTATGGAATGAAATATGTCAATATTATAAACACTTAATTTTAATTTTATGGGTACATTTTTGGTTACTAAAAGAAAGAATGACGAATTTCAATTTGTATTAAAAGCAGGAAATGGCGAAGTTATTCTTTCAAGCGAAGGATATTCTAGCAAGGCAAATTGCCTAAACGGTATTGAATCGGTTAAGAGAAATTCTCAAGATGATTCAAAATTTGATAAATTGGAAGCGAAAGACGGAAGAATGTTTTTCAACCTAAAAGCGACAAACGGTCAAATTATTGGTTCAAGCCAAATGTATGCTTCTGCTTCAGGAAGAGATAACGGAATTGAATCTGTAAAGAAAAATGCTCCAGAAGCAGAAACAAAAGAAGAATTATAAAAAATACGCATAAAAAAAGCTCCGAAGAAATTCGGAGCTTTTTGTTTTATTTTCCATCGCGATCGACTTTTATTCTTTCAGCACGATTCGCCAATTCCCAAGCTGTTGCAAAAACCAATTGTGCTCTTTTTTGCAATAAATCATATTCAATTTTATCAGGAGTATCACTAGCTTTGTGATAATCTGCATGAGAACCGTTGTAATAAAATAACGAAGGAATTCCTTTTTTTGCAAAATTATAATGATCAGAACGGAAGTAAATCTTTTCTGGATCATTTCTATCATTGAATTTATAGTCTAAAGTCAATTTGGTATAATCTTTATTTGCTTTTTCAGAAATTGCATGTAAATCACTGCTCAATCGGTCAGAACCAATTAGATAGACATAATTTCCGTTATCTTTATGAAGGTCATCACGACGGCCAATCATGTCAATATTTAAATCTACAACCGTATTTTTCAAAGGAAACAACGGATTTTCAGAATAATATCTCGAACCGTGCAAACCGTGTTCTTCTCCGGTTACGTGCAAAAACAAAATCGAACGCTTTGGTCCGTGTCCTTCTTTTTTTGCTTGTTGAAATGCTTTGGCAATCTCCAGCAAGGCCACAGTTCCAGAACCGTCGTCATCGGCGCCGTTATATACTTCGCCATTTTTCATTCCCACGTGATCATAATGCGCAGAAATTACAATTACTTCTTCTGGTTTTTCAGAACCTTCGATGTAAGCCCAAATGTTTTCTGAATCGCCTAATTTTGGGGAAAATGCGCGTGTCATAAATTCAGAAGGAACTTTTTGATACCAGCCGTTTCCTTCTTTTGGATATGAAATACCCATTTTTTCATATTGAGAAATCAAATATTTTCCCGCTTTTTTCTGTCCGGGTTCGCCGGTATTTCTTCCTTCCATTTCATCGGAAGCCACAATATAAAGGTGTGTTTTTAATTCGTCAGCCGAAATGGTTTCTAAATATTTATTTGGTTTTACCGAAGAACAGCTCGCTAAAAATAGCGAAAGAACGAATCCGGTTATTAGTGATTTTTTCATAGAAGTAAATTAGTGAGTCGTATATACTGTGTATGCCAGCAATGCAACTGAAAGAAATGAAATTAAGAAAACGTTTATGATAAATAAAATTAAACCTTTTAAACGAGAAATGTATTTTTTCTCCCCAAAAAAAGTGCTGTGTGCTCTAAAAAAATAAAAGAAAGCATAGGAAACTGTAGCTATTCCTATTAAAGCTGAAATGGTATCACCTAAATAAACAAGCGCAAAAAGCCAATCTAAAACAGTACTAACGGTAAAAAGAAGTAGTAAAGATGCAAAATAGTGTAAAGTAAAAACCCCGCTATCAAAATAATACCATCGTTTTTTGCCATGAAAAAGCCATACAAAAAATGCAAAAAGTGGCATGTAAAGAAATAATACTTTTGGAATGTTGTGCTTCAGGTTTTCTTTAACTTGTTCCTGCGATTTTTTATCCCCTGCATTTTTTAAAGCATATTTATAGATATAATATTCCAGACCAGACAGCTTTTTTTCCTTAGTTGCACTATTTTGAATAGAATCGAGCTGTTTTAAATTAGTAAGTTCTGGGCCATTATTTACTGAAATACCTTTAGAAGCTATTTTGTCCTGGGTTATTTCTTGAGATTCGGTTTTCGATTTAGGATTTGGTTCTTCAACAAAAGAATATTCCGGAAGTATATTTGGAATCAAAAAAGTTACAAAACTTATAAAAATATACAACTTTACCGGCGGAACATATTTTAATCGTTTTCCTTCGAGATATTCCTTCGTAAGTCTTCCGGGCTTAAACAATAGCGCTTTAATCGTTTTCCAAAAACTTCCATCATAATGAGTCAAATCTTCCACAAAATGGGTAAATAAATAATGAAAAGATTGGCGCGTTTCTGTGTTTTGCTGGCCACAGTTGGGGCAAAATTTATTTTCAACCACATAATTGCAGTTCAAGCAGGTTTTATCAATTCTTATTTTGCCGTGTCCCATTTTAAGCTTCAGATTTTAAGATGCTAAAACTATTAAATTTTAAGGGAAAATGAGGCAAAACAGTAAGAATTTTGCACAAAAAAGTAAGGCCTCGTCACCTTAGTGTCGAAGCCTTACGCATGAATTACAACTAACTCTAAATTAACGTGATTGTAACTCGTGTTTGCCTTCCTTAATCTCTTCCACCATTTTTTTATTAAATGCGGGAAGATCGTCAGGATTTCTGCTGGTAACTAAACCGTTGTCAACAACCACTTCTTCATCTGTCCAAGTTGCTCCGGCGTTGATCAAATCTTCTTTCACAGAGAAAAAAGACGTCACATTTCTGCCTTCAAGAACATCGGCATTGACAAGAATTTGTGGTCCGTGGCAAATGGCCGCTACCGGTTTTTTCTCGTCGAAAAAGTCTTTCACGAATGAAATTGCTTTTTCTTCTCTTCGCAATAAATCAGGATTGATAACGCCTCCAGGCAAAACCAATGCGTGATAATCTTTTGATGAAACTTCGTCAAGCGTTTTGTTTACATCATATTCTTTTCCCCAATTTCCGTCAGCCCAACTTTTGATTTTTCCACTTTTTAAGCTTACAATATCTGCCGTCCAGCCTTGTTGTTCCAAATGTTCTTTAGGGGATTTTAATTCGCTTTCTTCGAATCCGTTAGTTGCTAAAATCGCTACTTTCTTAGTCATAATGTTTGGTTTAAATTATAATATTCTGTTGGTTATTATAAAGTTACGACAACAAAAAAGCTTGAACTTTTAATGCAGTACTAAAGTTGTCTTAATGTTTGTTAAGGATTTTTAGAAATTCGTAATTTCAATAAATATTCTAAGAAAAAAATTATGCACGATATTTTTGAGTGGCAACGCGTTTTAATAAATGATCATCCTTTTGAATTTTTATTCGAAGTTGTTTTTCGATCGGTTGTGATGTTTATCGTTTTGTTAATCACACTCAGATTTACCGGAAAACGTGGCGTAAAACAACTTTCAATATTCGAAACCGTGATCATCATAGCTTTGGGTTCCGCAGCTGGAGATCCAATGTTTTATGAAGATGTGGGCATAATTCCGGCAGTAACGGTCTTCGCCGTAATTATTTTGCTGTATCGATTTGTAACAATGCTTACCGGAAAATTCAAGTGGTTCGAACAATTGGTCGAAGGAAAAACCGAATGTCTTATTCAAGAAGGAAAATTTTCGATCGATACTTTTGAAAAAGAAGGCTTGGCGCAAGATGAGTTTTTTTCGGAATTAAGAGTGAATTCTGTAGAACATTTGGGACAAGTCAGAAATGCCTACTTAGAAACTTCGGGCGAAGTCAGCGTTTTTTATTATTCTGATGAAGATGTAAAATTCGGATTACCTATCTTGCCACAATTATTTGAACAAAAAAGCAAAACCATTCAAGAAAACGGAATTCACGCTTGCACATTTTGCGCACACACGCAGGAGTTAAATTCAGGAACTGCGACGTGCGAACGATGCGGAAAAGGCGAGTGGGTTAAAGCCATTAACACAACAAGAATAGCATAAATGATCACAATTTCTCCAACAGACAACTATAAAGCGATTCAAGATATTGCCGGAAAAACGTGGCCGGTAACGTATGGCCCGATTCTTTCTTCAGAACAAATTCAATATATGTTTTCGATGATGTATGACTTAGAAGCTTTGAAAAACCAAGCTGAAACTAAGAATCATCATTTTATAATTGCAGAAGAAGACGGCAATTTTTTAGGATTTGCTTCCTATGAATTTGATTATCAAAATGAGCCGAAAACAAAAATCCATAAAATCTACATTCTTCCTGAAACACAAGGAAGCGGTATCGGAAAAAAAATGATTTATTACATTTCTGAAAAAGCGAAAAATAACAAACAAGAATTTCTTTCCTTGAACGTAAATCGTTTTAACGAAGCGATACATTTCTACACAAAAATTGGCTTTGAAAAAGTAGGTGAAGAAGACATCAACATCGGAAACGGCTATTTGATGGAAGATTATATCATGGAGAAAAAAATTTAGATTTAACATATTCAAATTCATCAAAATCCATACAATTCAAATTTCATTCAAATTTCATTCAAATTTATCAGAAGACAAACTTAAATGACCTACAATACCTTATATAGTAAATCACAAATTCAAATTTTATGTCTTAATTATATAAATCTTCTCTCAAAATCAATAACATAATTCTCTATTTATAAAACTAACTTTGAGTGACAACCAAAAAAATACTCAATGTTATGATAGAGCAAATTAAAAATTTACCCGATAATATGGTCGGTTTTCGAGCGAGCGGCGAAGTCTCAAAGGATGATTTCGAAATCGTTCACAAAAAAGTCGAACAACTTGTTGACAAAACAGGAAAGTTAAATTATATGCTGTTTCTTGATACGCCACCGTCTGAATTTACAGTAGGAGCGTGGTGGGAAGACGCTTTGCTCGGAATCAAAAACATCACAAAATGGAACCGCGCTGCAATCATTTCTGATTCAGAAACGGTTGACAAATTCACTGCGGTATTCAGCAAAGTGATGCCTGGCGAATTTAAAGTTTTTCAAAAAAATGATTTGGAACGCGCCATCGACTGGACATCCGAGAAAATTGAAGTAGAAGATTAACCACCAAAAAAGATATTATGGGAGATTTAAAAAATTTAAACAACGAAGAAGCGATTGCCAAATTAAAAAAATTGGCTGAAGATATCAGAGTTTGCATGTTTTGTACAGATTTGACACACGTTCCGTTTTCCACGCGACCAATGAGCATTCAGGAAGTTGATGAATTTGGAAATATCTGGTTTTTAAGCGGCGCCGATTCCGATAAAAATTTCGATATAAAACAAGACGAAAATGTTCAGTTGCTTTTTGCAAAAAATTCAAGCAACGAATATTTGAATGTTTTCGGAAAAGCATACATCTACAAAGATAAGTCGACAATTGAAGACAAATGGAGCCCAATTGCAAAAGCGTGGTTCAGCGAAGGAAAAGACGATCCAAATCTGACAGTAATTCGTGTTCAACCTGATTACACTTATTATTGGGATACCAAAAGTGGAAAAGTAGTTTCATTACTAAAAATCGCAGTCGGAGCCGTAATCGGAAAACCGCTTGACGACGGAATCGAAGGAAAATTATCAGTGTAGTATTTTATATTTTCTATAAGAAAAGCTTCTGAGAAACCAGAGGCTTTTTTGTTTTATTACTCTTCATATTTCAAAACTTTAACACCAATTATACATTTTCCAAAATCTTCTCCCTTAAATTTAAGTTTGCGTTTAATTTCCCCTTATGAACAAAACTACTTTCCCAAAAATCTTAGAAAAAAGACACAAATTGCCACGTTGGTTAAAGCTTTTGCTTAAGATTTTATTTGGCATTTTTCTCTTCATCATCGTCGCTTATATGGCGTTGGCATTCTACGTAAACACGCACAAGAAAGAAATTTTGGCTTCAATAACCGCAGAAATTAACGAAAATATCAACGGAAAATTAGTTGCTGAAAGTATGGATCCCACATTTTTGCAAGGCTTTCCAAGAATCTCATTGCGATTGAAAAATGTAATAGTAAAAGACAGTCTTTATAACGATCACAAACACACTTTGTTAGAAGCCAACGAATTTAATATCTCCATAAATTCTTTTGCCTTTCTTCGAGGCGCTCTTGAAATCAGAAAAATTGAAATTGAAGATGCCAAAATTTACTTATTCGTAGATGAAAATGGTTACAGCAATTCTTCAATTTTTAAATCAAAAGCAGAGAAAAAAGCAGAACAGCCAGACGGAGGTTCTTTTGCCGAAGTCAAAAATTTTCAGCTTCATAATGTAAGTTTTGTTTCTGACAATCAAAAAGGAAAAAAGCTTTTTCAATTCATAATCAATGATTTAAACGGAAAATTAAAATATGATTCTGACGGTTGGGATGCCGATATAAAACTCGATGCTTTCGCCAAAAGTCTTGCTTTCAATACTAAACACGGAAGTTTTATCGAAAATAAAAAACTCAACGGAAATTTTGATATTCGGTACAATGAAGAAGCAGAAAATATCGTGATTTCTCCAAACGATTTGGATATCGGCGACGATGAATTTAATATCAAAGGAAAATTTAATATCGGAAAAAAGAATTCTGAATTCTCAATCGGAATTGTAGCTGACGGAATCTTATGGAAAAATGCTTCGAATTTGCTTTCCAACAATATCAGCAAACAATTGGACCGTTTTGACTTAGAAAAACCGATCGATGTGACTTGTGATATCGGGGGAGACTTGAATTCAGAAGGCGATCCGCTGATTTATGTCAAGGCAAAAATCAAAGACAACCGACTTCATATTCCGGATGGAATTGTGGATAATTGCAATTTTACGGGAATTTTTACCAATGAATTTGTAAAAGGAAAAGGTTTTAACGACCCAAATTCTGCGGTGAAACTTCTGAATTTTACAGGAAATTACAAGGAAATTCCGTTTACTGTCGATACTGCGATTATCAATGATTTCAGTAAACCAATTGCTTCTGGAACTTTCAAATCCCAGTTTCCTTTAGAAAAATTGAGCAACGCAGTCGATAAAGATTTGTTAGTTTTTTCCAATGGAACTGCCGATGTAAGCTTAAAATTCAAAGCAGATATTGTAAATTTAGAAATTACAAAACCCATTTTTTCTGGTTTGGTCAATATAAAAGACGGCGATGTGACTTATGCGCCGAGAAATTTAAGGTTTAAAAACACAAATGTGGCTTTAGATTTTACTGAGAAAGCGCTTTTAATCAAAAATATTACGTTGCAAAGCGGTAAAAGTGTCGTTAATATGGAAGGCGATATTGAGAACTTTTTGAATTTATATTACACTGATCCTGAACGAATCGTACTGAACTGGAAGGTAAAAAGTCCGCAGTTGCATTTGGGTGAATTTCTCGGATTTTTGGGAAGCAGAAAAACGACCCGAATTGCGAAAAAGAAAACAAGCAAAAGCACACTTTCTGAAAATTTAAATTTTCTTTTTGAGAAAAGTAATGTGGCGATGAACGTGCAAGTTGATAAATTTTTTTACAATAAATTTTATGCAACCGATGTGAAAGCCAACGTTTTATTATCAGAAACCGGAATGTTCATCAAGAACGCGAGAGTCAATCACGCTGGCGGTTTTATGGACGTAAACGGATCATTGACGCAAGGAAAAACGTTAAATAAATTTGCCATAAATGCGTTGGTCAAAAACGTAAATATTGAGAAATTCTTTTATGCCTTCAATAATTTTGGGATGGAATCGATGTCGTCTAAAAATTTGAGAGGATTTTTATATTCCCAAGCAAATATCACAGGAAGCATTTCAAACGACGGAAAATTGGTCACAAATTCAATGAACGGAACGATCGATTTTGACTTGCAAAAAGGAGCTTTGGTTAATTTTGAAGCTTTAAAAAGTGCCGGAAAATTTGCATTTCCATTTCGTGATTTGGATAATATTACGTTTACAAATTTAAATGGAAAGCTTGATATTACTGGCGAAAAAGTAAAAATTCATCCGATGAAAATCAACTCCAGCGTTTTAAATATGGATTTGGCCGGAATTTATTCCTTCGGGAAAGGAACAAATATTGCGCTCGATGTTCCGCTCAGAAATCCAAAAAAAGACAAAGATATTACTGACGAAGAATTGCTTGAAGAAAGAAGAAATCGCGGTATTGTAATCCACCTTTTGGCAAGCGATGACGAAGACGGAAAAGTAAAAATTAAATTGGTCAGTAAAAAAACCAGCGAAAATGCGGTTGAAACTAATAAATCTGAATAGAAATTATTTATATTAATTGTGTTTGTTGTAAGTTTTTTTAGATATTTGGCAGAATTTAAAACAAAACAACCAAATGAAATTAAAGGAAATAAATGAATTGAAAATGGTAAAGATTTTATCGACAATTTCAATACTCTTAACCAATTTGATAATTATTTCTATTTTTTTGCATTATTATAATGTAAAGTCAAACTTAACAAATCCGCTAATTCCAGAATCACTATTTTCATATGCATATGAACCGTATGTGAAAAAAGGGGTAATTCTAAGTATCGGATTATTAATTTTTATGATCTTTAAATCAATAAAGCAAAATTTGTTTGTTGTAATCTGTTTTGTAGTTTTAATGGTCTTGAATCAGTTTATTTATTGATTATCTGATGGATAAAAGAACTCGAAATTTAATTTTGTCGCTACTACTGATTCCATTTGGAATTTTGTTAATTGGAATTGGCTTTACTATGAAGACTGGGCATCCAGTTAATACAATCGTATTTATGTTGGGATTTTTGGCTTTTATTTTAGGAGGCGTTTTATTTCTATATTTTGCAATAAAAAATTAATCAAGATGAACAACGAAATTCGCCAAGCCTATCCATTATCGCAAGAATTAGAAACCCAAATATTTGATTTGCAAGACAAAGCTTGGGAATTTTTAGAACAGAATAAAATCGAAGAAGCTTTATCAAAAATTCAAGAAGCTTGGAATTTACTTCCAGAACCAAAATTCAATACTTCGTGTTCACACATTATTCTCTGTGATTTAATTCCGTTTCTCAATGTTTCTGGGAAATATTCTGAAGCAAAATCTTTGGTAAATGATTGGATTTTTGACCTAAAAAATTCGGGTTTTAGAATCTATGAAACTACGCCATTTCTGCTTTTGGGAGAAACCAACTTGCATTTATCAGAAATTGAAGAAGCAAAAAATGCTTTCCAAGAAGCTGTAAAATATGGAGCAACCAAAAGAGATTTTAGCGAAAAGCCAGATTTTTATTTTGAAATTGCAAAGAAAAAACTAATCGATAATGACGAAATCAAAAAGTTATTTGAGTTGGAAATTGCCAAAGATTTTGAACCAAAAGCTATTGCTGTGGAACTTTCCGACGAAGTTTCAGACCAAATCGAATCGTTAAGTGAAGAAGGAAATGAATACTTTGACGATGAAAATTATGAAAACGCAATCAAGGTTTGGAAACAAGCTTTGGCTTTAATTCCGAATCCGCAAAATACCTACGTAGAAACACTTTGGTTGGAAACTTCCATCGGAGACGCTTATTTTATGATGGGAAATCACCAAGAAGCATTTCCATATTTCTTAAACGCGAAAAGCAATATTGAAGAAAATGCGTATGAAAATCCTTTTATCATGTTGAGAGTAGGACAGTTGTATTTTGAAGCAAATGATTTTAAAAATGCTAAAGAATATTTGCTGCGCGCTTACATGTTTGAAGGAGAAGAAATTTTTGAAGGAAGCAAAGAAAAGTATTTTGAGTTTTTAAAGGAAAATGTGGAATTGTAATATTCAATTTATTCGGCAAAATCTGTTAACAACTCTGTCAATAATTATGCTATAAATTACTGAAATAATATAAGTTGATATATCTAAAATCTATTACATTTACTGCGTTATATTCCCATAACAAATCTAATAAATTATAGAAATTATGAAACTAAAATCAGTTTTGTTCCTGGTGGCTTTTGCAATTGGAACTACTGTGAATGCCCAAGAAGTGAAGATTAAAAAAGAAATTGCTTCTGTCGATGGAAAAGAATATGTGAGAGTGGGCGATTGTGGAATGTTTGCCAAAGAATGTTACATCAGTAACCTTGAAGGCGAGCAACTGATTTTAATTAAACCGCTTGATGATCCCAGAACGCCGGGAACGTATTTTCAAGTTACATTCATAGAATCTGGTACCAAAGTCGAAATTAAAAAGACAATCAAACCATTCATAAAAATGCTTTATGAAAACAAAATTGTCACTGAAGAAGGAAAACTAAATCTGCAAAGAGTAAAATCTTTTTCAGAAAAATATGGAAATCAAATTTCAATTAAGAAATAAAAAAATTCGAAGTGAAAGCTTCGCATTTTTTGTATTCGTAATTTTCGTAAACCTTAAACCCTTAAAACGGATATCCAATCGCCAAGTTAAACACCAAGTTTTCCTTTCTCCAAGCTCGATCTCCAAATTGAATTTGGTCTAAAACCCAGCGGTTTCCTTCAGGTAAATAAGGTTTCCTTAGTGGAAATGCCAAATCCAATCTTAATACCAAGAAAGATAAATCAAAACGCAAACCAGCTCCGGTTCCAACGGCTAACTGTTCGTAGAATTTCCCTGTAAATTCAGCTCCAGGTCTAGATTCGTCTTTGTTCATTAACCAAATATTTCCAGCATCTACGAAAATTGCTCCGTGAACAATACTGAATAATTTGGCGCGATATTCGGTGTTTAATTCCAATTTCAAATCGCCCGATTGATCAGGAAGAAATGAGTTAGAAGCAACACTGTCTTTAAAAGTTCCAGGTCCGATGGATCGCGCTCTAAAGGCACGAATACTGTTTGTTCCGCCAATAAAAAACTGTTTGATAAATGGCATTTGGTCTGAATTTCCATAAGGAACGCCAACGCCCGCAATGATTCTGCTGGCAATTTGAGAATCTCTCCCCAATTTATAATAATGGCGAAATTCGTGTTCCATTCTGGCAAATTGGCTAAAAGGAACGCCCAATATTTCTTTTGGTTCATTTTTGTCTCCGCCCATAACCAAACCAGTTATTGTTGCTGAAAGATCCAAACTTCCTTTGTAATAGATAGTGTTTTTCTTTCTTCGTTGCATCGTATTCGTGTAGGTGTACGAATAATTCGGACCAAAAATTAACTGCTTGTCAATTACTCTTTGCAAAGCCGGATTTCCTGGATTTTCAGGAGTTCCGTCACCGTCAATTTGCGCTTGATATTCTGCGGTCACATTTCCAGAAGTCACATACGTAATTTCGGTTACATTTAATTGGTGTTCTTTTCTAGCGTTTTCCTTCCACAAATAACCAAACGAACCTTTAAACGTATTCAAAGTATAAAGTCGCTGTCTTTCTTGGTGTTCAAAGCCAATCAACGCTCTGGTTTTTGGAACAAATCCTTCACCAGATTCCATTTTAAACGGACCGATAAATCGTGGCCAAACCAAACTTGCTTCGCCTCCAAAACGGAAAACATTGTAGCCTTTATTTTGCCCAGAAACTTGAACTTCCATTCCACCAAATCCTGTTAAAGTCAATAATTCTGCGCCTTTAAAGGTATTTCGGTTGCTCCAATTTACGTTTAATTCTGTTCCGGTATAATTTGCGGAGTTGGTTTTAGCCAAAACTTCTACACGAATTGATTTCTTTGGAAGCGGTGTCAAATAATAAAAAGCATTTAACCCATTTTCAATAGAATCACTCGGACGAAATTCATTTTTTACAAACTTAAAAGTTCCCAAATTCACCAATCGATTCAACGAAAGATTGTGGTCAGTTCTGTTGTAAACATCGCCTTTGTGGAAATAAAGTGTTCGGTCATAAATTCTTGGGTCGAAGGTTCTGGTCGTGTCAATAATCGTGAAATCTTTATATTTTTCAGGTGTTGATTTCGCGATAATATTCGTCGTATCACTTGCCGAAAGCGTGTAATTTGGATAAATCGTAATTTGGTCAATCGTATAAATCTGCTTCGCTTTCGCCGGAGTTTCGTCCTTCACTTTTACAATCAAATCCACTTCTTTTGTTCCAACGGTGCTGTCAACTTGAATCAATAAATAATCTGGGCTAAAATAATAATAGCCTTGCTCTTTCAAACGCGTGTCGATTCGTTCTCTTTCAGTTTTAATTCTGTCTAAATCATAAGGTTGGCCGACTCTCAAACGACTTCTTCTGCCTAATTTTGCAATATCTCTTTCTAAAGTATTTGTTGTATCCGTAGGAAAAGTGACGCTTTTGATTTTGTATTGATAGCCAGGGCGAACGGTATATTCTGCCGTAACTTTTCTGTTTTTGCTTTTTCCGGTAGAATCTGATTCAGTTCTGACTTTGTAATAACCTTTGTTTTCAGCGTAATTTTGAAGGATGCTTTCGTTGTAAGCCAAATCTACCTGACTGAATAAAACTGGCGGTTGTCCCACTTTATTTCGCAACCAATAACGGAAACCTTTGTCTTTTGTTGGTTCTCCGGCAAGATTATAAAAGTATAATTTCGGACGAAGTCCAAAAAATGAAGCATTTGGTTTTGGGCGAAGCAAAGGTTCTAGTTCCGATTCCAAAGCTTTTCGCTGTTTTTTAGACATTGTTGTATCTTCAACCTTCACAGAACCGCCCACATACAAGGCATCGCCTTCGGGAAGGTATTTCAAATTGCTACAACCGCACACAAAAAGTGTTGCAAAAAAGAGATAATATATTGTGCTTTTATTCATTGTCTTTGTCTTTTTTGGCATTTTTATCAGTTCGTTCTTCTTGTTCTTGCGCCGATTTTTCATTGTCTGCTTTTTCTTTTTCGCGTCTTAATTTGTCTTTTTCCTTGATTTCTCGGTCGATTTTCTTTTGTTCTTCGGTCTTGTGAAAAAGTTCTCTGAATTTATTGTAATCCATCGTGATGATAAATCCAACTCCTGTTTCAATTACCTGACCTTGCAAAGCCACTTGGTACTGGTTTTTTCTATAAGCACGCACCATATAACGGCCGTCTTTGGTCAATTGGTAATCGGCAGAAAGATCGCCGGCAATATTGTTCGTTTCTTCATTTGCTTGTGAAGGTCCTTCCAAACCAAAACTGCTTCCAACGGTCACTTTTAATCTGTCGTTCAAAAGTCGTTTTGAAAGCCCAACATTTAAGTCGGTTCTGTCTTCACGAGACCCTGTTGTGTAATCTTCTCTTGATTGCAAATCAAAGTCTAATTCAACGCCTTGAACCAAATCTCCAGCCAGATTATTCAACTGTTGCGAAAGGATTTTGCTCACACTTTGACGTGCCAAAGAACCGGCAGAAGTACCGCCAGCTTCACTAGCGAAAGGATTTTCTCCAATAAATCTTCCTAATAAAAGCAAGGCAAAAACCTGTTTGTTCAATTCGCCTTCTTGCTGACGAAGTTGTGCCAATTTGGTTTTCGTCAAATTCGTCACTTCCGTGGCAACGGTATTATTTCCTTCGGGCAAAGTGATGTCAAAACTAATTTCTGGTTTCAACAATTCGCCCTTCATTTTAAGCAAAGTTTCAAACGGAATTCGTTGTTTGTAGATATTTCTGTTCGTTGTAATTTGGTTGTCCACCAAGTCAATCGGAGCCGTTTCGATTTCATAAACCGCCGTAATATTGATGTCTGCAGAAGTCGGTTCGCCCGTCCAAAGAATGTAACTTCCTTTCTGGATTTCAAAACGTCTTCTGATGAAATTGAACGACATTTCATAAGCGCCTTCGTCAAATTCATAACGTCCTGTCAGAGTCGTTTTTCCAGATTCATCAATGCCTCCAGTCAATTGCGCTTCACCCTTTAGGTTCAAATAATCGCCGTTTCCTTTGTCAATAATCATCGTCAATTCGGCTTCTTTTACAATTTCAATATTCACTGAAACATCCATTCCTCTAAATTGCGATTGGTTCAACGAATCGGCAACTATAAAACGCTTGTCAATCTGCATCCCATCTTGGTCAATAAATTCCACAATTCCTTCACGGTCAGTAATTGACGGGTCAGATTGTGGCAATACAATCGTCAAATCGGTATCTTCATTTATCTTCAAATCACCGCGAACCACCGGCTTATTCAAATCACCTTTTACGCTCAAAGCGGTGTCGATGAACAAATCTCCGTAATATAAATCGTTGTCTTTTGCAACAGAATTTACAGCTTTAAAGTTTTCAGCGTTTACAGTTAAATCAAACCCAAAGTCTGTGTAATTAGTAGTTAAAACGCGTCCGTCAACAACCAACTGATTGTCGTCAGTATCAGAAACTGAGAATTTATCAAACGAAATTCCTTGATTTGTAAACGAAATTTTATCGTTCATTTCGTCAAAATAGGAGGCAAGCTGTGTCACTCGCAAACCAATTTCGTTGAATTTCAATTCGCCAATAACACTCGGACTCGTCGTGCTTCCGGTCACTCTAAATTGTCCCGATAAAAATCCGGTGCTTTGCGTAACCGCGCCCATTGTGAATCCTTGAATACTTTTCATATTCAATTTTTCGATGTCCAAATTCATATCAAAAGTCGAATTGTCAGTTCTGTAATTCCCAACTAAATTCACCTGATTTCCGTCTCCGCCAGTAATTGCAACGTCTGCGTTCAAAACATTTGCAGTATTATTGTCCACTTTTATAGCAATATTTCCAACGGTATCGGTTTTAAAAGTAAAATCTTCAATATTCAAATCAGCCGTGAAAGTCATTGTTTTGGTCAAATCTTTTACCAAGACATTTCCGTTGATTCTTCCGCCAGCCAAAAGCGTGTCTTTTGCAACTGCGTTCGTAATTGTGGCAATTTCAAAATCTTTCAAAGTAACATCCAACGGCGAATTAGCGCTTTCAGATTGCGATTGAATTTTGATGGAACTTGCATTATTGCTCAATTCAAAATTGTTGGCATAAATTCCTTTCGAACCAAACTGCACGATATTTTCTCGGTCGATATCCCAAGGTTCATAGTTCAAAACCAAACCGTCTGGCTCTAATGAAATCTGCGTATTTCCGTCTTCGGCTTTCAAACTTCCGGCCAAAAGATATTGGTCTTCGTCTTTAATATCGCGAATTAACAAAGTGTAATTTACTTTATTTTCAGCAACTTGGCCAGAAATACTGGTGTAAGGCAAATGAATTTGACCGGCATCAATATCGTCAATGACCAAGCTATAAATCAATGCATTTTCGTCGGTTTCAATGTCTAATTGACCATTTGTAATTGTATTGTTGCCATAAATTATCTTCGGAATTTTTCCGTTTACATTAATCGAATCGCCTTCAGAATTGTATCTCGCATTGATTTCAATAGGCGAGAGGCTTTTCAATTCTGGCATTAATTTCATTAAAATAGGTTCGTCTCTTACCACTAAAGTCAGGTCAAATTGCTGTGGCAAATTTGATTTTTTCGGAGCTGTTGGATTCGTATTGTAATATTTTGAAATCGAATTTGTCAAAGCAGTTCCGATTTGGTCATATTGAAAATTCCCAGTCATCAAGGCATTTGCGAACTGCGATTGAATGCGAATTGTGTCGCTTTCCGCGGAAGAAATCGCATCGACTTTAATTGAATCTAACGAATAAGTTTCCTTAGAATCCACAATCAAGAAATTGTAAACTCGAATTTTTCCATTCAAATTTTCTGGACTGGAATCGGTAATATCGGCAAAAATATCGCCTCTCAATTTCAACGGACCAGCGTGAAGGTTCAGCTTTTCTAAATCAGCAATATCGGTGTTCAATTTCAATTTTACAGCCGGATATTTTCCTTTGAAATTTCCTTCGGCGACCATATCAAAAGTCAAATTGACATCGTTCATTCCTGCGGTTGCGTTGAAATTTCCGTTTTTGATTGCACCTTTTAATTTTAAATCTCGGTATGTATATCGGTTGAAATCGGCCTTTATCAAAGTTCCATCAATAGAAGCATTTGCCGTCTGCGGATTCAATCCGGTTCCTTTTACTTTGGCTTTCAAGCTGATTTTTCCGAGCGAATCATTTTTCAATAATTTGCCTATATCAAAATTGTCAATCGTAGCGTCGGCATCGTATTTTTCGTAATTTTTTCTTATTTGGTCAAAAGTAGCCTTGATTTTCGCTTTTCCAAAACTGCTCGCCAAATACATATCGGTATTAAAATTCGAAATTCCTCCTTTAAAGAATCCATTCAAAGACAATTGCGAAGGAAGCTGAATATTCGCTGGAATCGTTCCTTTTGGTACAAACATATTAATGTCTTTCGAAGTCGATTTCAACTGATTTATCTTCAAATCAAAATACGCTTTTTCCACATCAGGAAGCCCCGTAATTCTTCCGCTTGCGGAAACTACAGTCGAACCAATGCCACTGATTTCTAATTTTGGAATTGAAATATCGCTGACTTTTCCAGAAACTTCGCTGTTGATGTACAAAATCGCATTCGGATTACTTTTGAATGGATTTTGATTTTCCAATGTTGGCACAAATAATAAGATATCTTTGAACCCGATTTGGCTGTTTTCTAACGACGCATCAATTCCCAAATCGCCCAAATTTTCGGCAATTTTAGACAAATCATTATAAGTTACATTGATTTCGTCTTTGACCAAAGTTTGCGGTGTTTTTAAGTATAAATTTTTAAGCGAAGCTCGTTTACTTCCATAAAAAAAGTTGGTTTTCAAGGATTCGATATCCAAACCGCTTTGGTCTTTCACCGAAAATTCTTGAATATTTCCATAAATAGAATCGGTGCTATAATAGAATTTTTCGCCTTGCAATTTGACATTTTCCAAGTTCAAATGCTTGTAATCCATTCCTTTTTTGACTCTTGGGGAATTTTCATCATCAAATCGAAAAGCAATGTTTTGAAGCGAAGTTTCGTTCAATTTCACTTTCCATTTTGGACCAGTCGCTTCCAAAGATTCTGGAGCATCAACTTCAATCGCTTTGTCTAATTTTCCAAAAGTCAATCCGCCAGAAATGTCATCAATTTCGAATTTTTCTAAATCAATAAATTGCTTTTTCAGATTGATTTCGTTGAATTCCAAAAGCAATTTTTTAAGCTTGATTCCAGTATTCAACGCCGAACCTTTATTGTCAAAACCAATGTCAATATTGGCCAATTGAATTTCTCCCAGTTCCAAGTTCAAATCAGGACTTTTAACCGCTTCGTCAGTAACTTCCACGGTATTTTGGGCAACTTCCTGAACAATTTCGCCTTGTTTCAGCATTACTTTAAATCCGTCCAAATTTATTTTTGGAACGGTAAAATCCATTTTGTCCAAATCAAATTTTGTAATTTTTGTATCAAAATGATTGACGTAAGCATTCAAATCATTCTTAGAAATCGCATCTTCAAAACGTACTTTTATTCTATCAAGATTTACATTTTTCACCGAAATTTTCATCGGTGCTGAAGTCGTGTCTTTCGGTTCGTTCGAAGCAAACGCGTCAATAATATAATCGAAATTGAAGATCGAATCTTTGTTACGCTTTACGGTCGCCGTAATTCCTTGCAAATCGATAGAATTTAATTCCACTTCGTTGTCTAAAAGCTTGAAAAGGCTGATGTCAACTTTTACTTTATCGCCAGCCAAAAGCGTATCGCCAGCTTGACTTTCAAAATAAATATCTTCTAAAATAATGTATTTTGGAAGTCCGATTTCTATTCTTCCAACTTTGACCGGAGTTTTTATTTTTCCTTCCAAATAAGTAACGGCTTTATCTTTTATCAGATTTTGGAAATATGGAATTTGTATTAAAATGACAATCAAAAGAAAAAGCCCCAAAATGGAGCCAATAATCCACGCCAAAATCTTCAACCATTTTTTGACGTATTTATTTAATTTGAATGATTTCGTAGGTTTGTTCAAAATTCTAATGTGTTTTGCGAAATTGGTTTTATGGTTGCTCGTTAGGCTACTTAAAAATACTACTTATAACATAGATTTTTATTAAAAAAAACACAAAATTGACAGAAAACGCTTAGCAAGAATCTGCTAAATTCTTTCTAGAATTGATTTCAAATCTATAGCATCATCGAAGAAATTTGACCACAAATCGCCTTTTTCTTCCAATCTTTTTGGAAGCGTTTTGATGTTAAAATCGCTGATTTTTAGTTTGTCATTAATTTCGTCCCAATTCAAGGGCGTGCTCACATTGGCGCCCTCGCGTGGACGAAGTGAGTAGATACTCGCCATCGTTTTTCCCTTTCCATTTTGCAGAAAATCGAGATAAACTTTTCCTTTTCGCTTGGATGGACTTCTTTCCAAACTGACAATTTCGGGCAATTTTTTCAAAACCATTTGACTAACCAAATGTGAAAATTCTCGAGTTTTATTGTAGGAATATTTTGGTAAAACCGGAATAAAAACATGAATTCCCTTTCCTCCGGAAGTTTTTACATACGCCGGAACTTTCAGCATATCCAAAATTTCTTTCAAAGTCAAAGCCGTTTTGACAATCTTTTTCATGTCGGCTTCGTTCGGATCCAAATCAAAAATGATGTAGTCTGGATTGTTCAAAGTTCCAACGCGACTGCTCCACGGATTGAGTTCGATGCAACCCCAATTGGCCAGAAAAATCAAAGTATCGCGGTCTTGGCAAAGCAAATAAGTAACGCTTTCCTCGGTCGATTTTGACTTTAATTTTCTAGTTTTTATCCAATCTGGTACTTGGCCTTCCACATTTTTCTGGAAAAAACCAGGCTTTGAAATCCCGTTTGGCGTTCTCAATAAAGATTGCGGACGGTCTTTTAAATAGGGTAGGATGTAATCGGCAACGGAATTGTAGTATTCAATCACATCGCCTTTTGTGTATTTTTCTTTGGGCCAAAAAACTTTGTCTAAATTAGAAAATTCTACTTTGTTGTCGCTAATTTCTTTAGTCGCTTCAGATTTTTTGTTGGTTTTTGAACTAGTTTTTTTCGTATCTTTTTCTTCCGATTTTATTTCTGAAACAATCTTCTCTGTCGCCACTTCTTTTTCGCGAATCACATCTTTTGCTTCTTTATCAGTTCGCAAGCCCAAATAAACCGGATGGCGCAGACTTCCCGAATCGGTCCATTCTGAAAATTTTATTTGCGCAATCAATTGTGGCGAAACCCAATGTGTTCCCTGCAATTTTGGAGGTGTTTTGAAAGGAGAAGTTTTACGTTCTATTTTATTCAATTTGGCACGAAGTTCTTTCAAGATTTCGTCTGAAAATCCTGTCCCAACTTTGCCAGAATAAATAAAATCATCGCTTTCGTAAAAGCCTAAAAGTAAGGCTCCGAGTCCGGTTCTGCTTCCGCTTGGTTCTGTAAAACCGCCGATGACCATTTCCTGTTGTTTGCTGGTTTTAATTTTCAGCCAGTCTTTTGAACGTCTGTCTTGGTAATATTTTGACGAAGCTTTTTTCGCAATAATTCCTTCGCCACCCAATTTTTCAATAGCCTTGAAAGTTTCCAGACCTTGCCCGATTGTGTGCGAAGAAAAAATGATATTTTTCAATTTTGGAAGAATCGCTTTTAAGATTTTTTTCCTTTGGATTAATTCCAAATTTCGTAAATCATAGCCTTTGAAATAGAGGATATCAAAAACATAAAACTTTAAAGTTCCGTTTTTTGGGTCTTCGTCAAAATGCTGTAACCATTGAAAATGACTTTTTCCTTTGGTATCTTCCACCACAACTTCGCCATCGAGAATCATATCGTCGTTGACTTTTTCTAACGTAGTTACGATTTCCTTATATTTTGAATTGAACGAAATTCCGTTCCGGGAAATCAAGTTCACTTTGTTGTTTTTTATTTGTGCCAAAGCGCGGTAACCGTCAAATTTATTTTCAAAAATCCAATCGTCATTATCAAAAGGTTCTTCGGCTAAAGTGGCCAATTGCGGACGCCAATCTTCCGGAAAATCTTTTATCTTCGCAGCTTCTGCCAAATCTTCTGCCGAAAATTCCGCGTCATTTTTTTTTAATTTCGGCTTTGGTTTTTCTTCTTCGGCTTCTTCTTTTTCTTGTTTTTCGATGACTTTTTTGGCTTCTGTTTTGGTTAATTTCTTTCTTTTATCAGAACTATAAACGTTTCCGTTTTCTTCAATTCCTTTGAAATCTAAACCAGAAACCGCTGAATTTTCATCAAAATTCACTTTTGTACCCGCAAATTCATCCTTTGATTTCATCAAAAGCCACATGTTTTCTTTGCCTTTCATTTCGACCAAATGCCAAGCGCCTTGCAGTTTTTTTCCTTTCAAAATAATTTTTATGGAACCGTCTGCGAGCTGTTTTTTCATCAATTTATTGTCTTGAGAAATAGTTCCGTCGGGATTTTCTGGGCGATACGTTCCATAATCCCAAACCATCACGGTTCCGCCACCATATTCGCCTTTTGGAATTGTGCCTTCAAAATCAAAATAATCCATAGGATGGTCTTCGGTCTGAACTGCCAAACGTTTGTCAGCGGTATTTGCCGAAGGTCCTTTTGGAACCGCCCAACTTACCAAAACGCCGTCAATTTCCAATCTAAAATCGTAATGTAAACGTGATGCGTCGTGCTTTTGAATCACAAAAGTCAGCTTTCCTTTAGAAGTTTTTTTAATGCCTTTTGGCTCTTTGGTTTTGGAAAAATCTCGTTTTTGATTGTATTTTTCGAGTGCCATAATTTAGTTTTTTATAGCCTCTAAACTTGCTTTCAATTGTTCTAATAAATCATCAGAAGCGCCTTTTTTGGCTTTCGGTTTTTCTTCAGTTTTTTCTTTTTTGACTGGTTTTCCTTTGGTTTTTGCTTTCTTTTTGATAAGTTTTACCAATTCATCTTTATAGGTGTCTTTGTATTTTTCAGGCTCAAATTTCTCGGTCAATTGGTCGATAATCGTCATTGCCATATCCAATTCTTTTTTCGAAATTTTCACGTCATCAGGGATTTTAGCTTCCTTTGGGTCGCGCAAATCCTGGTCAAAACGAATTTGAATCAATAAAATAGCATCTTCTTCAACTTTCAAAATTCCAAGATGTTCTGTATTTCGAAGCACGAATTTCGCCAAGCCCACTTTTCCTGATTTCTTCAAAGCTTCTCGAAGCAACGCGTAGGTTTTTTTAGCTTCCTTCGCAGGCTCAACGATATACGGTTTTTCCAAATATTGCGACGGAATTTCTTTCTCCAACACAAATTCGAAAATGTCAATTGTTTGTGTTTTTTCGGGCATCGCCTTGGCAAAATCGGCTTTATCGAGAACCACATAATCGCCGTCCTCTTTTTTATAACCTTTTGCAATTTCGTCCCAAGGCACTTCTTTTCCGTCTTTTTTGCACACGCGAACGTATTGGATTTTGCACTGATCTTTCTTACGAATCATATCCAATTCTACGTTGTGCGTCGTTGCACCACTATAAAGTCTAATCGGAATATTGACCAAACCAAAGCTGATTCCACCTCGCCAAATTGCTTTCATAGTCTAATTTTTTAGTTAAATTTATTCCTTTTTAAGCAGAAAAAACAGTGATTTAACACGGCTTAAACAAAAAAAGTGAAGCTTAAAACTTCACTTTTTTGATTACTATCTTTCCTCGATATTGCCACCAGTGCGCTTTTGGTAGGGTTTTGTTTCGTTTGGATCATCATCCGCGTCTTCGTCATCCGTCAGCGAATGTTCATCGTCGAGTCCGTTGGTGTGAAAATCATCGTTTTCATCTTCTTCCTCGGTATCTTCGTCAAAATCTCTGTCTTTGTCGTGAACATTTTTCTGATCACGGTTTAACTCCGGATTGTCAATGCCGCGTTTGTCATTTTCGGCAAAATTTTCTTCGTTATTTCTATCGTTTATCATAGCACTAATTTTTAGATTATTCTTCGTCGATATCGTCTGCAGCATCAAAGTTAATTGTGTTGTAAGCGGCTTCAGTCAATGTCACGTCAGCTTCTTTTTCTTCTGCTAAAGTTGCTTCCAAAAGCTGCATCGCTTCATCTTCGCCGAGTGTTTTTGCGAAAGCACAAAGCGTTCCATAAGTGGCAATTTCGTAGTGCTCAATTTTTTGCGAAGCGGCAATAATTCCGGCATCACGAACGGCGCCTGGTTGGGTTTCTTCCATAATGCTTTCGCCTTCTTTAATCAAACCTTCCATAGCATCGCATTTTTTTGCAGTAGCTTTTTTTCCGATGATTTCAAAAACTTGCTCCAATCTTGAAACCTGTTCTTGTGTTACATTTAAATGGTCTTCTAACGCTGTTTTTAGATTTTCAGAAGTAGCGTTTTTAGCCATTTTCGGAAGCGCTTTTGTCAATGCTTTTTCTGCCCAATAAATATCTTTTAATGAGTCGATAAACAATTCTCTTAAACCGTCTGCCGCGCTCGCTTTTGGTTTAATTGTTCTTGTGGAATTCGCTGTTTTTGGAGTCGCTTTTTTAGCAGTTGTTCCAGTAGATTTTGATTTTGTAGCCGTGCTTTTTGAGTTGGAAGCCGTACTTGATTTTGTAGCCGTAGTTTTGCTGTTCTTTGAACTTGTAGCATTTGAATTTTTCATATTGAGATTTTTTAAAAATGTTTCTTTCTCAAAGTTCATCATTCGATAGCCAAATCGATTACATAATTTTTTAATTAGCTTATAATATATTTTGTTTTGTAAGTTGTTTATTAATAAGTAGTTGAATTGTGATTTCTTTAACTGAAATTCCTCTAATTTTTTATATTTTCTAAATATTCATTGACTTCTGTAGTTCCAAATTTATTCAGAAAGTTTACAAAATGACTTCCGATGATTGCTCCATTTTGAAATTTTGTAGCTTGATCAAACGTCGTTTTGTTGTTGATTCCAAAGCCAATTATTTGCGGATTTTTCAAATTCATGTTCGAAATCCTTTCAAAATAAGCCATCTCTTTATCTCCAAAACCATTCGTGCTTCCGGTTACGCTCGCGCTGCTGACCATATAAATGAAAGCGTTTGAGTTTTCATCAATTTCAAGAATTCGCTTTTCAGAAGTTTGTGGCGTAATTAAAAAGATGTTGGCCAAATCATATTTTTCAAAAATCGATTTGTATTCAGAAAGGTAAATTTCCAAGGGCAAATCTGGAATTATCAAGCCGTCGATTCCAGTTTCTTGACATTTTTTGCAGAAATTTTCAACTCCAAATTGCAGAATCGGATTAAAATAACCCATAATCAACAACGGAATTTTTACGCTTTCGCGGATGTTTTTCAACTGGCTAAAAAGCAATTCAGAGGTCATTCCGTTTGCCAAAGCTTTTGTTGAACTTGCCTGAATCGTAGGTCCATCAGCCAAAGGATCGCTGAACGGAAGCCCAATTTCAATCATATCGACTCCGGACTTTTCAAGATTTTTAATAATGGTTTTGGTGTCGTTTAAATTTGGAAATCCAGCCGTAAAATAGATGGAAACCAATTTTTTATTTTCTCGTAATTTATCTTGGATTCGTTTCATTTTTAAAGCTTGAAATAATTAATGTAAGTGTTTAAATCTTTGTCGCCACGACCAGAAAGATTGATGACAACGACATCTTTTGGCTTGAATTTTTTGTGGTTTAATACGGCAAAAGCGTGCGCACTTTCAATCGCGGGAATAATTCCTTCTAATTTTGCCAAATCCATTCCGGCTTGCATCGCTTCATCGTCAGTAATAGCTAAGAATTCGGCGCGTTTTGTCTCAAATAAATTGGCGTGCATCGGACCAATTCCCGGATAATCTAAACCGGCAGAAATTGAGTAAGGTTCGGTAATTTGTCCGTCGTTAGTTTGCATCAAAAGTGTTTTGCTTCCGTGAATAATTCCGATTTTTCCAAGCAAAGAAGTCGCCGCACTTTCGCCAGAATCAACGCCTTTTCCGGCCGCTTCCACAGCAATTAATTTGACATTTTCATCGTCTAAAAAATGATAAAAAGCGCCTGCAGCATTGCTTCCTCCACCAACGCAAGCGATGACATAATCAGGATTTTTACGATTTTCTAGTTCCAAAAGTTGGATTTTAATTTCCTCAGAAATCACGCTCTGAAAACGCGCCACCATATCTGGATAAGGATGCGGACCCACAACCGAACCGATGATGTAAAAAGTGTCTTCAGGATTATTTATCCAATCTCTAATAGCTTCATTCGTAGCGTCTTTCAGCGTTTTTGAACCCGAAGTCGCGGGACGAACTTCAGCGCCAAGCATCTTCATTCGCGCCACATTTGGCGCTTGTCGTTCAATATCAATTTCGCCCATGTAAACGATGCATTTTAAACCCATCAAAGCGCAAACCGTGGCCGTCGCAACGCCGTGTTGACCAGCTCCAGTTTCTGCTATAATTCGTTGTTTTCCAAGTCGTTTTGCCAATAAAATTTGCCCGATTGTGTTGTTGATTTTATGCGCGCCCGTATGACACAAATCTTCTCGTTTCAAGTAGATTTTCGTTCCAAATTTTTCAGAAAGTCTTTTGGCAAAATAGAGCGGAGTAGGTCGCCCGACATATTCTTTCAAAAGCGATTGAAATTCCTCTTTAAAAGAATCTTCTTCAGTGATTTTTAAATATTTTAATCGCAATTCTTCCACATTTGGATAGAGCATTTCTGGGATGAAAGCACCGCCGAATTCGCCATAAAATCCTTTTTCGTCTGCATTGTATTTTGAGCTCATAATTTCGATTTAAATTCGATTATTTTTGCTGTATTTTTTAATCCGGGTTGTTTTTCAAATTGGCTGTTGATGTCGATTGCAAAACAGTTTTCTGCGGATTTTGTTTTTAAAAATTCTAAAAGTTTTGGAGCATTTTCTAAACCGATTCCGCCACTTAAAAAATACTTTTTGTCTATTTTATAGTTATCCAAAAGCGACCAATCAAAAGTGATTCCGTTGCCACCGTGATTTTTTCCTTTGGTATCAAACAAGAAATAATTACAGGAATTTTGATATTCATTTAAAGTTCCAAAATCAAAATCTTCATCAATTGAAAAAGCTTTAATTACCGGAATTTCTGTTTGGATTTCATTGCAAAATTCAGCCGATTCGTTTCCGTGCAATTGGATAAAATCCAAATTGTGTTGTTTCGCTTTTCTCAAAATTTCTTCGGAAGAAGCATTTACAAAAACTCCCACTTTTTTAATTTCTTTCGGCAAGTCTGGAATTTCACTTTCAAAATTTCTTGGCGATTTGTTGTAGAAAATAAATCCTAAAAAGTCAGGTTTTAATTGGCTGATTTCTAAAATATTTTCGGAAAATTTCATCCCGCAGATTTTCAGTTTTATTGGCATAATCAAGAATTTTTTAGGTCTAAATCTTCGATAAATTGTCCCAAATATTTTCCTGGATTATCGGTTTTCATAAATGTTTCGCCAATCAAAAATCCGTTGAAACCGTATTCTTTTAAAACCAAAACATCTTGAGGCGAATTGATGCCACTTTCTGAAATTTTTAAAAATTCATTCGGAATCATTTCGGCCAAATCAAAGCTATTTTTCAAGCTGATTTCAAAGTTTTTCAAGTTTCGATTGTTCACTCCGATTAAATCCAAGCTTGGCATTAGCGCTTTTTCAAGTTCTTCTTGGTTGTGAATTTCGAGCAAAACTTCTAATGAAAGTGCCTGCGCAAACTCTGACAATTGCTTGATTTCACTTCGAGTCAAGACACTTGCGATGAGCAAAATGGCATCAGCTCCGTTTGATTTTGCTTCTAAAATTTGATATTTGTCAATGATAAATTCCTTGCGCAAAAGTGGCGTATTTACAGAAGCTCTTGCCAACTGCAAATCTTCCAAAGAACCACCAAAATATTTGGTATCCGTCAAGACAGAAATTCCGGAAGCACCAAATTTTTCATATCCTTTTACCACTTCTTCCACAGAAAAACTGCTGTTGATTGTCTGTTTTGAAGGCGAACGACGCTTGTGTTCCGCAATAATTCCGGAAGAATTTTTGATGCTTTCTGACAGTGAAATTGTTCTTTTTCCGAACAAATCTGAAACTTCTAATTGCTTTGCCGAAATGATGGATTTTTTCAGCGCTACTTCGCGTTTTTTGTCTTCGATTATTTTGTCTAAAATGGTCATAATTATCGGCTTAATTGTTGTAGTTTCTTTAATTTCTCTAAGGCTTTCAAGCTTTTTAAACTTTCTTCAGCTTTGTGATAACCTTCTAAAATCGTGCAGTTTTCAACCGTTGCAATCGCCAAACTGGCATTGGCCAGAACCACTTGATTCTGAGCTTCGGTTCCTTTTCCGGAAATAATATCTAAAAACATTTTTGCTGACGCTTCGGTTGTAGTTCCGCCTTTGATTTCTTCTTGATTTAATGTGGAAAGATTAAAGCTTTTCGGATTTAAAATGGCTTCTGAATTTTTGGAAATCATCTTGGCTTCGCCAGTTAAGGAGATTTCGTCATAACCGTCAAGCGAATGCAAAATCGTGTAATTTACATCTGTATTTTGGTATAAATAAGCATACATTCGAGCTAATTCCAAACTAAAAACGCCTACGATTTGGTTCTTTGGAAACGATGGATTTACCATTGGTCCGAGCATATTAAAGAACGTTTTTATGCCTAATTCTTTTCGAATCGAGCCCACATTTTTCATAGCCGGATGAAAAAGTGGAGCGTGAAGTATCGCGATGTTAGCTTCAGAAATACAGCGTTTTAAAAAGTCTTCATCATTGCTGAATTTCACTCCAAGATTTTCCATCACATTACTTGAACCTGAGATGGACGACACGCCATAGTTTCCGTGTTTTGCGACTTTGATTCCGGCGCCAGCGACGATGAACGAAGCTAAAGTTGAAATATTAAAAGTGTCTTTTCCGTCGCCACCGGTTCCGCATAAATCGATGGTGTTAAATTCTGAAAAATCAACTGGAACGCACAATTCTAACAACGCTTCACGGAATCCAGAAAGTTCGTCGATTGTGATATTTCGCATCATAAAAACGGTCAAAAATGACGAAATCTGACTTGGATTGTATTGTCCAGATGAAATATTGACCAAGACTGATTTTGCCTCTTCTTTGGTAAGTGTTTCTTGATTTATAAGGCGGTTTAAGATATATTTCATTTTATTTAAATTTAAAGTTTTCTCGCTAAGGTGTGGAGTCGCAAAGTTTTGATACTCAATATTTCTTCGCGTCTTTGTGACTTAGCTAGAATATTATCAAGCTAATTTAGATTCTAACTTTCTAACCAATTCTTCAAAATCGTTTTTCCATGAGGCGTTAAAACACTTTCTGGATGAAATTGCACGCCTTTTAAATCGTATTTTCTGTGGCGCAACGACATAATTTCTCCGTTTTCATCTTTGGAAGTTATCTCTAAATCTTCCGGAAAACCTTCGTTTGAAACTACCCAAGAATGGTATCTTCCGACTTCAAATTCCTTCGGAATATCTTTAAATAAATCTTCATCATCTACTTCAATTTTTACTTTAGTTGCAACGCCGTGATATACTTTTTCTAAATTAGTTAGGCTTCCGCCAAAAACTTCACCAATGGCTTGCTGTCCGAGGCAAATTCCCAAGATACTTTTGGTCGGGGCAAAATGCTTTATGACCTGTTTCAAAAGCCCAGCTTCATCAGGAATTCCGGGTCCGGGAGAAAGCAAAATCTTTTGGAACGATTCTAACTCTTCCAAATCAAATTCGTCGTTTCTCAAAACGATGACTTTTGCACCCAAATCTTCCAAATAATGAACAAGATTGTACGTAAAACTGTCGTAATTATCGATAACTGCTATTTTCATTTCTGTATTTTTTTAGATATTTTGAGCCAAATCAAGCGCTTTTGTCAACGCTCCTAATTTGTTATAAACTTCTTGCATTTCGCTTTCTTCGCTTGAACTTTCGACGATTCCCGCGCCAGCTTGATAATGAAGTTGGTGGTTTTTACTCAGGAAAGTTCGAATCATAATTGCGTGGTTAAAATTACCTTGAAAATCCATAAAACCAATCGCTCCGCCATAAAATCCGCGATTTGTTTTTTCAATTTTTTCTATTAACTGCATCGCTTTGTGTTTTGGAGCACCACTTAAAGTACCAGCCGGAAACGTGTTGGCTACCAATTTCATAGTGTCTGCATTTTCTTTTAAATTTCCGGTCACTTTTGAAACCAAATGAATTACGTGAGAGAAATATTGCACTTCTTTATAATTTTCGACTTGGACATTAGAACAATTTCGACTCAAATCATTTCTGGCCAAATCCACGAGCATTACGTGTTCGCTATTTTCTTTTTTATCTTCTGATAATTTCTTTGCTAAAATGGCATCTTGTTCATCGTTTCCGGTGCGTTTGAACGTTCCGGCGATGGGATGAATTTCGGCTTTATTATCCTTAACGATTAACTGTGCTTCGGGCGAAGAACCAAATATTTTAAAATTTCCGTAGTCAAAAAAGAAAAGATAAGGTGACGGATTGATACTTCGCAAAGCTCTGTAAACATTGAATTCGTCGCCCTTAAAATCTTGCGTAAAACGTCTTGACAAAACCAACTGAAACACGTCGCCACGATGGCAATGCTTTTTGGCCAGCGCCACATTTTCCTTAAATTCTTCGTCGGTCAAATTTGATTGTGGATTTCCTTGTTTTGAAAAGGAATAAGAGGCGAAGTTTTTTGCGACAAGCATTTTTTCAATTTCGACGATATTATTCGTTTCATCAATGCTGTGACAAAAAATATAAGCTTCATTTTTAAAGTGATTGATGACGATTATGTTTTGATATACGGCATAAAAAATATCTGGAATTTCAAGATTTTCTTGTTTTGAATTGATTTCAATTTTCTCGAAATAACGAACTGCGTCATAACCGATGTAGCCAAATAAGCCATTGTTTATAAATTTAAAATAAGAAGTTTCTTGCTGGAATTGGCTTGCAAATTTTTGGATTTCCTGTGGAAGATTTGTATCTGAATTAATTTTGATTTCTTCAGAAGTTCCATCTGGAAAAGTCTTCGAAATAACTTCAGAAGCTACTTTTATTGATGCAATAGGGTTACAGCAGATGTATGAAAAGCTGTTATCGCTGGCATGATAATCAGAACTTTCGAGTAAAAGACTGCTTGGAAATTTATCTCTAATTTTCAAATAAATACTCACCGGCGTAATCGTGTCAGCCAGAATCTGCTTGAAATTTGTATGTAATTGAAATGTTTTCATAAGTTGGGTTTTGGCAATAAAAAAAGGCTTGTCGTGATTGACAAGCCTTATTATATTTTGATTTAAAAATACAGATAGAAGGATTCGCTCACGAAGTCTGACGTAAGTTTTTCCACCACCAAGTATTGTTTAAAATTGTGTTCATCTGAAATATTGTTGGGACAAATGTATAAATGTTTTTTTAATAAAAATCATTTCTGCAATTTTTTTTGAATTATTTAGGATTTCGATTTCTGACGTTAAAGGTTGGTTAATAGTCTAAAAAGTGTTAACTTTTGGTGTTAAATTTATAGTAATCAACCAAAAACTGAATCTATGGAAAATCAATTACACACCACGCCACACAAGCATTTGCAGACTTTAGGAACAGATTTAGAAGTAAATGTTTCTACGACAGAGCGCGTAGTTTCACTACTTTCGGGCTCGTTAATGTTGTATAATTCTTTGTCTAAGAAAAATAGAAATTATCCGAGAGCTTTGTTATCGGCTTACATGATTTATCGTGGCGCAACTGGCCATTGTGCGGGATATAAATTAGCTGGAAAAACGCTAGACCCGCCAAAAGTGTCGAACATCAATATTCGGTTTTTTGTGACGGTGAACAAGCCAGTTTATTTTGTGTATCAACATTGGAGAAATTTGGAAAATCTTCCATCGATTATGAAGCACTTGGAAAATGTTACTTTGATTGACGAAGAAATTTCTGAATGGACGGCGAGAGTTCCGGGAGATATTGGGCAATTAAAATGGAAATCAGCAATCACAAAAGACGTTGAAAACAGAGAAATTCATTGGCGTTCTTTTGGCGAAGCTTTGATTCACAATGTAGGAAAAGTAGAATTTCATGATAATGGAAACTTTGGAACAAAGATGGAAGTTATGATTTCATATCGCGCTCCGATGGCTGAAACTGGCGAAATGATTGGAAAAGTCTTAAATCCGATTTTCGCAAATATGATTGAGCAAGATGTGAATCGTTTTAAAGATTTTGTAGAAAATAGCTAAGAAATAAATTTTATGAAAAAAAAAGCAGTTCTTTATCAGAACTGCTTTTTTGCTGAATATATGTGGATTATTAAGAGAATTTATTTGAATTTTTTGCTCACATTTCCTTGTTCTCCTTTTGGAATCAAGTCGCAATAATCAGAAAGTTTTCCTGTCAAACCGTCCGCTCTGCAGAGAATTTTATCCAATAAATGTAATTTTTTAATGATTAACGCTCCAGCTACCAGGGCAACCGCTCCCGCAGTTATTCCTAAAACAACAGTTTTTTTCATAATGTATTTGATTTTGGTTAACAGCGAAAAAAAAAAATTAATTTAAAAATCCCCATCATTTTCACAATGGGGATTTCAAACAAATAATAAACCTCAAAAAACAATACAAACTCAAGAATTCTTGATATTGGAATTTAGTAATATTGAAATTATTATCAGTTGTATTAAAGATTTTCCAATTCTTATATTTCAAAGTTACCACATCAAAAAGCAAAATGCCTTACACAATTTTGCCTTTTGATTACATTATTATTGAATTCAGAAAAATCAGGTATAAATCTTAACCCAAATTATATAATAGAGCTTCCAGATTTTATGACAAACTTTATATGAAAATTCGGTCGTATGGAAATTCTAATAATCATTTTAGCGACAATTGCCGGAACAACGGTAATGACGGCGTTCAGCTATTTTGCGTCGGAAGCTTTCAATAAACTTTGGAAAGAACCGGTGCTATTAAATATCGTAATTTCTCGAGCAAATATTGAACTTTCGCCAAAACGAAAAAGTGCTTTTGGATGGGCAATTCATTATTTAATTGGATTGGCTTTTGTGCTTTGTTATGAGTTTATTTGGAACAATTTCGACGTTGATCCTACTTGGTTTTGCGGACTAATTTTCGGCATGATAAGCGGTTTTATCGGAATTTTTAGTTGGTATTTTTTATTCAAGCTTCCAAAGGAAAAGCCAAAAATTAAATTCAAACAATATTATCTACAACTTTTCATCGCCCACATCTTTTTTGCGCTGACCGTGATCGCGATTTACAAGCTTTTCAATTACAACCAATAAACCCCAAATTTTATGAATAATCCAGAAAAAATCAACGAAGATAAAACCAGTGGCGTTCACAATTCTTATTGGATGGACAGCGTGGAACCACTTTCCTTTAAAAAATTAAGCGCCGAAATGGCAACAGACGTTTTGGTAATTGGCGGCGGAATCGGCGGATTAACCACAGCATATTGCCTTGCAAAATCTGGAAAAAAAGTGATTTTGGTCGAAGACGGATTTTTAGGAAGTGGTGAAACCGGACGAACAACGGCACAAATAGCCTACGCTTTAGACGACAGATATTATGACATCGAAAGTTATTTTGGCCTAGAAAAAACTAAAAAAGTAGCCCAAAGTCACAAGGAAGCTATTGATTTCATAGAAAGAATCGTCAAAGAAGAAAATATTGATTGCAATTTTAAGCGCGTGAATGGTTATTTATTTTTAGATCCAAGTGATAAAGAAGAGAATTTAGACGAAGAATTTGAAGCGACACAACGACTCGGTCTTCCAACGGAAATGTTGTATGATATTCCAGATTTTATTGGAGAATATAGAGAAAAATGTATTCTGTTTCCAGGTCAAGGTCAGTTTCATATTATGAAATATCTCAAAGGTTTGGCCGATGCTTTTGTAAAATATGGAGGCGAAATTTATACTGAATCAAGAGCTTCTGATATTGACAAAAACGGAGCAAAAGTCAACGGTTTTCAAGTCAAAGCAAATCATATTGTGGTGGCAACAAATTCCCCGATCAACGATATTTTGACGATGCACACCAAACAATGGGCATATCGAACGTATGTAGTTGCGGTTAAAGTTCCCAAAGGAAAACTGCCGTATGCAATGTGGTGGGACACCGGAAACCAAGAATCAAAATGGAATGCAAAACCTTACCATTATGTGCGTTTAGAACCTTTTGATGACGAAAATGATTTGCTGATTTCAGGTGGGGAAGACCATAAAACAGGCCAAGCCGACGAAGAAAATTTACCCGAAGAACATCGTTACGCTTCGTTGTTAAGCTGGACAAAAAGGCATTTTCCTTATTTTATTGAAATCGTTTATAAGTGGTCAGGGCAAGTTATGGAACCGATCGACTGTTTGGCTTTCCTCGGAAAAAATCCCGGCGATGAAAATATTTACATCATCACTGGAGATTCTGGAAACGGAATGACGCATTGCACCATCGGAGGAAACTTAATTTCTGATCTAATTAATGGCAAAGAAAATCTTTATGAAGAAATTTACAATCCAAGCCGAATGACTTTTAAAGCCGGCGTAGATTTTATTTCTGAAGTAGGAAGTATGGCTTACAAAATGGCCAAAGATTGGGTGAATGCTGATATCAACATGCCTTCAGAATTGAAAGCAGGCGAAGGGGCAATTATGTCAAAAGGCTTGCGAAAACTTGCCGTTTACCGTGATGAAGCTGGAAAATTGCACAGTTGTTCTGCGGTATGCCCACATTTGGGAGGCGTTTTACAATGGAACAATGACGAAAAATCATTTGATTGTCCGCTTCACGGTTCCCGTTTTACAACTGATGGAACCGTGATTAATGGACCCGCGATTTCAGACTTGACAAAAGTTGACGTTCGCGATGAATAATTATTGAGGCATTGCGCCAAAATCCATAAAAGAAAATTCCCAATAATGACCGTCTAAATCTTGAAAACCGTGGCCATACATCCAGCCGTGGTCTTGCTTTTCGTTTGGAATTGTGGCTCCGGCATCTTTTGCTTTTTGAACCAATTCATCGATTTCTTCGCGACTTTCTGCTGATAAGCAAGTTATTGATTCGGTATATTTTTTGGTATCGCAGATTTCGTTTTTAATGAAACCCTTGAAAAAAGTTTCGGTCAAAAGCATCACGAAAATGGTGTCGCTGATTACCATACACGTTGCGTTTTCGTCAGTAAAATCAGGATTGAAAGCATATCCTAATTTGGTAAAAAAATCAACTGATCTGTTCAAATCATTCACGGGAAGATTTACAAAAATTTGCTTTGGCATAACTTATATTTTTAAAAATTAATTTTTTGGATATTCATAATTTATCATCCATTGGATGCCGAATTTATCAGTAAACATTCCGTATAAATCGCCCCAAAACATATCTTGTAGCGGAATTTCAACAGTTCCGTTTTCAGAAAGTTTGGCGAAAATATCACGCGCTTCTTGCTCAGTATCTGTATTTATTGAAATGGAAACACTCGTACCGTTAACCGCTTTTGGACGATTTGGAGGAATATCAGTTCCCATCAAAATATTGCCACCAATCGGAAGCGAAATGTGCATAATTTTTCCTTTTTCAATTTCGTCTAAATCTTCACAGCCCGGCGTATCGCCAAAGCGCATTATCGTGATAAATTCAGTTTTGAAGCAATTTTTGTAGAAGTTGAAAGCTTCCTCGGTAGTTCCGTTGAAGTTCAAATAAGTGTTCATCGTTGCCATTATTCAGATTTTAGATTGTTAGACTTTCTGTAATTCGTAATTTCAAATTCATAATTATTTCCCTTCTTCAATAAGAGAAAGTATATTTCCCGCCGGATCTTTGAACCAAGCGATTGCCATTCCGTTGTCTCTAAAAATTCCTTTTTCATCAGTTTTGATATCTTTTGTATCGTATTGTTCGAAAGTAACGCCTTTAGAAATCAACGAATCGACCTCTTTGTCAATGTCATTTACTGGGAAATTTAAAACGGTGTAAGTAGCTGGTTCGTGGTTTTCCTTCGGATAAATCAAGACGTTATTGCCACCTTCAATTTGCAGATTTACCATTCCTTCCATTTCAGTTTGCTCTTTCACGTTTAAGCCTAAAACTTCTTTGTAAAACTTTTTTGCTTTTTCAGGATTATCTACCGAAAATCCGCTGAATGCTTTGCTTTTTCCTAACATAACTTTTATTTTAATTATTCAATTCTTCAATTCTTATCTTTTGATTTTATTATTCCTAAATTTAGTATAAAAAAATTGTCGGATATTTTATCTATCAATTGATTTAGTAAATTTACTGTAACAAATTCACTTTTGTGCTGTGGTTAAAAGTCATTGTGAGGGGGTATTTAGGACAAAATTTTTATATTTGTTGGGCTAAAAATTCAATCCGTATGAAATTAGGAATCTTATTAACCAATGAGCACCGACTTTTGAGCGTTGCTGCAATGCTAGACGTTTTTGAAACCGTAAATCGTTTTCACGAAGAAGAAAAAGGAACGCCTTATTTTAAAATTTATCTGTTGCATTTTGGAGATGTTTCTCAAACATATTCTGATTATAAACTTAAAAATGCAAGTAACGCAGACACTTATGACATCGTTTTGATTCCGGCTTTCAAGCAAGATTCGATGCCAATTGCGCTACAAGAAAATAGAAAATGGGTTTCGTGGCTTTTAAACCAATATGATTCTGGTGCGGCAGTTGCGAGTTTTTGCACGGGCGCGTTTCTTTTGGCGTCCACAGGATTGCTTGACAACAAACCAGCAACCACGCACATCAACGCTGAATATGCCTTTGCAAATGCGTTCCCAAATGTTCGTTTGCAGGCGGATGCAGTGGTCACTGAAGAAGATAAAATTTACACGAGCGGTGGCGCGACAAACAGTTTCCATTTGATGATGCGCTTGATCGAAATTTATTGCAGCAGAAAAATGGCGGTCAAAGCGGCAAAGGTTTTTTCAATTGATTTGGATAGAACGCAACAGTCTTATTTTGGGACATTTGCGCCAATTGAAGACCACGGTGATGAATTGGTAAAACAAACTCAAGAAGAAATCAAAAAGAATTTTAGGGAAGCAAATACCATCGAGGAAATTATCACGGATGTTCCCGCGAGCCGAAGAAATTTGGTGCGAAGATTCAAGCAAGTCACCGGAATCACGCCAATCGAATACCTCCAAAAAACTAGAATTGAAGCGGCGAAGCAATTGCTGGAACACTCGCGTCAAAGCATAATGGAAGTGATGTTTGAATCGGGTTACAACGACCTGAAATCCTTCCGTTCGCTGTTTAAAAAGAATGTGGGAATGACTCCGACGGCATATCGTGAGAAATTCAATAACTTGGTGGCATAATTATTTTATAGGAACAAACACCGAAAAAGTGGCGCCAATTCCAGGATTTCCAATCGCTCTGATGAAACCGCCGTGTTTTTGGGCGATTTTTTTGCAAATGGCAAGGCCAATTCCGGTTCCTTCATAATCCGTTTTTCCGTGGAGACGCTTGAAAAGTTCGAAGATTTTGTGTTCGTATTCTTGCTCAAAACCAATTCCGTTATCAGCAACATTTATTTTCCAGAAATTTTTTCCGGCAAATTCTTCCAAAGAAATAATCTCGGCATTTATTTTAATGTGAGGCTTGATTCCGGGCTTTCCATATTTAATTCCGTTGGAAATCAAATTAGACAAAAGCTGTTGAAACTGAACCGGAATCACAGCTAAAGTCGGAAGATCTTCCACTTCAATTCGTGCGTTTCTTTTCTCGATTAATTCTAACATATTGCTCTTAATTTCATCAACGGCTTTGTTTAAATCCAAAGGAATAAACTTGATTTCAGACGCATCCATACTTGAATAATTCAAAAGTGATTCGATCAAATTTTGCATTCTGTTGGCCGCATTCGTGATGCTTTTAAAATATCCGACGGAAGAATCGCTAAAATTTTCACGCTCGCGTTCAAGAATTCTGCTGGTAAACAGCTGAATCTTGCGAAGTGGTTCTTGCAAATCGTGGGAAGAAACATACGCAAATGAAGCCAATTCCACATTTTGTTTTTCTAATTCGGCGTTCATCGCTTCGATTTCAAGTGCGGCCTGTTTTTCGGCAGTAATATTTTTTGAAGTAACCGCCACTGAATTATTTACTTTTTCAATAGACGCACTCAGCCACATTTCGCGACCTTCGTGCGTTGCCAGAATTTCATATTTTTCTGGAATTCCGGTTTCCATACAATTGGCCATTTTTTCGAAGATTCCGTTGTCAAAAATTCCGGGATAAACTTCACTACATTTTTTTCCGATGACATCTTTTGGGTCAAGCCCAAAATTTCTCGGAACTTCAATATTAGTATAAGAAATTTTAAAATCGATCAATTTTCCGGCATCATTTCTCACGGCTTCATAACTCGCAATTCCATAATTGGTCGAATTTAAAACCGAACTTAAAAACGATTGCGTTTGGCACAATTGCTGGTGTTGTTCGCTATTTTTGTCTTTTTCTTTGAAAGCTAAAATTTTAAAATTATTGCTTCCGTCAGAACTATTTTGGATGTTCAAAAGGAATGTTTTCTCACCAAGAAGCGGAAAATTTTGGGTAAATTCTAAATTCTGAACCAAACCATTTTCGGATAATAAAACCAGAAAAGCGTTTTCAATTTCGCTAATATGAAACGATTTGTAGTTTATTTCGAACAAATGTTTCTCGATAATTTCTTCTTCGGATAAATTAAATTTGGTTAAAAAAGAGCCATTTGCGTTGCTAATTTTGTTTTCAGCATCAATGACAATCATTGCTTCATGCGCCACAGCAATGATGTTGGCGACAGAAATAACAGGTCGTGTAGTTTTTTGGAATTCTGACATCGTTTTGGGCTTCTGAATCAGTTAGACCAAAGTTAATAAAATCTTAAAATATAAAGGTAAAGTGATGATGATTTTTTTGCAATTTCTTCACAAAATGCGATAAAATAAAAGCGTAAATTTAGATAACAAAAAATCCGTACAAAATTATGGCTGTTGAAACCTGCAAGCTGACTGACACTGAAATCGTGTGGACAGATATCACGAATCCCACTCAAGAAGAACTCGAAGAAGTCAGTAAAATGTATGATTTGAATCCTTACACTTTGATGGATAGTTTGGATCCAGACCATCTTCCAAAGTACGAAGAACACAATAATACACACTTTTTTATCGTCAGGATTTTGCAACATTCAAAAGACGAACATGAGCAAACCGTTCGGGAATTGAGCAGTAAAATTGCGGTTTTTTACAATGATAATTTTATTATCACTATTCATCGTTCGGCACAACCGATTATGGAACAAATTAAGGAACATTGCATCAAATTAGGGAAAGTAAAAAGTGCTGCAGGAATGGCCGTTCGCGTGATTTGGGAAACATTACATTCGTATGATGCGCCTGCTTTTGAACTTTCGGATGAAGTTGATTTTTATGAATCAAAAGTGTTTTTGAAGAAAAATATTCCGGCTGATATGATCGAAGGAATTTATTATCTCAAGCGTAAATCTGGACTTTGCAAGAAATTACTTTTGCTCACAAATGAAGTCTTAAACTCAGTGAGAGTCGATGATAAAGACAAGCCGGCCTTGCAAGATGCGCGAGATTTGCACGTAAAATTAGTGACGCTTTATGACCAAGTTCACGAAGATACGAACAACTTGCTGAATATTTATCTGTCGCTTTCTGCCAGAAAAACAAATGATGTGATGAAGATTTTGACAATATTTTCGGTATTTTTCATGCCGTTAACTTTTATCGCCGGAATTTATGGAATGAACTTTAAATTTATGCCAGAACTCACAGCAGAATGGGGTTATCCGCTGACTTTGTTATCAATGGGAATTATTGTGGTTGTGATTTTCATTTGGTTCAGAAGAAAACATTGGCTATAAAAAAAGTGGAAACTTGCGCTCCCACTTTCAAACAATAAAATTAAAACTCTAAATTGTTTTAAGGAATTCCCACGGTTTCATCGCCTTGGGATTGATCTTTTTTAGTCTTTTCTTCTAATTCGGTTTCTTTTTCAGGCATTGTTCCGCCTTCACTTTTTTTGTAATCCTCGTCGTCGTCCAGCTTTTCAACCTGAATATCTTTTACGTGAATGTATTTTTCGTCAGGAGATTTTCCAGAATCTCTGTTTTCCATTTCGTGATTTTCTGTGTCCATCGTTTTTGTTTTTTTGATTTATCTAAAGATACTTAAAGTTCGTCAAACCAAACAGAAACGAATTATAAAATTCAACCGAAAATTTGCAAAATTGATTAGGTAATCAACTGAAATTCGCCAATTATTTTTTCTTCGCCATTGACAATTACCGAAACTTTGTGCAAACCAGAATAAAATTTTTTAGTCGTAATTAATTTGAAAGATTGCCTTTTTATGACCAAATCTTTCTGCTTCGGCTGATAAATTCTTTCGCTTATTTTAAAGACTTTTTTTGAGAGTAATCCATTTGCTTTGTTGTAATAAATCGCATATTCCAAACGAACAATTTTTGGAACTTCATATTTGTTTTTTACGTCAAAAGAAAACTGCAAAGCATCTGGAACTGTGACTTCAGGAGTATCAATCTTGAAATTTGTCACCTCAATTTCTCTGCTGTCCAAACCATAATGCGAAAGGATTTCAGGATGACCTTGTTTCAATAAAGTGCGACATCCGTGTTTGATAATCGCATCGGTTTCCTTGCTTAAATTTTTCCAACTTTGGGCTAATTTCAAAACAATTTCTGGATGATCTTTTGCAATGTCGTTCAAGTTATTCGCCACACTTCTTCGTACAAAATCTGACGGATCATTTTTCAAATTTTCTAAAATCGGAAGAATTTTTTCTGGATTTTTCTTTAAATCAGGCAAACCCATCGCCCAAGGAAGTCGCGGTCTGCATCCTTCTGTCGCCAATCTTCTCACTTTGTGATTTTCGTGTTTTGACCAAGCCAGCATTTGAGGCATCATTTTGTCAAAATACTTCAATATAAAAGGACGAATTCCGAATTCACAAGTAATAAACTGTGTTGTAAATTCAATAGCTTTCACGGAATTTTCATAATCCTCTAAACCATAAATTTCGATATAATCTGGGAAAAATATAAAAGCCAAGCTGTCTTCTCCGATATTGTTTCGTCGCAATTCGTCGATGGTTTTTTCAATGATTTTCACTGCTTTTTCAAAATCTTCGGGCATAAATTGATGCAAAACTTTTGTTGTATGTCGCATTCTTTCTTTCAATTCCATTTGGTTGAAATCATCCGTAAAAATCTTAGAAACAAAATTTTTCTTATCAAATGAAGGAATCGTTTTGACAAAAACATCTGATAGTTTGTCATAAAATCGTGGAGAATAAATGTCTTTTAAAGCGCTCATCGGCAAATATTTTTAAGGTTTAAATTTGTGTAAATATAAAATTTTAGGCATTTAAATCTATCCTAAAATATACAAACTTTTAAAGATTTTCTGACTATATTTACAAGACAACCAACTGATTTTATCATTTCAAAAAGACAATTATGGAAAACACTTTTGAAGAAAAATTGAATAATTTATTTATAAGAGAAGATCAAATTCCGGAGCAATTTAAAATTGAAGAAATTCACCAAAAAGAATATTTAAGTAACGGAGAAATGAAGCAATGGAGTGGCGATGTTCACGAGGTTTATTCTCCGGTTTACATAAAAAATGGCGAAGAATTAAAGCCGAAATTAATCGGAAGTTATCCGGTTTGCACTGAAAAAGAAGCGCAAGAATCACTCGATGCCGCGGTGGAAGCTTATAATGATGGTCGAGGCGAATGGCCAACGATGAGTGTTTCTGAACGAATTGAACACGTGGAGCAATTTACCCGAAAAATGATTGCTACGAAAGACAAAGTGGTCAAATTAATTATGTGGGAAATTGGGAAATCGCACGCTGATTCGGTGAAAGAATTTGATAGAACAGTTGAATATATTTATGCGACGATTGATTCCTTGAAAAATTTGGACAGAGATTCTTCCAAGTTTGAAATTGCCGAAGGAATCGCCGCACAAATTCGCCGCTCACCATTGGGAGTCGTGCTTTGTATGGGACCGTTTAATTATCCGCTAAATGAAACTTTTACGACTTTAATTCCGGCTTTGATTATGGGAAATACGATTCTTTTCAAACCGCCAAAATTCGGAACTTTGTTACATTATCCTTTGCAAGAAGCGTTTCAGGAAGCATTTCCAAAAGGCGTAATAAATGTAATTTATGGACGTGGAAACGTGATAATTCCAGGTTTGATGGAATCGGGAAAAATAAATGTTCTAACATTAATTGGTTCAAGCAAAGTCGCAAATGAATTGAAAAAACAACATCCAAAAGTGAATCGTCTTCGTGCGGTTTTAGGTTTGGATGCTAAAAATGCTTCGATAATTACGGCGAATGCAGATTTAAATTTGGCAGTAAAAGAAACAATTACGGGTTCGCTTTCGTTTAACGGACAGCGTTGCACGGCGCTGAAAATCGTTTGGGTTCACCGAAGCAAAGCTGATGAATTTATAGAAGGTTTCAACAAGGCAGTTTCTGAATTGAAATTTGGATTGCCGTGGGAAGAAGGCGTTTCGCTGACACCGCTTCCAGAACCTTATAAAATTGATTATTTAAACGAATGTATCGCTGACGCGGAAGCAAAAGGAGCGAAGGTGATGAACGAAAACGGAGGTGTTTCAAAGGCTTCATTTTTCTTTCCGGCGGTTGTTTATCCGGTAAATTCTGAGATGAAATTGTACCACGAAGAACAATTCGGACCAATAATTCCGATTGTGCCTTTTGACGATGTCGAAGAAGTGATTCAATATTTGATTGATGCAAAATTTGGCCAGCAAGTTAGTATTTTTAGCATGGATGCCTCTGAAGTTGGTTCATTAATTGATCCGTTGGTAAACCAAGTCAGCCGTGTAAATATCAACAGTCAGTCGCAACGCGGACCAGATATTTTTCCGTTTACAGGAAGAAAAGACAGCGCCGAAGGAACACTTTCAATTCCAGATGCGATTCGCTCGTTTTCAATTCGTTCGCTCGTTGCATTTAAGATGAATGATGCTAATAATCAATTGATTAATGAAATTGTAAATGATGATAAATCGAAGTTTTTAAGCACTCGATTTATATTTTAATTCGATACCAAAATTTTAAAAAGAGGACAGATAAGTCCTCTTTTTTAGTTTTAACTAAGATTTTTATTGCACTCAATTCACAATCGAATACAAATCAGTAATAATGGTTAGTATTTCAGTAATTGGTATAATAATAGTATAAAAATTAGGCGGAAATTTGTTGGAATTAAAATTTTGCTACCAAAATGAACTACAATATATAGTGATGAAAAATATTGTAACTTTAATATTGGGTTGACGCTGTGGATTTCCCCCAAAGCCGTGGCGCAAGTTCCAACCAAAAACTCGAAAAAGATGAATTTTATTTTAGACAAAGGAAATCCAGCACCAAAGGAATATTTCACAGGAACGGTTTGGGTAAATACGGCGGTAAGTCCCGATGATAATTTGAACAGCTCTATTGGAAAAGTGACTTTTGAAGAAAAAGCTAGAACCAATTGGCACCAACACCGAAACGGACAAACGTTGATAGTCACTGAAGGAATTGGTTATTACCAAGAAAAAGGGAAGTCGATTCAGATTATTCAAAAAGGTGATGTCGTTAAAATCCCAGCAGATGTTGTACATTGGCATGGCGCGTCAAAAGAAAATAGCATGACGCATATCGCCGTTGTTGCAGATGCTGGAAAAGAAGCAACCGTTTGGCTAGAACCCGTGACTGACGAAGAATTTAACAGCGATAAAAATTAAAAACAGACTATGAGTACAACAAACGTTAAAGCTTTTGGGACAGAATCTCGAGAAGCTGATTTACAACAAATGAACATCGAGCGCAGAAATGTGACGGCAAAAGATGTTGAAATTGAAATTTTATTTTGTGGCGTATGCCATTCTGATTTGCATACCGCAAGAAATGACTGGGGCGGAACCATTTATCCGGCAGTTCCAGGTCATGAAATCGTTGGAAAAATTACTTCGGTTGGAAACGAGGTTTCAAAATTTAAAGTTGGCGATATCGTCGGAGTGGGCTGTATCGTTGATTCTTGCAGAACTTGTGAGAGTTGCAAACAAGATTTAGAGCAATATTGCCTTAATGGTTTTACAGGAACTTACAACGGAAAAGACAAACATTTAGGCAAGCAAACTTTTGGCGGTTATTCAGAAAAAGTGGTTGTTGATGAAGGTTACGTGCTTCGTGTTCCAGAAAATTTAGATTTGGCTGCTGCGGCTCCGTTGCTTTGTGCGGGAGTTACAACTTGGTCACCTTTAAAGCATTGGGATGTAAAAGAAGGTAGCAAAGTGGCTGTCGTTGGACTGGGCGGTTTGGGTCATATGGCAATTAAACTGGCAAAAGGTTTGGGTGCATCGGTTACGTTGTTTTCAAGAACTCCAGATAAAACTGCTGACGCGAAAGAGCTTGGCGCTGACGAAGTGGTCATTTCTACGGATGCTTCTCAAATGAAATCTGTTGCAGGAAAATTTGACTTGATTATTGACACCGTTCCTTATGTTCACGACGTAAATCCTTATGTATCAACATTAAATATCAACGGAACCTTAGTTTTAGTTGGATATCTTGGACCATTAGATCCGTTTTTAAATTCAGTTCCAATGATTATGGGAAGAAAATCTGTGGCAGGTTCTGTCATCGGAGGCATCGCTGAAACACAAGAAATGTTAGATTTCTGCGGAAAGCATAATATTGTTTCAGAAATTGAAATGATCAATATGCAGGATATCAACGCGTCTTATGAAAGAATGCTAAAAAGCGACGTGAAATATCGTTTTGTAATTGATATGGCTTCGCTAAAATCATAAAAAATAAAGCATAAAAAAATACCCTCGCGAGATTTTGCAAGGGTATTTTTATTTTAGTCTAATTCTTTGATGAAATCTTCTTTTGGTTTTCTGACCTTTTTCAGATTAACAAGCCAGTCGTTATTTTCTTCTCTGTAACCAAGCGGCAATAACAAAACGCTACGAAGTCCTTTTTCTTTTAAGCCTAATAATTCATCAACAGCTTCCGGTTTAAAACCTTCAATTGGCGTACAATCTACTCTTTCTAAAGCCGCCGCCGCAATGGCAAAGCTAAATCCAATGTAGGCTTGGCGCGCCGCATGTTCAAAATTTTCTTTAGCATCACGACCCACATACATGTCGATTAATCGCTTGCGGTAGTTGTCCCAATCTTGATTAAAACCTCTAATTTCAGTAGAAATTTTAAAGGCGTGATTGATTCTTTCCTCAGTATAATCGTCCCAAGCAGCGAAAATTAGCAAGTGCGAACAGTCTGTAATTACCGATTGATTATTGGCAATTGGCTTAATTTTTTCTTTTAGTTCAGAATTTTTGATAACCAAAACTTCGAATGGTTGCAAACCACTTGATGTTGGTGCTAAAATTGTGGCTTCCAGAATATTGTCAATTTTTGAATCATTGATTTTGACGCCATTCATCGCTTTTGTAGCATAACGCCAGTTTAAATCGTCTATATATTGCATTTGGATTTTTTAGGAATTTAATTTATTGCAAAAATAAATCTAATTATTAAATGAAGCGGTGTTAAATTTTAGGAATTATAAAAATCAAAAATTCGTAAATTTATAAGAAAACAGTTTATGAAAAGGAATTACAAAAAAGAAGAATTTCCGGTAGAAAATATTCGCAAATTTCTAGAACCGGGGCCAATTGTTTTGGTTTCTTCCAAATGGAACGAAAAAACGAATATTATGACGATGGGTTGGCACACGGTTTTAGAATTTTCTCCTTCATTAATAGGATGCATGATTACTGCGGCAAATCATAGTTTTGAAATGATCAAGAATTCAAAAGAATGTGTGATCAATATTCCAACGGTTGATTATATCGAAGAAATCATTGCAATTGGAAATTGTTCTGGCAGAAACACCGACAAATTCAAGAAATTTAAGCTGACAATCGAAGATTCTAAAAAAGTGGAAGCGCCTTCAATTAAAGAATGTTATGCCAATTTTGAATGTAAAATTGTGGACACGACGTTGCTTGCGAAGTATAATTTTTTTATAATGGAAGTTGTTAATGCCAAGGTTGCCAGCTTCCCAAAGTATCCCAAAACTGTACATTATAGAGGAGAAGGAACTTTTATGGTTTCTGGAAAACACATCTCGCTTCCCGAAAAATTTAAACCTCAAAATCTTTAAAATCTTCTGATAAATTAAAATTGTTTGAATTTTGCAAGTTATGATTTGTTCATTGCAATATCTAAAGTCTATTCTCGCCATAACTTTGCCTTATCAAAATCAACAATTAATTTATTAGAAAAATGAAAAATTCAAATCAAAAAGTATGGTTTATCACGGGAGCTTCTAAAGGTTTAGGCTTGTCTTTGGTAAAACAATTATTGGAAGAAGGAAAAAAAGTTGCCGCCACATCCAGAAATATTTCTGACCTACAAAATGCAATTGGCGAACACGAAAATTTCTTGCCATTGGCGATGAATTTAAAAGATGAAGCCAATGTTGGTGAGGCAGTTGACCAAACTGTAAATCATTTTGGGAACATTGATGTCGTGGTAAACAATGCTGGTTATGGACTTGTGGGAGCAATCGAAGAATTGACAGGCGAAGAATCTAAAGAAAATTTTGAAGTCAATGTTTATGGAACTTTAAACGTGATTAGAAAAGTTTTGCCTTATTTACGCGAACAAAAATCAGGTCATATTTTTAATATTTCTTCCATCGGAGGATTTACTGGAGCTTTTCCAGGATTCGGAATTTATTGCGCCACAAAGTTTGCAGTTCAAGGACTTACAGAATCTTTGGCAACCGAAGTAAAAGATTTTGGCATAAAAGCAACGGTAGTTTTTCCCGGATATTTTAGAACTAATTTCTTGAACCAATCGTCTTTAAGTACTCCAAAAGTGCAACTTGCAGAATATGAAAGTGTGAGAAATGTACAAAAAGCACACGAAGAAGAAATCAACGGAAACCAGCCTGGCGATCCTGTGAAAGCCGCTAAAGCGATGATTGCCATTGCAGAAAGAGAGCAACCTTTGGTACACTTTTTTCTTGGCCAAGACGCTTACGATTTAGCTTATGCCAAAATGAAAACGGTAAAAACCGACTTAGAAGACGCCAAAGAATTGTCAATTTCCACTGGATTTTCAAAATAAAAAGCTTACTTTTAAAATGAATTACAAACCGAATAAATATTTGAAATTTACAATTTATTCCAAATAAGATTCGATCCAGACCTGCAATTTAGCAGGTTTTGGAGTTTGTACTAAATGTCAAAGATTATGTCAAGAATAGAAACAATCGAGGATTTTTACAATCACAAATTCAATTATCTTCCTGATAATTTGAAGAACGATATTGGTCATTTTAACGTTTTTAAAATGGAAGATTGTTTCATGGAAGGAGCGAAGCCAATCGTTTACACAAGGCGAGATTACTATAAAATCACGATGATTCGCGGTAAAAATATTTATCATTATGCTGATAAAAGTATCGAAGTTGACGGAACCGCATTGGTTTTTTTCAATCCGCAAGTTCCTTATACTTTTGAATCGCTTTCTGATGAAAAAACCGGTTTCTTCTGCATTTTCAAGGAGTCATTTTTCACAGAATCGCTCAGAAGTAATATTCACGATTTGCCGATGTTCAAGATTGGCGGAAAACCCGCGTATATTTTGACCAAAGAACAAGAAAGTCAAATTGGCGGTATTTTTGAAAAAATGCTTGATGAAATTAATTCTGAGTATCAATATAAGTATGATTTGATCAGAAATTATTTGACGGAAATCATTCACGTGGCGATGAAAATTGCGCCTTCAGAAACTATTTTTCAGCACGCGGACGCCAACTCCAGAATCACGGCAGTTTTTACAGAATTACTTGAAAGACAATTCCCAATTGAGTCACCGTCACAGCGTTTTGCATTTCGTTCGGCCAAAGATTTTGCTGAAAAATTGTACGTTCACGTCAACCATTTGAACCGTGCAATCAAAGAAACAACCGGAAGAACGACCACAAATTTAATTGCCGAAAGAATGACGAACGAAGCAAAAGCTTTATTGAAACACACCAATTGGAATATCTCAGAAATAAGTTATTCGCTTGGTTTTGAAGAACCATCACATTTCAATAATTTCTTCAAAAAGCACACCGAAATTTCGCCTTCCGCTTACCGAACTGCTTAAAAATTAATTATGTCGATACCCACAAAATTACTCACCCGAAAAGATGAAATCACGGCTGATTTTTTAAAATTATTTGACAATCACGTTTCTGATTTGCTTAATTTAAAAACTGAAAAGCGATTCAGCACAAGCGATTACGCCTCGATGTTATTCATTCATCCAAGACATTTGACCAATACGATAAAGTTGACCACAGGAAAATCTCCATGCAATATTATGGAAGAAAGACTGGTAGATGAAGCCAAGAAAATGATTTTGGAAACCGATCTTTCGATGGCAGAAATCGGGCAGAAAATTGGTTATGATGAACCAACTAATTTTGTAAAATTCTTTAAAGGAATGGAAGGAATCACGCCATTACAATTTCGAAAATTACAATTGCAATTAAAATAAAATACTGAAGTCTTCATCATTTTTCGAGCGATTTTCAAGCGTAAATTTGCATAGATATAAATTTTAAAAAATAATAAAATGTCAGATAAATCAAAAATTGCCTTAGTAACCGGAGGAAGTCGCGGACTGGGGAAAAATATGGCTTTGAGCATTGCTAAAAAAGGTTTGGACGTAATCTTAACTTACAACAGCAAAAAAGAGGAAGCCGAAGAAGTTGTAAATCAAATAGAAAAATTAGGCCAAAAAGCTTTTGCATTGCAATTAAATGTTGCAAATTCTAGCACTTTTGACGCTTTTTATTCAGAAATAAAAACAGCTTTAAAGGATAAATTCCAAGCTGAAAAATTTGATTTTTTGGTAAACAATGCAGGAATTGGGATTCATGTTCCTTTCGCAGAAACTACTGAAGAACAATTTGATACGCTGGTAAATATTCAGTTAAAAGGAACGTTTTTTATGGCTCAAAAAGCCTTACCGTTGTTAGCCGATGGCGGTGGGATTGTGAATATTTCTACTGGTTTGGCGCGTTTCAGCCTTCCAGGATATTCGGCTTATGCAACTATGAAAGGTGGCGTTGAAACCTTGACAAAATACCAAGCAAAAGAATTAGGTTCAAGAGGAATCAGAGTAAATGTTGTTGCTCCGGGTGCCATTGAAACTGATTTTGGCGGTGGCGTAGTTCGTGATAACAATGATTTGAATGCTCACATCGCTTCAACAACGGCATTGGGAAGAGTCGGTCTTCCAGATGATATTGGTGGCGTGGTTGCATTTCTTTGCACCGAAGACGCGCGTTGGGTAAATGCTCAAAGAATCGAAGTTTCAGGTGGTACACTTCTATAAAAAATTAAAAATCAAACGCTCTTTTACAGAGCGTTTTTTTTTGCTCAAATGTTTTTCAAAGCGTTGACAATCTTCCGATTAAAATATAAGTTAATGTAAAAATTATATAATCATTCTCAAGCAAATACTTCGGACTTTAGCAAAGACAAGATTAGGATATAAATTGATTTTGACAATAACTAAAAAATAAGAGCTATGGTTGCAGTTTGTGAATTTAAAATGCCTCAAAAATTTGAAATTGCTGGAATGAATCTGAACGATGGAACAGCAAATACACTTATTGACAAGATTATCGATGACCTAAAAAAGGAAAAAGCAACGCTTTCAAAAGTGCAATCTTATTGTGATATTATGGAAGGAAAAAATAATTCTAAAGTCACTGAAGACGCCACTTTTGTGGAAATAAACTTAATTTTAGACGAACATCAAATCCAGGATTATAAGATTTATGACAATCTGATTATTGACAAAGCCATTTCAAGTTTTCAGAATGACGATCATTATATTTCAAAATATTGGCTCAACGGTCAAGAAGAACACATTGCTTTTGAAACTGAGTTTTAAAAAGAAAACCACCTTTTTTTAAGGTGGTTTTTTATTTTGAATTTTCTCTTCTGACCCTTTCAATATCCTCCAAAGTGGCGCATTTTGTCTCAATTATTTCCTCGTCATATTTAAAAGGAAGGTGGATAAATTCTACTTCAGATAAATCTTCGTTTAAATAATCTTCCATATCTTTTAAGTCGAAAAACCATTCTTTATCGAACTGAATTTTGTGGACAGAAGCGTCTTTCAGCAATATATTTAGTTTTAGATTTTTGTTCATTTGTAATTTTTAAGTTTGCAAAGATACCAATTTCAAGAGATTATTTTTTTCATTTCCACAGCATTTATGATTCCGGCGGAACTCGCAGTATTGTTGAAATAAATATACACTTCGTCAAAATTCTTCTGCTTAATTTGGTTCCAAAATTCCTGCAATTCATCCGAAGAATATTCGCTGTAAAATAATTTCGGATTTCCGTGGAAACGAAGATATCCAATAGAATTTGTTTCAATAATTTCAGTCGGAAGCTTTGGATAATTCGGACTGCAAAACGTAATATTAGTTGTTTTAAAAGTCTCAAAAACTTCAGGATTCCACCAAGTTTCATTTCGAAATTCAACTACGTTTTGATATTTTGTATCCAATTGATTTAGAATTAATTCCATCCGTTCTTCGGTATAATTAAAACTCGGCGGAAGCTGAAATAAAATACATTTTAATTTTTCTTTCAGACCTTCAGAAGCAATTTCATAAAAAGAATCAATCTCAGTTTTGCAATCTTCAAATTTCTTTAAATGCGTAATTATTTTTGGAGCCTTGACAGAAAATAAAAAATCTTCTGGCGTTTTTTTGTACCAATTATTTAAAGTTCTAACGGTCGGAAATTTATAAAAAGTAGCATTTAATTCATAAGTTTTGAAATTTTCTGCGTAGAAATCAAACCATTTTGAACGTGGCAATTCTTTCGGATAAAAAATTCCAGACCAATCTTTTGTGTTGAAACTTGAACAGCCGATATGTATTTTTAAATTTTTCAATCGTGCAGTTTTTGACAATTAGTACAAAAAAAACTTCTGCGTTTTTTGGTTCCCGTATATTCTTTAAACATCGGAAGATCGCACCGTTTGCAGATTTTTTTTGTGTGGGCAAGCCAATGTTTTTTCAGTTCGTTTTTCTTTTTCCATTTAAAGAATTCAAAACTATAAATTCGAGATTCGTCCACGATTTCCTTTATTTTTTTACTCGGAATTTTCCCAACCAATGATTCCGGATGAATTCTGGCGCGGTACAAAACTTCATTCTTGATAATATTTCCTAATCCCGAAAAAATATCTTGGTCTAATAAAACATCGCAAATCATTTTATTTGGATATTCTTTTAGTTTTTTTATCGCTTTTTTTGCGTCCCAATCGTCATTCATAATGTCTTCTGTCCAGTCATAATGCGAGTTTATGTCACCTTCCAAAACTTTAATGGCGCAAGCATAAAAATTAATTTCTCCTTTCTGAAAGACCAAACTTAGCTTTGGAACGGAAGCTTTTTGTTCGTTAATCAAATAACTTCCAAACAATAAAAAGTGAATCCAAATCGTGAAATCGTCAAAACAAATCAAAAAATGTTTTCCCCAGCTTTTAAACGATTCGATTTTTTTGTTTTGAATTCGGTCAAAATCAAGCTTGGCACTTCCGTTGGCTTCAATGATTTTCTTGCCTTCAAACGAATGCACTTCTTCCTTTAAAATAACAATACTCGGACCTTCAGGCATTTTCTTAGAATTTAGTTCTATTAAAATTCCGATTTTATAAAGCAATTCCGTTATACGTTTCAGCCTAATATTTACAAGATTTTAAACGGAAATTTCTCTTTTCTTTTGCCTGAAAGTAAGATTAATTCGGGGCAAGACATTCTTCGCCGTTTTTGGAACTTGGTGTTCCCAAAAGCTTTGCATTTCACCGCCCATCAGCAATAAAGTCCCGTGATGCAACGGAATATCAAGCTGTGCGACATCTTTTCTAAATTTATGTCGAAGCTTAAACAATCTCGTTTCTCCAAAAGTTACCGAGGCAATGTAAGTATTTTTGCTCGTGGTTCCCACTTTGTCGCTGTGCCAAGAAACGCCATCTTTTCCGTCTCGGTATAAATTTAAAAGCACGCTGTTGTAATTTACTTCGGTTTCTTTTTCAACTTTTTCTTTGATGAATAACAATTCCGGCGTCCAATCCAATCCATTTTCATCAGCACCTGGATTTTGCTTGTCTTCATACCAAGAAATCATCCGTGGCGCTTTTACAGTTTTGTCATACATGGGCATTTCATACTCGCGCCAAGGCGTTTCATGCAACAGTTTTTCATAAAAATTATCAGATTCTTCCTTTGAAAAAAAGCTGTCAAAAAGCATCATATCAGTATCTGGAAGATCATAAATAATCTTGCCAGCACGTCCCGAAGTAAACAATTCGGTGTCGTTAAAAAGTGTCATCATCATGTTCATTTTTAAATTAAGTGGTAGTTTAATTTTTACCTAAAATTTCGACCTTTGTGAAAAATTTCATCCGTAGGATCTTCGTCAGATCTTGATAAAGTCGAAAGTTTTGAGGCGTCTGAATCAACAGTCATATTTCGCAAAAGCGGTGAAAGATTGAAACATTTGTTGGCAATCACGTGAATGACTTTGCCTTCAATTTGCAGTTTTCCTTCCACCATAAGCAATCGCGCTTGTACAATTTCCTTTCTATGTTTTTGAAAAACGGTGTCCCAAACGACCAAATTGGCGAAACCGCTTTCGTCTTCTATCGTAATAAATAATACGCCTTTTGCCGTTCCCGGCCGTTGCCGAACGGTGATGAGTCCAGAAACTTTTATCGGATCACCATTTTTCATTTCAGAAAGTTTTCCGGTTTTAGTAACTCCCAAACTATCCAATTGCGGACGCACAAAACTAACGGGATGCGCTTTTAACGAAAGTCCGGTCGAAGCATAATCGCTGACAACGTGCGCAGCTTCGGTCAATAACGGCAATGAAAGTTGGGTTTCATTCGTGCTTGCCGAAGGCTGTCCTTCAAACAAACCAATCGGGTTATCTGACAAAGCGGAAACTTCCCACAAAGCCTGTCTTCGGTCTAAATTAATCGAGCGAAAAGCATCAGCATCGGCCAATTTTTCAAGCGAAACCATCGAAACTCCGGCATCCAAAACAGAATTTACAGTTAAAAAAGGCTTTTTTCTAGCGTTTACCAAAACTTGCATATCTTCTGAAGACAGACCTTTTATTTGCCTAAAACCCAGTCGCAACGCGCAATATTCTCCTGATTTTTCTTCCAGCGTATTGTCCCATTGAGAATAATTTATGTCAATCGGACGCACGATTACATTATGATTTTTTGCATCGATGATAATTTGTGCCGGCTGATAAAATCCCATCGGAAGACTGTTCAGCAACGCGGCCGCAAAAACGTCGGGATAAAAACATTTCATATACGACGACACATAAACCAGCAAGGCAAAACTCGCCGCGTGACTTTCTGGAAAACCATATGAACCAAAACCTTCGAGCTGGCGGAAAACGCGTCGTGCAAAATCTTCTTTATAACCTTTTGCAATCATTCCGGCGACCAATTTTATCTCCCAATCGCTGACTTTTCCTTTGGCTTTAAAAGTAGCCATACTTCGGCGCAGGCCGTCTGCTTCGGCGGGCGTAAATCCGGCGGCAACAATAGCAATTTCCATGGCTTGTTCTTGAAACAAAGGCACTCCGAGTGTTCTTCCTAAAATATCTTCTAGCTCTTTTGAAGGATATTCTATTTTATCAATTCCGTCGCGTCTTCTCAAATACGGATGAACCATATCGCCTTGAATCGGTCCAGGTCTTACAATCGCAACTTCAATAACCAAATCATAAAATTTTCTGGGTTTCAAGCGAGGCAACATCGACATTTGGGCACGGCTTTCAATCTGAAAAACGCCCAAAGTATCGGCATTGCAAATCATATCATAGACTTCAGGCAAATCTTGTTCTATGTTTGCCAAAGTATAATCTTTGCCATAATGTTGCTTGCACAAATCAAATGTTTTGCGAATACACGTCAGCATTCCTAGTGCCAAAACGTCCACTTTCAAGAACCCGAGTGCTTCGATATCATCTTTGTTCCATTCAATATTGGTACGATTTTCCATTCTCGCATTTAAAACCGGACACAAATCTGAAAGTTTGTCTTGGGTAATGACAAAACCGCCGGTGTGCTGGCCTAATTGACGCGGAAAACCGACATATTCTCGAGTCAATTCTATAATTTTGACCAAATGCGGGTCGGCCAAATTAAATCCTTCCGAAGTAATTCTTTCGTCGTCAAGTTCGTCCCGAAATTCCCAAATCGAAGAAGCCAAACGGTCCACCGCATCTGCTGAAAGTCCCATCGCTTTTGCCACATCCCGAATGGCGCCTTTCCAATGCACTTGGGTAACCGTGGCCACGATTGCTGCGCGATCCCGACCGTATTTTTCATAAATATATTGGATGACTTCTTCGCGTCGTTCGTGCTCAAAATCGACGTCAATATCTGGCGGTTCATCACGCGCATCTGACATAAATCTTGCAAAAAGCAAATTAAAATGAGCGGGATTAACAGAAGTAATTCCCAAGCAATAACAGACTACAGAATTAGCGGCAGAACCTCGGCCTTGGCACAAAATATTTCTGCTTCGGGCAAAACGTACAAAATCATGGACAGTCAAGAAATAAGCCGCATAATTTTTTCGGGCCATAAAATTTAATTCATAGACAATTTGCGGGTACAGTTTTGCAAATTCTTTGTCATCAAATTTTTCTCTTGCGCCCGCCCAAGCCAGCATTTCCAGCTCTTCTTGAGGCGTTCTTTCGCCAGAAGTGATTTCTTCGGGATATACGTATTCCAAAGTGTCGAGTGAAAACTGGCAGGCTTGCGCAATTTCCTGCGTGGCACGCAAAGCATTGGGATATTGCCTAAAAAGACGCTTCATTTCTTCGGTAGTTTTCAAATAGCGTTCGGCATTTTGGTACAACTTGAAACCCGCACTATGAATTGTACATTTTTCTCGAATGCAAGTCAAAACATCCTGCAACTGTCGGCGTTCTGCAATGTGATAATGCACGTCATTGGTGGCAACTAATTTGATGCGAAAATGCTCTGATAACTGCCAAAGCCGATGCATCCGTTTGGTGTCATTGGCGTGATACGAACGGCTTACGCCAAGATAAAGTTGGCTTCTTAAATTGGCGCTGTATTCTTCCAAAGAAGCTTTAAATTCGGATTCAAAATCAAAATTTTCATTTAAAGAAAGTGGCGCAATGGCAATGAATTTAATGCCTTTTGAATGTTCATACACATCAGATTTATAAAGATGACAGTGTCCTTTTTCGGCACGCAAATTTCCGACAGAAAGCAAGCCAGAAAGTCGGCCATACGCTTCTTTATCAGTAGGATAGGCGAGTAGAGGAGGTCCGTCGAGTAATTCTAAATGGCAACCAATGACAAGCTTGATTCCGAATTGTTTTGCAGTAACGTGCGCACGAACGATTCCGGCCAAGGTGTTTTTATCGGCAATGGCAATTTGTTTATGGCCAAGCACAGAAGCCTGCTCCACGAGTTCTTCGGGGTGCGAGCCACCGCGGAGGAAGCTGAAATTGGTCGTGACTTGTAATTCTGTATATTCCATCAGGCAAAAAATCCGTGTAAAAACCATTGTGGCTGTTCTTTTTCATAAGGTCCCGAGCGAAACAGCCAATATCGCGCGCCTTCAGTGTCTTCCACACAATAATAATCGCGGTACAATCCGTCAGAAATCCACCATTCTTGCTCGATTCTTTCTGGTCCGTCTGATTTTGAAACGGTGTGAATTTTTCCTTTGTATCTAAAAAATAACGGCGGATTATCCGGAAGCACCGCTGTAACCTGAACAATTTCTGGCTTCGACAAAAGATGAATCGGTCGTGGCAAATCACTTCGAAATTCAACTGTCGCTTTTTCCCATAACGGTTCGGCCTCTTTCACCGACCGTTCTGGCCAATAATGTTCTGTGGCGAGAAAACGGCTGATAACATTTGTGTTTTTTCTCGCTGTTATTCTGTCAATCAATTCGGCAATTTTTTTGTCATTCTGATTTAAGGCATTCCAAATCACGGCTTGTTCTTCAGAAACGGGTTCGGTTGTGGGCGCTTCCAAAACAAATAATTCAAAACCAAGTGAAGGTTCTAACGTGGCAATTTTATGTTCAAAAAGCTTGAAAAGATGCACCGTATTTCTGGACGGATGACCGGTGCCGATTTCAATCTGCTGAATGTCTCCGTCAATTCTATAAGCGCTAAATGTTGCCTTTCGCAAACCCAAACCTTCGGATTCTAATCGAGTGCATAAAGTTTGTAATAATTGTTCCAAAGCAATTGTGATTCCGGTGGCCGTGGAAATGGGTTCCAAGCAATAAAGCCTTTCCATATAAGGTTCCACGGGTTTTATTGGAACAATTAATTCGAGTTCTTGCCCCAAAGCTTGTCCGATTCTCAGAGGTAATTCGGGACCAAATCTTCGCCTTAATGATTCCCGAGGCATTCCGATAAAACTATCAATTCGTTTTAAGCCGAGTTTTTTTAATTTGGATAAAATAATTGGATTAAGTCGCAACGCATTGGCAGGAAGGCTTTTAAGTGCTTCATATTGTTTTTTTTCAGGAACTATATTTTGAGGGCTATATCGAGCAATTCCCCAAGCCATCCCGATAGTATCTGCAATGGCGATGGAAACTGTGTAGCCGAAAGACTTCATTTTCTCTTTAATAGTTTCAATATAAGCACTTTCGCCACCCCAAAGATGTGTGCAACCGCTGGTGTCTAACAGCAATCCGTCGGGAAAATCAGTGGCTACAAAAGGCGTGTATCTGATGCACCATTCGGCCAAAGCCAATAATAATTTTTCGTTTTTTCCGGGTTCCGATTCTAACATTTCGAGTTCTGGAAAAAGCGCTTTGCAATCGGCCAAAACCATTCCTGAAAAAATCCCTTTTTGTGTGGCTAATTTGCTGGAAGCGTCAATAACCATGCGTCCTTTTTTACGCGAAGCCAGCACAAACGGAACCTCGCGAAGTTCGGGTTGTTTTCGAATTGCGTGTTCTGAAAGCAGAAAAGGAAACCATATTGAAGCGTATCGTGTCATTATCCGGCGTGACGTTCGTTAATTGAAATAGGATTATTTTCTTTAGAAAAGGTTTGGAATTGACCATTTTGCCAGCCAATTTGCCAAGAATCAGGCTTGCCATTTTTGACTTTTAATAATTGAATATCCCAATAAGGATGGCCAACTCCCGGCAAATCATCGTCAAAAGAGCTTTGTAACGGCGTGATTTTCCAGCGTGCTGTGCAAGCCACGGCATTTTCGCCACTTGGCATAAATCGGTGAATGAATCCGGTGACACCACTGCGTTCTACGGCCAGTTGCAATTTTCTGGATTCGGTGAAAGTCAGTTGTTTGATTTCTCCAATCACAGCTGTTAGCGATTTACATTTTAAGGCTTCTTCAATAATCCAAAGCATTTCTTTTTGGTTGGATGTTGTGATAAAAATGATGCGTTCAGGTGCTAAACCAAATTGTTTTAATCCCGGAGGGAATACTTTTTTTTCACGGCTGACCCAGAGGCAGATGCCGTCATTTTTAGCCAATTTTCCGGTAAGTGTGGCGATAAAACCACCAGTTGAAGCGGCCGAAACAGCTTCATAACTGCTAAATTCATGGAGCGCACCCACAGGAAATGTATGATTTGGGAAAGCTTCAGAAAACGGGAAAAAATTGTCTGTTGCTACTTCGCTCGAAACTCTTCCCAAGCTTTGCATGGCATTGATTTTAGCTTGGAACATTTTGACTAATTCTCTTTTTTCGGCTTCCGTTTTCATGTGAATTTCTTTTGATACAAAATTAGCAAAGATTGTAACATTAATTATTATATTTGTAGTTACAAATTGTAACATTAACATACCATGTCTTTATTTTCTGATAACATAAAATATTTGAGAGTTAATAAATCACTGACACAGCAAGGTGTTGCAGACCAATTGATGATTACGCGTGCCAGACTTTTAAAATATGAAGACGGAACTTCACAGCCTCCGATTGAATTATTAAAAAAGATATCTAATTATTATCATGTTAGTATTGATATTTTGATTTCAGTTGATTTGCGTAAAATTCCAATGGATGACTTGCTTAAGTTAGATGACAATAGAATTTTGCTTCCGATAACTGTGGATAAGCAGGGCGAAAACTTCATTGAAATTATTCCTCACAAGGCAAAAGCCGGATATACTTCGGGTTATGCTGATCCAGAATTTATCGAAAATTTACAGCAGATTTCGTTGCCTTTTCTTAGAAATGGAAAATTTAGGGCATTTCCGGTGGAAGGAGATTCGATGCCTCCGCATAAGGAAGGTTCCTTTATCGTGGGGAAATATGTCGAAAAATTAGGCGATGTGATGGACGGAAAAACCTATATTTTGCTGACCAAAAATGAAGGAATTGTTTACAAACGATTGAACAAAAACGGCAGAAACCTGACGTTGCAATCCGATAATCGTGTTTATAGACCTTACGAAGTAAAAGCTTCAGAGATATTAGAAATATGGGAATATGCTTGCAGTATTGCTACAAAAGAGTTTTTGCCAGATGACCTTGGAACAGAAAATGTAAAGGATATGTTCAGGGAATTGCGAAAGGAAATCTTAGATTTGAAAGGGAAAGTTTAATAGAAAATATTGTAAAAAAATAAAACCCTCAAAATCATTTGATTTTGAGGGTTTTTGCGGAGAAAGAGGCTCCGATATACTTTAAATAACATCAATGTTTATAAGGCTTAACGACGGTTGAATTTTATAGGTGTATCAATAGGGAACTATATAATCTACTTGTTTTTAGCCGTAGTAAATATATAGCTTTTTATTTAAAGCAATAGATCTTGGAACATTTTAATTTCTACTTATTTGATAGATTATTTTTTTAGATAAAGTTTTATCTAGATGCCTATAATTTTACTATTGATTTTTAAAAGATGTTAGTTAACTAAAGAATATTTTTATAGAAATAGAATTAGATGAGACCAATCAGAAAATAAATATCTTTTACATGTCTTAATACGTATTCATATACATTCAATTCGAGTGAACACGAATAAAACTCTATTAAATTTCGATAATTGTGTATTTATAAAATTATTAAAAAAGCCACTCATGCGTAGGAATTTTATTTTGCATATTCTAGAAATCTCTTCCAAGAAGAATTTTGTTTTTATATTTTTTCTGCTTAATATTATATTCTTTTATTTTTTCTTGAAGTTCTGCTGTAAGGTTCAAAGGACCATTTAATTCCTCAAATATCGTCTTTTGAATTTTATATAAATAGTCTTCAGGAATTTCGTTCTTATCATACCAACCGGAATAAGCGCCGTTACTGTCCTTATACCTGATCTGTCTCCTCATGGAAAAAGTTACCTTGTAGGGTTCGGTCCCTATTAACTCAGTGATAAGAGTTTCCTTAAAATTTTCAGCCTCTGCATATCCCTCTATTATTCCCTTGTCAAAATCCTGCATCTGAATGTCTGAATATTCCTGTTTCATCATTACGTATACAGCATCCCATATCTTTTGCTTGGGTACATTGTAAGAAGCATTGATAAATGCTTTTTTCTGTAGGTTGGAGATCTCAAGCACAATTTCCTTTTTTGACTGTCCTAAGGCAAGACAGGAGGTAATTAAGAATACTCCGGTAATTAAGATTGTTTTCATTTTGTTTTGATTTGCCGCCGTCCCAAGAAGCTTTAGATGGTTTAAACCAAAAGCGTGGGACAAACTCAAATCGATCGACCAAGGTACCGCCAAGCACCCAAAATACAGATAAGAGAAAGCCCACGCCATAGCGAGAGCGATTCTGCTTATTAATCTGTATCTTTTTGAAGTTTTGGCGGTTTCGGTCGATAGACTAATAGCTTACGCTAATGATTATATGTATAAATTATTTTATCGCATAGTTTTATTATTTTCTGATTTCAAATGTAGAATATTTTATTTTAAGTTTTCATATGTTCGTCCATTTTTCAAATATTTTGAACTAATTATTTCTGAGTGTTTTATCATATATAAATATTTAATTATTAACTAATTAAGTGTAATTAAACAAATTTATAATAGATGAGTGTGTAAACGATTTATTTGAATGCGAGAATTTAACAGACTCAAAAATTGCGTATCCGCTAGATTGGAAATTACCAAAAGGAAACCTATTATCAAGAATATAGAATCCTTCAGAAATTGTTTTTGATATTACCATTAGACACATTAAACTGATTAAGTTTTAAAAACAATCTCAGTAAACCGCTAAAGGCCAGATATTAATTGGAGTGCTTCGTATTCAAAAAAAAATTAAAAAAAAAATGCAAGAAAATGATCTAATAAGATCGAATCGCGGTTAAGCAAAATGAAATTCAAGTTGCAAAGCCCGCACTAAAAAAGGATAAATTAAGATAACATTGATACTAAACAGCAAAAGTCAAATCATAGAGGTAGACTCAGTACGTGATGAGTTGTCAATCACTAGGATAATATTTAAAAGACATTAAGTTTTATCTGTTAACGACTTCAAATAAAAATCCTCGAAATTTATTACAAGCATTTTTATTTTGCTTTTCGCTTAACAATATAAATCTGGTTTGTGGCATCATTACCAATAATCCTATGGTGACATACAATAATAAATATATTTTAAAAAAGGAACTTTCTGCCTCTTACCAAAACCAAATCGTTAATGCAATAAGTTTTTTTCACCGTTTTGGACACAAAAATGAAGATTGCAAAAATGCATCGTCCCAGACTGAAAACGATCACTAAATAATTTAAGCACGGAAGAGGGAAAGACGCTATCAGAAGCACATTCAAATGTTAAGCACAAGGTAATGCTTTCTCTTTAATACAATTGCGCTTTGTGACGAAGCGAGCTATTGAAATTTAAGCCAAATGATATTAATTCACAAAGAAATATCGTGATCATTAGACAAAACAAAGGCGAGAAAAACAGAATTACACTTCCGCAAAAATTATAGAAACTTCCGTAGCTGATGTTTAGCATACCAACCAAAGATTTGGCTATTTGAAGGACAAGAAGGGGAACAGTGTTCGTGTGGCATCTTTGCTGACATTTTTAAGGTTATGCTGATACGTTCTTCAAATAAGTATTACAAAAAATGTTAAATTATTACAAAATTTAAAAAAAAACGTTTAGCTTTGAGTTAAGTAATAATTTGGAATACCAACCCGCACGACTTTTATGAATGAACTAGTAAAAAAATATTTTGCCATAAACAACAACATTCAATTAAAGTCTGATTTCGAAGAATTATACTTTTCACATCCCAATTATCCAAGTTTGTTTTCAATAACAGATTCGCTGGAAGCTTTAGGCATCGAAAATGTTGCAATTAAATTTCCAAAAGAAAAAATATCGGAACTGCCTGATATTTTTTTAGCGAATTTTGATGGGCATTTTGTCCTGGTTCATAAAAATAATACGGAGGTAAGGATTGAAAACGAAAATGGGGAAAACAGCAAATTAAGTATTTCTAGCTTTGTTGATGGATGGAACGGTATCATACTAATCATAGAGCCTAAAATTTTTATTGGTAACGATGTCAGAAAGTCGAAAAGCAATTTTAGCTCATTTTTGGTATTATTTTTTTTTGTTGCCGCTTCGTTTCTATATTTCGGCGTTTCATCCGTTCAAATTTTTTGTGTCTTAATTTCATTGGCTGGCGTGTTAATAAGTATATTAATCTTAAAAGAGAAATTTGGGATTTCAAGTGATATTGTTTCAAAAATATGTACTGGGCAGGAAACTTCCTGTAATTCAGTCATAAAATCTGGAAATAGAAAAATCATCAAAAACGTGACTTTTTCAGATATCCCAATCATCTTTTTCGGTTCAAGCCTTTTCTCTCTACTTTTAGATCCGGCAAACGCTGTTGCGATAATTGCACTTTTGAGCTTTTTTTCAATTCCTATTATATTATATTCTATTTGGTTGCAGAAAGCAGTTTTGAAAAAGTGGTGTCCGCTTTGTCTGATCGTATCGTTGTTGGTAATAATTCAAAGTTTGCCACTATTTTATTTTCAAAGCATATCGATGCCGGAAATTCTGGGTAATGGCTATTATTCCTACCTATCTTTTGGGGCCGTTTTTATCTTGTGGGTTTTTATCAATCCTTTGATAGAGGGCAAGACTAAGTCTTTTGAAAAGGTAAATGAGCTTTTACGATTCAAGAGGGATATTAACATATTTAAATTTTTAGCCAGGGAGGTTTCTTCTCTGGAAGGAATCGAGTACTTAACAGGCATAAATATCGGTAGCAATGACTGCAATTTGAATGTTAAGCTGTTCTTAAGTCCGAGTTGCGGTTATTGCCACTCATCTTATTCGGATGCCTGCAGCCTTGTAAAGAAATATCCAGATAAAGTGAATCTCTCTGTTTTTTTTAACATTAATCCTGAAAACTTATCGAATCCCTATCTCAAGGTCGTTCAAAGTTTAGTTGCAATTCAATCTGAAAGCGGAAGTAAAGCTTTCGAAGCCATAAACGATTGGCACATTGAAAAAATGCAGTTAGACGATTGGTTAAAGAAATGGAACAGGAATGAGATTAGTGAAAACGTTAATGATGAAATCCAAAAACAATATGACTGGTGTTTTAAAAATGGTTTTAATTATACTCCTGTAAAATTGGTCAACACCTTTATCCTTCCAAAACAGTATGAAATAAACGAGCTTAGCTATTTTGTTAACGAGTTTGGCGATATTGAAAAAGAATTAGATAGTATGGCGGTTTCGTCTTAAAAATATTGTTGCAACGATAGTCAGAAGACTCAACTGACTTAAAAGGATTGAGTTCAATCAAAATTTACTATTATAATTATGAAAAAATCAATTTTAAGTTTAGAGGGTGTTGAACAATTGTCTACTACTGAATTAAAAAGTATTAGTGGAGGTGCTCCTCCAAATCTTCCATGTGGAGCAGTTTGTACAAACGTTGGAAACAGGGGTTGTGCAAGCGGCAAATGCGAAATGACGCTGGAAGGCGTTGCCTATTGCATTTGTTAAAAATTTGTTTGATTTGTCTAAAACAAAGACAACATTTTTTTTTTTTAAATGCTAAAACTTGAGAGTGGGATTAATTTCTTCTCTCAAGTTTGTTTTTTAATTTTATGAAGCAGTGAGTTCAAGTTTTTAATAATATATAATAATATATGTGAAGAGGTGATGACGTTAAAATTTGCGATCAATTTGATGAAAAGGGGGAATATCCACTAATATTTTGATAAAAATTAATATTGAGTAAATTTAAGATTTTTTTACAAGCAGATTCAAAAGATTGCGGACCAACCTGTTTGAAAATGATTGCCAACCATTATGGCAAATTAGTGGACATACAAAAATTAAGAGACCTCAGTGAGACAACGCGTGAGGGCAGCAACCTGTTGACTTTATCTGCTGCGGCGGAAAAAATTGGTTTTAGTGCGGCTGGCGTTAAGCTCGGCTTGGACAAGTTAGAAGAAGCGCAGCTCCCGTGTATTTTGCACTGGAATGATAACCATTATGTGGTACTGTATAAAATTAGCAGGGGCTTGTACCATATAGCGGATCCTGCACACGGATTGATGAGATATTCCAAGAATGAATTCGTAAAGTTTTGGACTGGAAAAGAACCGAATGAAAGTCTTAACGGCGTCGCGCTTCTTTTAGAGAAATCTCCAGAATTTAATCGGCTTGAGCTAAATGGCGATGATAGTGGGACTTATGGATTCAAATTAATTTTCAGATATCTTATCCCTTACAGATCGTTCATGTTTCAGCTTTTTCTAGGTTTGTTTGTTGGCAGTGTCCTTCAGTTACTTGTTCCGTTTTTGACTCAAAGCATAGTCGACGTGGGCATTCGAAATAGAAATATCAAATTTATCTATTTAGTCTTATTTGCGCAGCTGTTTCTGTTTCTCGGAAGGACTGCCTTAGAAGTAATTAGAGGTTGGATATTGTTACATATCTCTGTGAGGATCAATATCACGCTGGTTTCGGACTTTTTTATAAAGTTGATGAGTCTGCCGATTTCGTTTTTCGATGTTCGGATGACTGGTGATATAATGCAACGAATAAATGACCACCAGCGTATTGAAAAAATTTTAACGACATCATCGTTAAGTGTCTTATTCTCTGTTTTTAACATGTTTGTAATGGGAGGTGTCTTGGCATATTACAACTTTAAAATTTTTCTTGTTTTTTTTATTGGGAGCGCTTTTTATTTTTTATGGATAATCGTGTTTTTGAAAAAGCGGGCTGACCTCGATTACAAAAAATTTTCTGAGGTTTCTCATGAACAAAGTAAAGTTATCGAGCTCATAAATGGAATGCAAGAAATCAAACTGCACAATGCCGAGAAAAAGAAACGGTGGATGTGGGAAGATGTTCAGGTGAGGCTTTTTAAAGTGTCTATAAAAAGCTTATTATTAGAACAGATACAAAGTGTTGGCTCTAACTCAATTAATGAGTTCAAGAATATTTTAATCATTTTTCTGTCAGCAAAATTAGTGATTGACGGACAGATTACACTTGGTATGATGATTGCGATTTCAAGCATAGTCGGAAATCTAAATGCCCCTATACTGCAGTTGATAGAGTTTGTCAGGGAAGCGCAAGATGCTAAGATTTCACTAGCCCGGTTATCAGAAATCCACAACAAAGAAGACGAAATCCAGGAAGAGCGCAGCCAAACCTCTAAAATTCCGGAAAACGCAGATATTATAATTAAAGATTTATCTTTTCGCTACAGGGGAACTGATTCGCTTGTTTTAAAAGATTTGAATCTTATTATAAAAGCCAATAAGATTACTGCAATTGTAGGTTCTAGCGGCAGCGGAAAAACAACATTGATGAAATTGCTACTGAAGTTTTATGAACCTTCGAAAGGGCATATTGATGTAAATGACATGCCGCTCAAGGCGATTGCTCAGACCGCATGGAGAAACCATTTAGGATGCGTAATGCAGGAAGGTTATATTTTTAATGACACGATTGCAAATAATATCGCTATAGGGGATGAAGCTGTTGACAAAAACAGGCTGATTTACGCCTCAGATGTTGCAAATATTGGAGAGTTTGTCGAAAATTATCCTTTCGGGTTTGATACCAAAATAGGAATGGAGGGGATAGGCATGAGTACAGGCCAAAAGCAAAGGATGCTGATTGCGAGAGCCGTTTATAAGAATCCTGAAATGCTGCTGTTCGATGAGGCAACGAGTTCCCTTGATGCCAACAATGAAAAAGAAATTATGGAAAAGCTAGGTGTTTTTTTCGAAAACAGGACAGTGGTAGTAATTGCGCATCGGTTGAGTACGGTCATGAATGCAGATCAAATTGTAGTATTAGAGAAAGGTGAGATTGTGGAAATCGGAACCCACGAAGAATTGGTTAGCCTAAAAGGTTACTATTTTAAATTAATAAAAAATCAATTGCAATTAGGGAGTTAGCAGTACAGCCAATAGATGATTAAATTACTGGTGGGAATACTAAGTGATAACAAAATAAATAGAAATGTTAATTGATAAAAAAAATCATTTGAGAAGCAGGGAGATGCAGCAAATGCTATCCCAAACGCCTATTTGGACAATTCGTTTGGGCACCGTCGTAGTTCTTTTGGTGATCATGATCTTTGTCTCAATCTCGTGGTCTGTGAAGTATCCAAATGTTGTTAAAGAACAAATAGTCATTACCTCCAATTCTTCAACGCAAATACCTAACGAGTATGTAGGGGTAATTACGTTAGATGCCGTCAATTCTGATAAAATAAAAATCGGCCAGGACGTCAATATGACGTTAGATAACTATCCAGAATCAGAGTTTGGTATTTTATACGGAACAATTAGTCATATCACATCATTACCAAATAAATCAGATGAATTAAAACTTGAAGTATCATTGAAAAGCGGGCTTAAAACTTCATACGGCAGACAAATTGTTGTCGGTCAAAAAGCCACGGGCACCGCAGTTATAACTACACATGAGTCAAGACTTATAGAGAGTTTGTTTTATCAATTTAGAGGTGTTTACGAATAGGTCAAGAAATTGGTTTTCTTAAAGGCTATTGTCAGAAAACTGTCTTTTGAGGCATTAGAAAATACTATTACACGTTGGGTATATATCGCTTTAATTTAGTCCAATTATTAAAATAGCCTGGCGTCTGACGGAAACATATGAATCGCATTTACGGTTGAGTGTTTCCGGAATCTACTCCCTTATTTCTTGCCGAGATAAAATAGCAAGAGTGAAACTGGCAATAATATTCCACTCGAATATGGTGCGATGCCTAATGGGAACTGCGGCCAGAAAGGCAAATTTCCCTTAAAAAGGCAACCTTCAAATACCCCCGCTTTCTTCGATAAACGCAATCTTCAGAAGTGTTCGGTACCTTACGCCTGCAGCTTCTATGTTACGTCCTTTTCGGGCGCTCCTCAGTCAGTATAAAATTGGAATGAATATAATTTCAGTTCTTAAAATATACCATAATTTGGTGAGGGCGTAGAACAAATTACATCACTATATTTGCAGCCAAATACTTTTTAAAATTTGTTAATAGTGTCAGCTGACCCTGCCTAGCTTAATACAGTTACTATGAAAAACAAACTTACCTATCTCACGATAGCCGCCTTCCTGTCCCATTTCGGATATTCCCAAGACATACAATGGGAAAAGTCATATGGGGGAAAGCATTCGGAATATCTTTTTGATGCCGTTCCTACGCCTGACTACGGATTTATACTCGCAGGCAGTTCGCTTTCCAACAAGACCGGAAACAAGACCGAGGAGGGGAACGGCAATCTGGACTACTGGATATGGAAAATGGATGAAAAGGGTGACCTGGACTGGCAGAAGAGCTTTGGCGGCACAGGCGCCGACCTGCTCCAGAGCGTGAGGCTGACCAGCGACGGCGGCTACATCCTTGCTGGAACTTCAGACTCCGGCGGGGGCGCCCAGAAGAAAGAAGATCGCTACGGACAGCAGGACTACTGGATCATAAAGCTGAATGCGATGGGAAATGTCCAGTGGGAGCGCACGATCGGCGGGATCGGTGAGGACCGGGTTACCGGTGTGATCCAGACCAAGGACGGGGGCTACTTTATCGGAGGCTCCTCGAGCAGCCCGATCGGAAGGCCCAAGAAAGGCATCCCCGAGCCTGGAGGAGCGCCGATACTGAAAAACGAGGCGGGGAGAGGGAATCTGGATTACTGGGTACTGAAGCTGGACCCGAAAGGCAATCTGGAATGGCAGCGAACGCTAGGCGGGCAGCATGCCGACGTATTGGAAGGCTTCGAGCAGACCAGGGACGGCGGCTTCATACTGGGAGGCTACTCGAACAGCCCGGCAACGCTCGACAGCGGGCGTGCAGGCGACAAGGAGAAAGACCCGATCGGCAACGGAGATTTCTGGATTGTAAAGCTGGACGCAAAAGGGCAGCTGGAGTGGCAGCAGACACTGGGAGGCGAAGGCGAAGACCACCTGTATTCGATCCACCAAGCCCTGGATGGAAACTACATTGCAGGCGGCAGCTCAAACAGCGCCTCTATATCTGGAGGCGCGGGCGCGCGCGATATGGATTTTTTGCTTATAAAGATAAACGAGACAGGAGAAGTAATCTGGAGCAGGACCTACGACTACGGGAAGCAGGATATCCTTATTTCGGTAACGGAAAATACAGACCAGACGATGCTGCTGGGAGGGTATTCAAAAAGCCCGATGACGCACACCGCCCTGCAGAAGAAAAAAGAAAAGGAAGGAATAAATGACTACATAGCCCTGAAAGTCTCATCGGAAGGCGAAGTCCTTTGGGACGCCACCGTGGGAAGCAACGGAGAGGACATCCTGAAAAAGCTGGTGAAGACGCGGGACGGAGGCTACCTGCTTGCGGGAACTTCCACGCCTGCAGTCCCAAAGGGAATGGCGGTGAAGACAGCGTCGAGGGACCGAAATTCCGCGATCGGCAGGAGCGACTTCTGGGTAGTGAAGCTCCGCGACAAGGATAAGAAAGAAGAGAAAAAGAGGGCTATCGAAGCGTTTCCCAACCCGGCGGTGCAGTACACGAATGTCGTGGTCGGCTATGAATTCAAGTCAGGCACCTGCACCATATTTGACCTCGCCGGACGCCAGCTCCAGGAGTTTGAGATCACAGACAGGACGGTGCCGGTGGACCTGGGCAGCTATCCGGAAGGTATCTACGTCATCCAGATCAGGACAGAAATCCAGAGCGACGGCATCAAGGTAGTAAAAGCACTTAACAAAGAGTAGATCATGAAAAACAAAGTAACTATAGGAATGCTTCTGGCAAGCGCGATGGCTTTTGGCCAAGAGGTAGAACTCCCAAAAGTGGTACTTCCTTCCCCGGAGGCCTACGAGATAACCAAATACGGGGACATCCCGGCAGACGAGCGTACGGGCATGGTGAATACGTCAATACCGATATATACCTACAGGGCAGGAAAGCTGGAAGTGCCGATCTCCCTGAACTATGCGGGGGCAGGCGTAAAAGTCGACCAGCTGGCAACCTGGACCGGCATCAACTGGACGCTTGCCGCAGGCGGCGCGATAACCAGGACGATCAACGGAGCTGCGGACGAAGGATCTGAGATAAGCAGGCTCGAAGTGGAAACAATATTTGCGATGGATTTGCGAGATGGCACTGATGATACAGCTAATCTTCATTCTCTGCTCACTAATACAAGACCGCTGTGGGATTTCAATCCTGACCTGTTCAGCTTCTCTTTTCCGGGCTATTCGGGAAGCTTCTTTCTGGACAAGGATTATATACCGAGGCTGTCCAAAGCAGAAAGCAACCTGAAGATCGAAATCTTGGGGAGCGAGGCAGACCTGCGGGCCAGGCTGCGCAACGAGAAAAGATTCTGCATCACGACCCCGGAAGGCATAAAATATTTTTTTGGAGGCACCGGAGCGACGGAGTTTTCCTATACCACCAGTGATCCGCATGCGGCGCATCTTTTCTATCCTACTTCTTTCTACCTTTCCTCGATACAGCATCCAGACCACGGGACCATATATTTTGATTATTTAGAGGCAGGAGGGGCAAACCTCAGTTTGGGCAGAACCCAAAGCATTAATATTATTACCAGCATAGTCATTCCTAACGCCCCCTACTGCTCAGGAGCAACACCCAGTACGGTTCGTCAGACATCCGCAACGTTCAGCCGTTTCGAAAATGGCCTGTTCTTGTCAAAAATAAGAAGCGACAATAACACTGTGGAAGTTAGTTTCTCTTCAAGTTTCGGGTCGGCCTCAAATTACAGAAGGATATTGAACGGCATTGCCGTCAAGGACGGGAGCAATGAGCTGTCAAAAATAGACTTTTCCTATCTGTTTCCGAACCTGGCTGGCAATTCCCAACGGTTTTTCCTAACGAAGCTGGAATTTAACAGGGACCATTCCGACGCGGCGCCAGGGAAAAAAAATGAACAGTATGTAATGGAATATAATGATCCGATGGGGCTGCCGGACCGATTGAGCTATGCTGTCGATCTAGCGGGTTACTATAATGGAAAGATTGGCAACACCACACTATTGCCAAAATATGTTGATCCTCTTTTTGATGCCTCCATTCCAAATCTTGCCGACCGCAGGGGAGATTTTTCTTTTGCGGCAAAAGGCTCACTGTCGAAAATATATTATCCGACAAAGGGACACACAGCATTCGAGTATGAGCCGATACAGTCGAAAGAATATGACAGGGCGGGCAATTACCTGACGATCTGGAGAAACGAGAGCACGCGAATTCCGGCATCGAAAAAGACGGCCAGCTATGGATTCGTCACATTTGTAAACAACGGCGAAATGATAGAGTCGGTAGGATCCTTGATGGACCAGCAGGTGAAGGTATACGTAAACGTCGTTGCGGCAGGCCAAATGGGGCATACCGATACCATAAAGCTGAAGATGATAGATAATACGAACAATACCGAGGTAGTGGTGCAATTAGCCATGCCTCTGGCGGCACCTTCCGAGGGACTTCCGGTCGACTACACGGCAGACAGGGAGTATACATTCAATTTCCTGAAAGACCACGTCTATACCCTGGAAGTTTCCAGCAGCTATGCATTCTCCACCGTACCGTTTACAGCTACGGTGAGCTTCAGCCATATAAAGGGCTACAAGATCGCTGAAAATGGCGGAATACGCATCAAAAGGATTACTGATTTTACAAACGAAGGACACAAAGCCGGCACCAAGCGCTATTATTACCATGAGGCTACTGATTTATCCAAAAACATTCTCGATATCTTGGAACTGAAAAGCGATTACAACTTCGTTGAAAATGGTTACATGAACCAGTGCTGTTCAGTATATGCGGATCTGGCTTTTTTTGAAGCCAAAGAATACTTTTACAGAACCTTGTCCTCTGCATATCCCTTTCCCGAGCTCTTCGACAGAAAATACGAATACGTTACGGTAAGCTACGGCGGTGATGATTTTGAAGCTGGCGGCACGGAAAAAAGGTTCGACAACCGAGGCTTGGCCACCAGCATTGGAATTTTTCCGTCGGGATCGCAGGGATCAGAAGGCTATTCGAAAGGAAACCTGGAAGGAATCTACCACGGCACATTGCTGAAGGAAACCCAGCTGGCAAAAAGAAACGGGTTGCTCTGCAAGACCAGAGAGGAAGCCTTTACCTACCGTTATCTGCCGACCGGATACATGGACGGGGTGACAGGGCATATACAGGGGCAGGCTTGTGCGAGGCAATTGATTTCGTCATCCAATGTGAATGTAGGCATGTACAGCTTCCTGTCCAAGCGGGCAGAGTTACTTTCCAGCACGGCTGTGGAATTTACGATCCCGATGCCGCTCGGCGCAACCGGGGAGACATCATACAATCCGATCAGGACAGTAAGAAGCATGGAATACGGCGAGCTGATCGGGCTGCCTGTGAAAGTGACTTCTTCCATCAGCGGAGAAGGGCGCATTACCGAAACAAGAAATACATACGTGCACGAGGCATCGCAGCTGGCGGGCCTGACCAGCCAGCAGGCAGAAGCCTACCAGAAGCTGGCAGGAAGAAATCAGGTTTCGGCGCCGGCAGAGACAAGAGTCTACCGCTCTGATCCGTCTTCGCTGGCTCTGGTTTCTACGCAGAGGATGCTCTTTAGGGAATGGAGTGGCAGCCCAAATCTGATACTGCCGCACATCGCCCAATATTCGAAAGGGGATGGCGCCCTTGAAGACCGCATTGCTTTTGAGGGCTATGACAGCCGCGCGAATGCGGTGCTGGTTTCGCTAAAAGATGGACCGAGAACCCGATATGCTTATAACAATCTTGGAAAGCTGACTCTAAAAATAGAGAACTATATCGTGCCGCCCTCGGCCGGCAACGGTCCTTTCGACCAGCTTCCAGCCCTGGATGCAATTCCGGATACAGCGTCGCCTTGCGCACTTTCCCAGCTGTATCCAAAATCGAGCGTCACACGTTTCTATTACAACAGCAGGTACCTGATGGTAAAATCGACAGACACGAACTGTACCAGCACCTTTTTCGAATACGACGGGATGGACAGACTGAAGCGCATACGAAACGAACAGCAGGAAATTCTGAAAGAGTTTGACTATAGCTATAAAAACCAATAATCGAGCCATGACAAAAAATATATTTTACGCACTGCTGCTGCCATTCATGCTTCAGGCACAGGAGGAAAACTTCATGAAGGTTTCGATCCCAAAGCAGCCGATAACCGCGTCCAGCCCTCAAGGGGTGGACGAAAGCCTGTCGCTGGTCGACGTGGTTTATGCGGACGGCCTTGGCCGGCCGATACAGCAGGTACAGAAAAACCGATCGGCTACAGGGAAGAGCATCGTGGTCCACACAGAGTACGACAGCTACGGCAGAAAGACAAGAGACTATCTACCGTATTCCTTTGCAGGCGACTTCGACGCAGCAGCGCAGGCCAGCGTGCTAGGCTATTACAGCACGCCCGCCTACGGCAATACGCCCAATCCCTACAGCGAATCGGTATTGGAACCTTCCGTTGCGGGACGCGTACTGGAGCAGGCAGCGCCTGGCGCCGACTGGGGCATCGTTCCGGGAAGCGATCTGGGTCATACGATAAAAATGGACTATGGAACCAATGTTTCTGACGAGGTCAGGCATTATTTCGCGGGCACATCTTGGGATGATTCCGAGAAACTCTATCAGCCCTTCCTGCAGGATAACGGCTATTATGGGCCGGGCCAGCTCTACAAGACCATCACCAGGGATGAAAACTGGACGCCTTCCTCAGGTCTTGCAAGCACAGCACAGGAGTTCAAGGATAAGGAAGGGCGCGTGGTGCTCAAGAGGGTCTACGGGGCTTCTATTGTCAGTGGTTCGGAGAGCCAGGCCTGGCACGATACCTATTACGTCTACGACGTGTACGGTAACCTTACCTATGTGATTCCCCCGTTAGCAGACAGCCCGGCCTCACAGCTGGACGGCTTATGCTACCAGTACAAATACGATGCGAGGAACCGCCTGGCAGAGAAAAAGCTCCCGGGGAAAAGCTGGGAGTTCATCGTGTACGACCAGATCGGTCGGACGGTACTTACAGGTCCCGTGACCAGTCCATTCGCACCGACGCAGAAAGGATGGCTCTTTACCAAATACGACGGGCAGAGCAGGGTGGCGTACACCGGATATTACTCGGGCGCGCCCGCCGGGGCACCAGAACGCAGTTCGATACAGGGGCAGCTTGACGGGGAGGCCAATATTTCGGAGTCAAGGACTTCAGGAGCCGGCCTTGCAGGCGGGGTTCCACTGGCTTATACGAACACAGCATTTCCAGCAACTGGAATTTATACGATGATTGTCAGCTATTACGACGATTATTTGTTTCCAGATGTGCCGGCGCTGCCTTCTACGGTAGAGCAGCAGCAGGTGACCCAAAACACGAAAGGCATGCAGACGGGTTCTTGGAATCGGGTGATTACGATAGTTTCGGAGACCCTCGGAGAAACTTCCTATATTTTTTATGACATAAAGAACCGGCCGGTGCGCAACGGGAAGACCAATTACCTGGGAGGCCATACCGTTACCGACAACAAGCTTAATTTCAGGGGCATGCCAGAATATACAGTCCTCAGGCACAAGAGAAAGGCTGGCGATACTGAAATTGTAGTGAAAAACAAATTTGCATACAGCAGCCAGGAAAGGCTGGTTTCCCATCTGCACCAGATAAACGGAGGCGCGGAGCAGCTGATGGCGGCAAACACGTATAACGAGCTGGGACAGCTGACCCGAAAAAGTACTGGCGGAGCGCTGGGGGCACCTTTCCAGAACATAGACTTCCAGTATAATGTAAGGGGATGGCTTACCGAAATAAACCCTGAAACGGCCAGGCCTTCACTGCCGCTTGACTTCTTTAACTTCAAGATCAGCTACAACAGCGTGGTAGAAAGCCTTGGGGGCGATGTCAAGCCTCTTTACAACGGGAACATAGCCGAAACTTCATGGAGAAGCAGTTCAGACGGAATCTGGCGCCGGTACGGGTACCGTTATGATGCGCTGAACCGGATGCGCGACGCCTATTTCCAGAAACCATCGATAGGGCTTACCAATTCTTATAACGAGTCAGTCTCTTACGACAAGAACGGCAACATCATGTCGATGAGCCGCAACGGAAACCTGGACAGCGGGGTGGACGTGATCGAGATTGACAGGCTCGACTATGCCTACCATGCCCAATATAAAAACCGGCTTCTTTCGGTGGGCGACGAGACCAACAATCCGGCTGGATTCGCTGATGGCGCCAATCAAGGCGATGACTTTGAATACGATGGATTCGGCAACCTGAACCTCGACCGAAACAAAGGGATAGATGCCATCGAATACAACCACCTGAATCTCCCGGTCAAGATAAAATTCGGTTCAGAAGCCAAAAAAATTGAATACCTTTATGGCGCAGACGGGGCCAAATTAAAAAAGACAGTTACAGACGGTGCAGTGGTTAGTGTTACGGACTATATGGATGGCTTTCAGTACGTCGGAGGGCAGCTTGATTTTTTTCCAACAGCAGAGGGATACGTGAAATGCGTTGCGCTTAATTCGCGTGGAGGTTCATTTGAGGCCTTTCCGTCTTTCAATTACGTATTCCAGTACAAGGACCATTTGGGGAACGTAAGGCTTTCGTACGGGTTGGACCCGATGTCAAATTCGGTCGCTGTTATGGAGGAAAGCCACTATTACCCATTTGGGCTGAAGCACCAATCGTATAATGCGGTGGAGAAGGTACACGTCCCTGTGGAGGGAACTGATGGCTATTATACGAGTGTAGCCCTTGAGTTCTCGCAGAATAATACCTATAAGTATAAGTACAACGGGAAGGAGTTCCAAGACGAGCTGGGGCTGAACCTGTACGACTACGGGGCCAGAAATTATGACCCAGCAATTGGAAGATGGATGAATATTGACCCGTTGGCGGAGAAAATGAGAAGGTGGTCGCCTTATAATTATTGTTTTAATAATCCAATGCGGTTTACTGACCCTGATGGAATGGGACCCAATGATTGGATTAAACATAAACTTACGGGCGAGGTATCTTGGAGGTCTAATGTTACTTCTGCTGGCGACACTCCCGCGATTTATAAATATTTGGGTGAAGAATATAAAGGCTTAAAAATACAAAACTATGATAGTTATAATGGAGGAGGCATGGCAGGTTTACAGATTAAGGCGTCGTGGAGTGATGGACAAGAAGGAACTACGCAAAACGCACAATTTGTGCAAACAGTCACAACAAATAGACCAATTGGCGCAAGTACATCACCTTATAATGACCCTCAGCCGCCAGACGATAATAAACCCTTTTTTCATACTGACACAGAGATAGCCGCTATGCGAGGGAACGACGGTGCGGATTTAGATTTTTCAGACATACCCCGCCGAAGTGCGATTTCTGAAGGCGCACACTGGCAAGGAGAGTTGACATTAGTTACCGATAATGGACAAGGTTACATCCCTCAAATTACTATAAATTATGGTTTTGACATAATTGGAGGGACTTCAGTAATTTCTGATATCGTAGTAAGTAAATCGGAATCGTCTTTTCAAAAAAATGCAATTGATGATTATAACAAAACACTAGTTGGCCCAAGAAATTCCGATGGTACATTTTAAATAAAATTATTATGAAAATATTTGACAATAAGATTATTGCTTTCATCCTACTTAATGCACTTGCAGTTACTTCATGTAATTCACAACAACTATTATACGAGCCTATTGGAGAAATGGATAAACCACTACCAAAGATTGCAATTAAAATTAATAATGATAAAGAAAATAAGGGTAGTAAAGTTTTTATTTTGGATAAAAATACATTTGAACTATTAAGAAATTACGTGGTTGATACCTCATTAAGAACGTATGTAGGGGATAACTACAATTACGAATACGGCTGCTATATGGTTACGTATTTTACTGATTCTAAGAAAATTGAGTATATAATTAAATCAAGGGATGAAAGCCGAAATTTTTTCGATGGTCAGTTGCAAATAATAAAATCAAATATCCAACTTTATAACGAAATTAATGTGCTCATAAAAAGATTAGGTGCTGTTCCGAAATAAACTATAAAATCAATTGTAAGAAGTGTTGACGTGAATTATTTCATAATTAATATGTAAAACATCTAATTATGTTTCAAAGTAACATCTAGGGTTTAATATTAATATGCAGTAGATTAAAACAACCTTCGGGTTGTTTTTTTATTTAAAACCTTTTCCAAATCCATCTAATCCCAAGAAAAACAATAACCACCAATGCCAGAACCATCTGCAACACCGCACCAATAAAACTGAACACAAACCTAACGCTAGGAGATGGAGCATTCCGCATCTGGTGATTCTGTATTCCAGTCATAAGCTTACTGGCGACAAAATATTCGGTGATTATGTTTTAACTTTTGTTACCTGCATTGTATCATTTTGAAACAGCAGTCACTTTCCATTGAAACAAAGAAAAATCAAAAAAAGTCCCACAAAAGCTACACTTTTCAAAATCCGTTAGTATTTATATGTATGATGCTTGACTGAACCCCTTGTATGGATTCATTGCATCTAATAATAAAATATTAATTGATTAAGATGAAATACAATGACATAAATGAGTTTGAAAAGAAAACTAAAAAAAAGAAAAGCACCATATATCGGTTCTATAAAAGAAACAGTCAATTATGGGATGAAACACAGCTGAAGAAGAAAAGACTGTTTCCAGAATCACATATCAAATACTTCAACAGCGAAACGCTTTTCGATGAAAACCAAGTGCTGAAACAGGAAAACGAAACTATGAAGAGGCTTATCGACTGCCTGATGGATAAGGAAAGCCTTCAGCAAAGGCTTTGGAAAATGGATTGGAGCTACTTCTTTACGGTTGCATACAAGGCGGAACGAAACAAGAAAAGCTGTTTCAGGCTGATGAACTCGCTTTATGAAACGCTGATTCAACAGTATGGTGATGAAAGCGGAATAAGGCTGTTTTTTACCACAGAGCCTTTTGCAAACAGAAAGGGCTATCACAACCATTTCGTAAGCGACGCTCCAAAAAAGATAAATTTTGACTGGAAGAAACAGTTGGTAAACGACACTGACTTCGGCCTGGAAGCCAATTTTGAAAAACAGATATACAAGCTGAAAGACCTTTGGAGCAATAAAGAAGCGGGAAATACCAAAAGAGCGTTTGCATCAGAAATTGCTTCACATGACGTTATAGTCTTGAAACTTTCAAAATGATCATAGGTTGGAAACCCTTTTTTGCAAACTTAAATTAAAAGAGGATGAAATTAAAATTTACGGCACTGCTATTGCTTGCTGCAATTAGTTTGCAGGCACAATTCGTCAAAAATCACGGACGATTGAGCGTCAACGGAACACAATTGGTAGACAAAAACGGAGACAATATTTAGCTAAGAGGAGTGAGCTTTGGATGGCACAATTGGTGGCCTAGATTTTATAACAAAGAGACTGTAAAATGGCTCCACAAAGATTGGAATGCGACAGTTTTAAGAGCTGCAATGGGCGTTGACGCCGATGAGAATTGTTATTTGAAAAGCCCGGAAGATTCAAAGGCAAAGTTAGAAGCAGTCATTCAGGCAGCGATAAAAGAAGATATTTACGTGATTATTGACTGGCATAGTCACACGATTCATCTGGATGAAGCTAAACAATTTTTTGATGAGATGTCAAAGAAATATGGTAAATATCCAAACGTAATTTATGAGATTTTCAATGAACCAGAAAAACAGTCTTGGGAAGAAGTAAAAACATATTCTGAGGAAGTAATTGCTACAATCAGAAAAAATGATGCTGATAACATCATCCTTGTAGGGTCTCCAAGTTGGGACCAAGACGTTCATTTGGCGGCAGAAAATCCTATAAAAGGATATCAAAATTTAATGTACACTTTGCATTTTTATGCTGCCACACACCAAAAATGGTTGCGTGACAGAGCAGATAAAGCGATAGCAGACGGGCTTCCTATTTTTGTTTCAGAATCGGCAGGAACGCAAGCAACAGGCGATGGAACTTTTGATTTGATAGCTTGGCGGGAATATATTGATTGGATGGAATCTAAAAATTTAAGCTGGATTGTTTGGTCTGTGGCAGACAAAGATGAAACCTGTTCGTTCTTGCTTCCTGCAGCATCTTCAAAAGGAAATTGGAAACAGGGAGACTTAAAGGAGTCTGGGAAAAAGACTCGGGAATTTCTCAGAGAACTAAATAGGCCTTAGGTCGTGATTCTTTTAAGATAAAATGGGGCTTTATGCCCTCATGCTGCTGCATTTGCACTTGTGCAGTCGGAGGAAAGCGCGAAGTCTGCCTGTGAAGATCGAACCCTGCATTTCTGAGTGAATAAGTCAAGTTGTTAACGAAGCTGTATTTATACACTTCTGGGATTTTTGATCCTCGATTGGTGCATTATTCTTCCACGATTTTTTGGACATGGCCGGTCCATTCCTTTTCAAGATATTGGTCATTTGGGTGAATTTAAAGATCTATTTATTATGACAGATGCGACGGAATAGATTTTTTAAAAGAAAATTCATCCTATGAAGAAGCCTACACTTTTGGCGGCTGCAAAAATACAGAAATCAAAGATTTAAATTGCAATATTGACCGTTTTGGATATATTTGCGGCTAACTAGTAAAAAAGAGGACCTAGACTAAAAATCCCAACATGAGTCTTTTAGAAAAAATTGAATCGGCAATCTACAGGCTTTCGGGCTACAATACGGATACTAAAAACTCATTCAGAAACCCTGTGTTTCTTTTGCTGGCGGGAGTGTCTGCGCTGGCAATATTCCTGGCGTACTCCAACCACTTCAGCAATGGCTTCCAGTTCGATGACGCACATACCATAGAGAACAATTATGCTATAAGGGAGGTGACTATCGGTAGGTTCTTTGCAGACGGAAGCACTTTCAGCTCAATGCCCAGCAACCAGTCCTACCGGCCCTACATCACATCAGAAAATGCAATTGACTACCACCTGTCAAGTGGAAGTACTAAAGCGTTCCACATACATATATTTATCACCTTCCTTCTCTGCTGCGCGCTTCTGTGCGTGTTCGTAAAGAAGATGCTTGATGCCATTGGCTATTCTGGGCGCAACCAGTTCTGGGCGCTGCTGGCAGCATCTTTTTTCGGTCTTCTTTGCGCCAATGCGGAAACGGTCAATTACATCATACAGCGTGCTGAAATAGTAGCCGGGCTTTACGTACTTTCCGGTTTTGTGGCGTTTCAGCAGGGAGGCGCATGGCGAAGCAGGTATCTGTACCTTCTTTTTCCCCTGATCGGATTCTTTGCCAAGGAGATGGCTTTCGTGTTTTCGCCGCTTCTGTTTCTCTACGTACTCCTAATGGAAGAAAATGCCGACCTGCTCCATTTTTATAGGGCCGAAGAATTCAAGAAGTGCTGGCGCAGTTTTGTCAAGATCCTGCCATCTTTTATCTTGACGGTTGTTTTTTTTATTTTTTATTCCAAAATGCTCCCCGAAACCTTTTCATCGGGAGGATATGACAGGTTTAAGTACCTCATAACGCAGCCACTAGTGCTGTGCCATTACATCCTGACCTATTTTGTGCCCTATGATCTTTCAGCCGATACAGACTGGATGCCCTTTGAGTCCTTGTCTGACTATAGAGCCCTGGCGGGTATCCTTGCAGTCATGGCATTGGTTTATCTGGCATTGAAAACATCTAAGAACAAGCAGACTCGCCTTTTCTCCTTCGGCCTGCTCTGGTTTTTCATATCGCTGCTTCCAACATCTTCATTAATTCCCTTTTCTGAGGTACTGAACGACCATAGGTGCTTCATTCCGTACATTGGTCTCACCATTTCGGCAGTTTTTGGCGTAAGGTACTTGCTCCAATCCTACTTTGGAAATGCCTTGAAGCGAGCAAATGTGGTTAATAGCATGGCCACCATCACGCTCATTATTTTGCTGGCGAATGCATACGGAGTGCGGGAGCGCAACAAGGTCTGGAAAGATGACCTTTCGCTCTGGGGTGACGTAGCAGAAAAGAGCCCGAATAACGGAAGGGGACTGATGAATTATGGACTGGCGCTGATGGCAAGGGGCGATTATGGAAATGCGGCGTCCAATTTCAACAGGGCGGCAGTATTGAATCCGGATTATTCGAGCGTCTACATAAATCTGGGCGTGCTCAAGAATGCGACTGGTGATATTTCAGGGGCAGAAAGTCAATTCATTAGGGCGCTTGCTTGCTCTACTGCCAACCACAGCAGCCATTATTTTTATGCGCGGTTCCTGGAACAGCACGGTAGGACAGCAGAAGCGGTAACGCATCTGAAGAAAGCGCAAGTGCTAGCTCCTTCTTATGCCGAAGCCTACCTGCTGCTATTTTCGATTTACCATAAGGCTCAAGACTGGAAGTCACTGGAACTTCTTTCTTCTCAAATATTGGCCACCAGCCCTGATGATGAGGAGGCTAAGAAATACGCGGCTATCGCTATCAGCAGAAAGAACGTCATTACCACAATGGAAGAGGATGCTATCGCTGTCCCGACAGCACAAAAATACCTCACAATCAGCTTGAGCTATTTTCAGATAGGGCAATATGAAAAAAGCATCAGCGCGGCAGAAAATGCACTTTCCTTAAAAAAAGATTTTCCCGAAGCCTACAATAATATCGGGATTTCCAATGTCAGCCTTGGACATTATGATAAGGGGATAGCGGCCTATAAAAAAGCACTGTCCCTAAATCCGGAATTCCAGCTAGCCAAGAACAACATGGCACAGGCTGTCCTGCTTCAGGGCCATGCGGCAACAGGCGGTAACATTAAGACTGCGGCGGACTATCTGAACCAGAGCCTTGAATACTATAATCAGGGGAACTATTCAAGGTGCATCGAGGCGGCAAAAAAATCAAATTCGATTCTGCCTTCTGCAAATGCCTATAATAACATTTGTAGCGCCTATAATCAGTTGAGGCAATATGATAAGGCAATTAAGGCCTGCGACAAAGCCTTGGAACTTGATTCCAGCCATCAGCTTGCCAATGGCAACCGGCAGTATGCGCTTGCGCAAAAAGCCTCGCAATAATTTTAAACCCGCAACTAAAATGGAAACAACCGCTTACCCAGGCCACAAGATAGCAGTGGTCATTCCTTATTACAATGCTTCGGCACATATTGGGCGCGTAGTCTCCAAGCTTCCATCATATATCCATACGGTAATCATAATAGACGATCGGAGTACTGAAGAATTGCCAAGAGAAGAACTGCTTTTAGCTGTATCCCCGGCAACACAATGCCTTTTTTTGCAGAACGAGGAAAATTTAGGTGTAGGCGGGGCGACAAAGAAAGGATTTAATTTCGCTATCGAAAATGGTATGGACATTGTAATAAAGGTCGATGCAGATGATCAGATGGATATTGCATTTATTCCAAAGATGGTAGATGCTTTGGTTTATGGCAATGCAGAAGTTGCGAAAGGCAACCGCTTCAGGGATTTGAAAGCGCTGAAAAAGATGCCTGTGGGCAGGAGGATGGGCAATCTTTGCCTTTCTTTCCTGATAAAGGCTGCAACCGGTTACTGGAATAACTTCGATCCCACCAACGGCTTCTTGGCGATAAAGGCAGACCTTCTCCGTACTATAGATTTTTCAAAACTTTCAGACAGGTATTATTTTGAGACCTCGTTGCTGTCAGAATTTTATTTTCAGAAAGCGAGGGTGCTCGACATACCAATGCCGGCTATCTACGGAGACGAAAAGTCTGCAATGAAAATTTGGAAGATGCCTTTCGTTTTCGGAGGCAGGCTCGCAAAGGCATTTCTTAAAAGGATACTCAAGGAGTACTTTCTCTATGACTTCAATATAGCATCAATCTACCTGGTCTTCGGGTTGCCCCTCTTTATTTTCGGAATCATTTTCGGAGCTACCGAATGGATTTATTATGCATCAAAGGACATATTGGCCCCGACGGGTACGATAATGATTATAACGATCTCAATTATATTGGGATTTCAGCTGTTGTTACAGGCTATACAGTACGATATAATAAATGCGCCTAGAGCCACAAGATAGCTTTTGTTAGAATTTTACCCTATTCTATCTTTTAATGAAAAATAAACTATGAAGTAGTATACGCATGGACAAATTGCTCTTAGGTATAGGTATTTGTAAGTGTAGGCGTTTTATATACAGTTGTATATACGTTTTAAAAAAAAAAAAATCAATCCTAATTTTATATATATTTGTTAAGCTTTATTTAGTAAAAATAATCTTATAATCCCCAAATCAATGAACAAGACAAAAGCAATTACTATGACGCTGCTCGTACTAGGGCTTACTACGGCTCATGCGCAACAGTCTGCAAATGCTACTGGAGGCAAGGCTTCCGGAAGCGGAGGCACCGTCAGTTATTCGGTAGGGCAGGTGGCCTACACATCGCTAGCAGGCAGCAACGGATCAGTTTCGCAAGGAGTGCAGCAACCGTTTGAAATTTCGGAAGTACTGAGTATCGAGGGAGCGGAGCACATCAGCCTTAATCCAACAGCATACCCAAATCCTGCCAAAGACAAGCTTACCCTCAATTTGCAGAACTACGATGGAAGCAGTCTCGCACTGCAGCTATTCGACTTGAACGGAAAGCTTCTTTACAACGAAAAGATAATGAGCGCAGAGACAGTAATCAACATGCAGGACTATCCGTTCGGTCTTTATTTTCTGAAAGTAACCAGCGCTGCCAGAGATATCAAGACATTTAAGATCATAAAAAATTAAATCCCTCAAATCAAATGAAAAAAATAATTACTATTCTAGCATTGCTTCTTTGCACTGCAAGCGCTTTTTCACAAGCACCCCAAAAAATGAGCTATCAGGCAGTCGTTCGGAACAGCAACAATGCGCTTGTTCCTTCTGCAAATGTGGGTATCAGGATCAGCATACTGCAAAACAGCGGTACTGGAAGTACTTCATATTCTGAAAGCCAGAGCGCGACTACTAACGAAAATGGTCTGCTAAGCCTGGAGATCGGATCTGGTATCCCGATAACAGGAACATTTTCAGCAATTAATTGGACTGCGGGGCCATATTTTATAAAGACTGAAATTGATCCAACTGGAGGAAGTAACTATACTATTGTAGGTACATCACAGCTTATGAGCGTACCGTACGCATTATTTGCGGCGAGCGGAAATGCTGGTCCTGTTGGAGCTACTGGCGCTACAGGTCCTCAGGGAATTCAAGGTTTGAGCGGTGCAACTGGAGCTACCGGAGTGGCTGGTCCTCAAGGATTAACAGGTGCTACAGGTGTAACCGGTGCCATCGGGGCGACAGGACCTCAAGGAATTCAAGGATTAACTGGAGCTACAGGTTTAACAGGTGCTACTGGAGTGACGGGTGCCACAGGATTGATTGGCTCGACAGGGGCAACAGGTCCTCAAGGAATTCAAGGATTAACTGGAGCTACAGGTTTAACAGGTGCTACTGGAGTGACGGGTGCCACAGGATTGATTGGCTCGACAGGGGCAACAGGTCCTCAAGGAATACAAGGATTAACTGGAGCTACAGGTTTAACCGGTGCTACTGGAGTGACGGGTGCCACAGGAGTGACTGGCTCGACAGGGGCGACAGGACCTCAAGGAATTCAAGGATTGACTGGAGTGACGGGTGTAACAGGAGTGACTGGCTCGACAGGGGCGACAGGTCCTCAAGGAATACAAGGATTAACTGGAGCTACAGGTGTAGCCGGTGCTACTGGAGTAACGGGTGTTACTGGCTCGACAGGCGCTACCGGGGCGACGGGTCCTCAAGGAATTCAAGGATCAACTGGAGCTACAGGTTTGACAGGTGCTACTGGATTGACGGGTGTTACTGGCTCGACAGGCGCTACCGGGGCGACGGGTCCTCAAGGAATTCAAGGATCAACTGGAGCTACAGGTTTGACAGGTGCTACTGGTGTGACGGGTGCTACTGGCTCGACAGGCGCTACCGGGGCGACAGGTCCTCAAGGAATTCAAGGATCAACTGGAGCTACAGGCTTGACAGGTGCTACTGGAGTGGCGGGTGCTACTGGCTCGACAGGCGCTACCGGGGCGACGGGTCCTCAAGGAATTCAAGGATCAACTGGAGCTACAGGTTTGACGGGTGCTACTGGATTGACGGGTGTTACTGGCTCGACAGGCGCTACCGGGGCGACGGGTCCTCAAGGAATTCAAGGATCAACTGGAGCTACAGGTTTGACAGGTGCTACTGGCGTGACGGGTGTTACTGGCTCGACAGGCGCTACCGGGGCGACAGGTCCTCAAGGAATTCAAGGAATTCAAGGATCAACTGGAGCTACAGGATTAACCGGTGCTACTGGAGTGGCGGGTGCTACTGGCTCGACAGGTGCTACAGGTTTAACAGGTGCTACTGGAGCTACAGGAGTTGCGGGATCTCAGGCCAGTCTTTTTGCGAACGATGCAATATCTGGCACTGCTGCAATTTCTGGAAATTTTAGTCCTTCGAGCGCTAGTCAAATTTATAGCAAGACACTTACCTCTCCTGGTCTTTATTTGGTAACTGTGTGGCTTAAAACTGGACAGCAGGGAGGTTGGGTAGGATATCTTAAGCTAAACGGAGCGCTGGCAAGTGCGGGAGCCAGTTATTTTGAAACTAATGATTCAGGAGTAATGAATATCAGCACAGTTTTAAATGTGACTGCAGCTAACAGTACGTTATCATTTGGTTGTACTGATAGTTTTGGTACAGGAGGTACAGGTACGGGAAATATACAGATCGTTAAGCTGTAAGTACTTTCATAAGCTTTTAACTGAAGTTTATCGATGATAGTTTAGCCAATTGGACATTTTGAGAGCAACAACCTTTTCGGTTGCAACTTTAGGATTTGTTTAAAAAAGGGACGAAGTTTAAGATTCGTCCCTTTTTTTGCGTATAAACTGTATGGACTTGCAACAAAAAGGCGGACAAATTTTCTAAGACCTATGGCACGCTTTTAATTTTATAAAATTCTAGTTCCATTTCTTTAGGTGTTTTATATCCCAAAGATTAATGCAGACGTTTTCTATTATACCATACTTCTATATATTCAAGGACTGCTAATTTAGCCTCTTCAATGGTTGTGAATTTATGCTGATAGATTAGTTCTGCTTTAAGGGTCTTGAAAAAACTTTCAGCTACAGCATTATCCCAACAATTAGCTTTTCTACTCATGCTTTGGATGATTAAAGTATTTTTATTAATCAATTTTCTGAATTCTATCGAAGCATACTGTATGCCCCTGTCTGAATGAAAAAGTAAAGATTCTGTTATTTCTCTTTTTGATACTGCCATTTTCCAAGCTGGAATAATCGTTTGATCGGTATACATTCGTGTGCTTAATGACCATCCTATAACCTGCCTGTCATATAAATCAATAATAGTAGTAAGATATAACCAGCCGGCAGCTGTTCTTATATAAGTTATATCAGACACCCAGACCTCATTAAGTAATTTTGGTGTAAAATTTCTATTGAGATGATTACTGCACACTGGATATCGATGATTAGAATCCGTGGTCACTTTAAAGCGTCTTTTAAGTTTACTTCTCCAGCCATTAAGAAGCATCAATTTAGCAACTTTCCTTTTGGATATTTTATATCCTTTTCTTTTTAGCTGTTCCGCTATTCTGGGACTTCCATAAGTTTGACTGCTTAAATCAAAAACCTCTTTTATCAAGTCTGTAAATAGACTATTTTCTATAGATCTATTAGAAGGCCCGCCGCTAAACCATCTATAATAACGGCTTCGGCTTACTTTTAAAACGCTGCACATCTTTTCAATAGGATATGAATGTTTATAGCTCACTATGAATTGGTAGATTTCGCATCGCTCTTGGAAAACATGTGAACGGCCTTTTTTAATATCTCAAGCTCTAATTCTTTTTCCTTAAGAGATTTTCGAAGTTGTTTGACTTCTAAAGAATCTGTTTCTGTTTTTTTAGAAATAATTGGTTTTGGATTAGTAAATGTTTTTTCAGAGGACCACCTTCACCAAAATCCCAAAACCAGTATCGGATAGCGATTTCCACTTAGCGAGGATGTAAGGATTGTCTGGAATCTCATACAAGTCATCGGCATCCAAATAGATTAGCCCTGTCGGCTCCGTGATGTTACTATTGCTGGCAGATTCCTTGAATAAGAAATTGAAGCGGAATGTTGGCAGTAGTGTTGTCTTTATGGTGTCGTATTTGAAACTCCCTTTTCCAAATGCTCTTGCGGACTGGATTAGTGTTAGGTTCTCATCGCCATTCTGGATGAGTTGTAAAACCTCGTCGAGGCTGTTAGCGGTAGTGGTTTTTAGTTACAGCTTTGTCGGTATTCACTTGGTGTTAAGTTAGTTTTACTTTTGAATAGTTTACTAAATGATTGTGGATATTCAAAACCCAATAAATAAGCAGTTTCACTCACGCTCAATTCGGTGGTTGTTAAAATATCTTTAGCTTTTTCTATTAATTTATTATGTATGTGTTGTTGAGTATTTTGACCTGTTAAATTTCGTAGCATATCACTCAAATATGCAGATGAAACATTAAGTTCCTTGGCTAATTTATCCACTGTAGGTAATATTAATTCTGAATTTTTAGAGAAATAGTTTCCTAAAACAAATTCAAAATTTGTGAGTAAATTATTTGTAGCCATTTTTCTTGTTAGAAATTGTCGACTGTAAAATCTGTTGCAATAACTCAAAATTAACTCAAGATTCGATACAATAACATCTTGACTGAAATTGTCTAAACGTGAATTGATTTCATTTTGAATATTTTTTACTATGATTTCAATTGTTTTTTCTTCTTCTTCAGATAGGTGTAGTGCTTCATTAGTTTCGTAATTAAAAAAACCATAATTTTTAATGGCTTGACCTAAAGAATATTGTCTTATTAAATCTGGGTGAAATAAGAGCGACCAACCATCATTATTTTTGTCTTCATCTTTATCAATAGATATAATCTGATTTGGCGCAATAAATGACATAGTTCCTTCATCAAAATCATAATAATTTTTACCATATTTTAATTGACCTTTAAAACTTCTTTTTATGGAAATATTATAAAAGTCTAATAGTAATTTTTGATTTTGAGATTGATTATTATTAGTCGTTTTAGAATGGTCAATAATTGTAATTAGGGGATTCAATGGACTTGGAAAACCCAAAAAATTGTGCAAAGCCACAACTGAATTTATTTTTATGATATTTGGTTGTGAATTTTTCATAATTTAAAATTTGCAGGCAATAATAAATTATTACCTGCTTTATTAGTTTGTAAATTTAAGCATTTTGAAAATCAACTCCTGCACTTCTATCCATTGTCATTATTTCAAGAACATTTCCAGGATATTCAATGGGTAATTTGCTGACATTATCTAATTGTGCCAATTCATCGTTTGTAAAAGCAACTTCTACTGCTTTTAAATTATCTTCTAACTGATGTAATTTTGTAGCTCCAATTATTGCACTTGTTACAACAGGTTGGTGTAGTAACCAAGCCAACGATAATTGAGCAATTGATACATTTTTTTGTTCAGCCATTGGTTTCAATATGTCCAAAACATCATAAGCTCTTTCTTCGTGAAAAGGTGGAAAAGGAAAAGTGTTTAATCTTCCTTCTTCTTTCTGCCCATTTCTTTTGTATTTTCCTGTCAATAGTCCTCCGCTTAATGGACTCCAAATAAGCATCCCAACGTTTTGGTCTAAAAGCAAAGGAACAATTTCACGTTCTGTGTCTCGAACATCTAATGAATAGTTGGCTTGTAGAGAAGCAAATCTGTCTAAATGATTGTATTTTGAATAACTCAACCCTTTCATTAGTTGCCAAGCGGAAGTATTACACGCTCCAAAATATCTTATTTTACCGCTTCTTACCAAATCGTCTAAAGTTCTAATCGTTTCTTCAATTGGAGTTAATGGGTCAATAGTGTGAATTTGATAAAGGTCAATATAATCAGTTCCAAGTCTTTTTAAGCTGGCATCAACTTGCTGGATAATGTGCTTTTTAGAAAGTCCAAGATCATTTTGACTTTTGCCCATTGTACCTCTAACCTTTGTGGCCAATACTAAATCATCTCTGTTAATATCTAAATTTTTGATTGCTTGGCCAATCATTGTTTCTGATAATCCTTCGGAATAGATGTTAGCTGTGTCAATAAAATTTACACCTGCTTCGGTTACTTTTTTGATTTGTTCATCAACAGCTTTTTGATCAAGATTTCCCATATAACCAAAAAATCCTTTTCCGCCATAGTTCATTGTACCTAAACAAAGGGTTGAAACTTTCAAACCCGTGTTTCCTAAAATTTTGTACTTCATTTTATTTATTTAATTGTGAAGTGCAAAGTTCAGCGGTTAATAAAGCTTGTTTGTATCCAAATTGATTTTTTTTGTATTCAAAATGAGGTTTAATTTGTTTGTATTTAGGTAATTAGTATCTTCGGAGGTGGTACCATTACCACCAACGTTCCGCCACTTCTCGTCAGTTGCGAAATTCGGAACTAATTATTTTCTGTTAAAGATAAAATTTCTTGCGAAACGTAAACGTGAATTCACCACAAAATTCGCGCTCGCATGAAAATGCTTTCTGAGCTGGCGATTTTTTGTAATCATTGCCTTATCAGTTTTATTTCTCCAAGAAAATTAGCAGTTGAGATTTCTTTTGGGTTTTCCCCACTATGAATTTTTAAAGTCAATGTATCCTTTGGGATAGAGATAAAATCTCCAACAATTGAGTTCAGATATCCTTCGTAAAAATATCCGTCAGACAGTTTTAATCTATCCATTTGCCATGTTTCATTAAATCCATTTAGATTAGAGGTGATAATTTTGATTTGACAGGAATTGCCATCTTCAATTTCTGCTTTTTCAGCTTGGTATCCGGCATATCTCCATTTACGTTCAGTCCAAGCTGATTCGATAATCAAAGAAAGAGTGTCATTAATTTTAACGGGATTTGTGATCGGCTTATAGTTTTGTAAAAATACGCTCTTCTGAATTGATTCAGCCTTACTATTTGAAACCCCAAACCCCCCTGTACTTACAAAAAAGTTGCAACCGCAAAAAGTACATATTCCAATGAGAGCTAATAGTAATCGTAAATTTTTCAATGTTAAAGATTTTTGTCCCTTGTATAAACCATTCCGACGCTTTTAACCTTATGATTTCGGAACTGATTATTTTCTGTTAAAGATAAAATTTCTTGTGAAATGTAAACGTGAATTTACTACAAAACTAGGGATTGCGCAAAACCGCTGTTAACAGACGTATTATTTAGAATAACATATTCCGCAACATAACATCTTTCAATTTCCACTCATTATTTTCTTTCTGGATATAAATCAAAAAATACTTTGCTTTGTACATATCTCCATTTGTATAAGTGCAATGAAATTCTCCAAACTTTCTTTCTTCGTCAAAGTTAATTTTAGAAAAAAGAAGAAAACCAGGAAGCGCATAATTAGAATTCCAAAACGTAGATGGAAACGGGCCTTTATTAAGCGACAAACCATTTCTGTAATCAAAATTTGCCTTTTTTTGTAAAAGATTCAAATCAATTTTTGGAGTGACTTTTTCGCTAATTGTATCAAAGTATAAATTTTTTATTGTTGTGAAGCGTGCTTTAAATTCAACATATCCAGGCTTATCCGTTGTCAAACTATCATAAATTACCAAAGCCTTTTTTTTAAGGCTGTCTGCAATAGTTCGATTTCCAGTTGCTTTCAAATAAACAGAATCGACAACTTGATTAAACACTGTATTCAAAGCATTTTTTTCCGTTTCTAGTACACTTTCGTTGTTCTGGCAACAGAACAGTGTACAACAAAGAAAAAGTGCGAAGGTTACGTGTTTCATAATATGGCTGCTAACGTCAGTCTGTGAAAAAACCTCCGTTTAATTACTTCCAAATATAAAAAACTATTTGTGTAAAAACAGGAATATTCGTATTTTTAAAGATGCAACACATCACCGGAATTTCCCGTAACCAAATGACTTTCGCCTGTTTAGAAGATCACATTTCTGCTGATAACCCCATCCGATTTATCGATGCCTTTGTAGAAAATATTGCATTAAAAACATTGGGATTCGATGTCAAGACTTTAAAAACAGAAGGACGCCCGAGTTTTGATACCAAAATTTTCCTCAAGCTTTATCTTTATGGTTATCTCAACGGACTCCGAAGCTCGCGCAAGCTCGAAAAGGAATGCCTCCGAAATACCGAAATGCAGTGGCTTTTGTGCGGGCTGGTTCCCAATTATCACAGTGTATCCGACTTTAGGAAAAACAATCCTTTGGGACTAAAAAAGCTCTTCAAGCTCTTTGTCAGCTTTTTGAAAGATGCTGATCTGGTTGCAGGGGAAACCATCGCCATCGACGGCACAAAATCCAGAGCCCACAACAGCAAGAAAGCCAATTTCAACCAAAAGAAAATCGACAAGCATCTGGCCTACATCAAAGAAAAAACGAACCACTACTTAAAAGAACTGGCTCAAAACGACCAGGACGATTCTGGCATCAGCATCAGCAAGATCCAAGAAAAAATAGAGCGGCTCAAGACTAATAAAATCCGCTATGAGCTTTTGGAAGAAAAACTGCAGGCCAGTGGCGAACCACAAATCAGCACTACTGATGAAGATGCACGCGCTTTGCTGGTGCAAGGCCAAGTGGTGGAAATAAGCTATAACATTCAGGCAGCGGTGGACAGCAAGCACAATTTGGTGGTGGCTACGCATACAATCAACCGGAACGACCGGAATGCCTTGACAGCAATAGCCTTGGAGACCAAAGAAAATTTGAATGCTGAAACTTTTACTGTTTTGGTTGATAAAGGCTACCACAACGGACGCGAACTCAGCCAATGTAAAGAGCATAACATTACCACGATTGTCGCGCATCCCGATCAAGGAATAAGCAATGAAAACGGTACTACACAGGCTTATTTGGTAGCCCACTTTCTTTACGACAAGGCATCCGATACCTACACATGTCCGATGAATCAAACCTTGAAAACCACAGGAACCTGGCACAAGAAAACCAGAGACAGGGACAGTTATGACTTTAAGAAATACAGAACGCCCGCCTGCAGGGAATGTCCGGCAAAATCGCTCTGCACCAGCAGAAAAGGCGGTCGGGAGATTGACCGGAGCCAGTATGCCGATGCCGTAGAAGAAAACAACAAGCGCTACCAGGAAAATCAGCACCTGTACCGCAAACGCCAAGAGATCAACGAACATATCTTTGGCACCATCAAGCGACAATGGGGCTACAACCACACCAACTTGACGGGACTCAAAACGGTAAATGGAGAACACAGTTTAATTATGCTGGCGTACAACATCAAGCGTGCGATGAATATTTTGGGCGTGCCCGATCTGATGGCCCGATTCAAGAATTGGAAATCGCCTTACAAGACAAAGGCTTGTCTTCTTTTTAAAACGATCATTTTAAAGGCTTTTCCAAGTCGTTTTGAAATCCAATTCTATTTTGCTTCTTAAAAAGCGGCTCTCCTTAAAAGAGATCTATGGAAGCATCTGAAAGCATTTTTGTGGTTAAAAATGTGAAAAAAGAGAGTTTTTTCACAGCCTGACGTTCCGCGGCTTGGCGAAGTAGCGGGTTTTCACCGTGAAGTTGTAAAGACAATCAAAAAGTGAACTTCGCAATTTCAGCCCTAAGAAATTCTAAACCAGCTATTTCGCCAAGCATCTATGTAAAAGCATAACTTTGAGTTACATATAAACAAAGACTATGCAATTACACGACACTTCGGCTAATCCAAAGATATTCATTGGATTAGACATTCACAAAAAAAGCTGGACAGTTTCTA
>NZ_JBHSQB010000006.1:0-101029 GCF_042658345.1 Flavobacterium qiangtangense
TAGAAACTGTCCAGCTTTTTTTGTGAATGTCTAATCCAATGAATATCTTTGGATTAGCCGAAGTGTCGTGTAATTGCATAGTCTTTGTTTATATGTAACTCAAAGTTATGCTTTTACATAGATGCTTCTCAAAACCGCGAATTTTGTAGTAAGTTCACGTTTACGTTTCGCAAGAATTTTTATCTTTAACAGAAAATATAAAGTTCCGAACTTTGTAACTGACGAGAAGTAGCGGAACGTTATAGGCAATTTCAGGAAACTCGATATGAAAACAACTCTTATCCTTTTCATTATTCCATTTCTCTTTCTTGTTGGATGCAAAACCAAAAGCATTGAGATAAATAAAACAAACACGGTTGTTGAATATTATAAAAACGGCAACATTAAAAGTGTTGGAAATGTATATGACTTTCCGAAAGAAAATTACGACTTTAGAACTGGATTATGGAGTACATTTTATGAAAATGGAAAACTAAAAGAATCTGGTAATTATAAACTAGCAACTTATGTGGAATGCTCTGTAGGTGGACATGTTAACGGTTATTATAGCTATAAATTTGGAGAGTGGATATACTTTCATGAAAATGGAAATTTAAAAGCAAAAGGCATTTATAAAATTGGAACAAAGAATATAAAAACCAGTTGTGAAGGTGGCGACAATATAAATTATGGACTAGTTGATAACAGTTGGGAATTTTATGATTCGAATGGAAATAAAATCAACCCTACACAAAGTGATATTGATAAAATTCAAGAATCAAGTTATATCTCAGAATGGGATATGAGGAAAAAATAGAAACAGCCTATAACAGCCTATAACTACAATCGCGGAGTTTTCGGTAAATTGAAGTTTCGTTTTAACGAAGAAAATATATCTTAGCAAGAAATAATCGTTCACGCAGCCGCCACTGCGCCAAGCCGCGGAACGTTATATGCAATAGTAAAATTCTTCGTATGAAATTATTTTGTTTATTATTATTTCTAAACTGTTTTTATGGTTTTTCTCAAACCCAAGATTTTAAAATTAAATTCAAAATTCTTGAGCATACTAAAGTGCCCGCAATCGCTATTAATATAACAACACAGAAAAATTACCTCAGAGTAGGAACACAAACAGACCTTAAAGGTGAGGCAGAATTATTAATTCTAAGTAATTCAGATTCAGAAGTACATATACACAACTCTTCGATAAAATTATTATTTGATCAACCTGCTGATTCAATTTCAATAAATATTAAAAAAGGTAAAATCAGATATTATTTCAAAGGAAAGAAAGTTTCTTCAAAAAAATTTAAATGAAACTACTGCATATAACAGCGGTCTACCCCCGCTAGCGCGAGCGTCCCGCTCGTGCCGACAAACAAAACAAAACAAAAACACACAAGCTAAAACCTTCCGCCAGCATTAAAAAAAATTGCAATCTAACCAAAAGCTAATCCAATGTTTGCTATCAATATTAAATACAAAAGAAGTAAAACATTTAGCTCTGAAACCAAACAGTACCTTGACTTAATTGAAAAAAAATTAATTCGACTGAAGGTCGATAAAATAGACCTTTCCCCTTCAAAAATTCATTTTAAAAATTCATTCTTTAACGGTCAAGGATCAAATCATTTAATGGCAACAGTTGACAAAGGTTATTTCAATATTGATTCAGAATTAAAAGAGCTTCAATACTCTTTCTCTGTCACAAGAATGTTTTACATTACCTTGTCAATGAGTATTTTTTTAGGTCTTATCTCTCAAAGTTATTTAGCAACAATCTTTTTCTTTCTATTTCTTTTCGGAACGATCTTAGCAATCACATTGATACGCCACAAAATGTTTTTAAATAAATTAATATCACAATTATAAAGAAACACCACCATAGATTAAGCCCTTATTTGATTAAACCAAAAAAAATTAACACCAACGCATACAACCAAAACATTTTTTTAATAATATTGTATTGATTTCCCCACTAAAGTAGTTAATAATAATAGTATTAAAACAAATTAGTATGGGAACACACATCTACTCCAACCTTCAGACCATCCGCCTCTTAAAAGGTATTTCAATTGAAACAGTCGCCACAAAAGTGAACTTTTCTTTCGGTCATTACCGCAGGATAGAGAATGGCAAAACGGACATTAAAGTCAGCAAACTCCTCGAAATCATCAAGGCTCTAAATACCAAACCAGACTTGGTTTTTGGCCACGCCCTGTTCGTGCCATTGAGCAACATTGAAGACTGACACAGAATATTTGCTATATTAAACTGTACTAAACTCACTTTACAACGCAAATTTCTCAACGCAAACAAAAGATATCTTTAATCTCTAAATCCATCAAACAAAAATCCAACAATCGAAAAATCAAATCATCTAATGATCAAATTCAGCAATCTTTAAATTAAAAACCATGGCATCAGAAGTAGGACACAACAAGAACGTAGCAAATTTCAAATCCCTTTACCAGATCTTGGAAGAAATGGGACCAATGTACAACCCTTCAAATCCGTCAATTGCGCTCACCGCGCTCGAACCCATTAAAACGGTACTCGATGACGTGATTGAAACATTCAACACAAAAAATCCACTGTACAAAAATGCGGTATCCCAGCGCGAAACCAATATGGCACCGCTCAGCAAGCTCACCACCAAAATTGTCAATTCATTTCGCGCCAGCGGTGCATCAGCGTCCGATATCGAAAACGCAGAAAGCATGGCAAGAGTAATAAGAGGCATGAAAACAGCGAAGAAAATTGATCCTGAAACACAATCCACAGAAGGCATATCCACATCGCGAATGAGTTATGACAGCAGAACCGCTAATTTTGATGCGATGATAAGCTTTTTAGAAACACATGCGTTATATGCGCCTAACGAAACGGATCTCCAAATTCTGGCATTAAAACAGTTTAATCTTTTGCAGAAACAACAAAACACAAACGTCAACTATGCAACAAATGAGTTGCTGACCGCGAGAACAGCTAGAAACGGAGCGTTATATAATGAAACAACCGGCGCTGTAAACTTAGCACCTACAATCAAAAATTATTTAAAATCATTAGGAGATTCTGCAAAGCCCTATTACAAAAGTGCTGTGCGATTAAAATTCACAACTAAACGATAATAAAAAAACCTGCTGACGTTATAGACAGCAGGTTTTTTTTAAATCAAAAATAAAATCAGCAAAAAAAGCTCCGTGTCATTTGCGTTCATTTGGTTAAATAATTAGATTATATCAAACCAAAAAAAGAATTATCCTACCGCAAATCTATTTTATCTGACAACAAAATTATTTTATTGAATGCCAAATTTATTTTATCGTATGACAAATCTATTTTATTGAATGACAAATTTATTTTATTGCACAACGAATCTATTTTATTGAATGACAAATCTATTTTATCGTATGACAAATTTATTGTATTGCACAACAAATCTATTTTATTGAATGACAAATCTATTTTCTGCAACTGCCAACTTTAGTAGATGTATCCGAAAAACAAAACGTTTACAGCAAAAAACAAAACAATCACACACAAACAAAAAACCAAAAAATTAAAATCTGCAAGCGAAGCTTCCCATCATCCGCGTTCCAAAACTCAAAACCTCAAACCCTGCACCTAATCCCTACTTCCCCACCACTTTTTGACGATGCATCATCCCCCATTCCGTCAAATGATTGATAATAGTTCGCAAAGACAATCCGTGTTCGGTAAGTTCATATTGCACGCTAATGGGTTGCGTGTCTAAAACAGTACGTTTGATCAGCATATTCATCTCAAGATCCTTTAATTCCTTGCTTAGCATCTTGTTCGATATACCCACCACGTCGTTTAAGATATCAGAAAAACGCCTTTTGTTATAATAGCAAATCGAAGACACAATCGCAATTTTCCATTTGCCATTCAGCACATCTAATGAATCTTGAATCGCCATCATTTCTGTTTTGTGCTTAAACGGTTCACATATATTTGTTTCCATAAGGTTATCTGGTTACTCAAAGGTTACAGTTACTTTTAGTTACAAAGTTACTAAAATAAATTTCCTTGAAGTAGCTTTGCATCATAATCATTAAAACATTTATAAAAATGGATTTCAAAAATAAAAATGTGGTCATCACTGGCGCAAGCACCGGAATAGGGTTCGCAACCGCAAAAGCCTTTATCGAAAAAGAAGCAAATGTATTGATAACAAGCAGAAGCCAAGAAAATTTGCAGAAAGCATCAGACAAAATCAACAGTGCCAACTTAAAAACAGTAGTTTCAGACACCGCAAACCTTGAAGGTATTGCACTATTAGAAAAAGCAGTAGCAGAAAGTGGCGACAAAATCGACGTGTTATTTTTAAATGCAGGAATAGCAGTGTTTACGTCAATCGAAGAGGTAACAGAAGAAGACTTTGACGCGCAATTCAATACCAATGTAAAAGGAATGTTCTTCACATTGCAAAAATTAATGCCTCATTTAAACGATGGCGCATCGGTAGTGTTCACTTCGTCAACTGTAGCCACCGCTGCGAACTCAGGAACAAGCATTTATTCAGCAACAAAAGGAGCTGTCAATAAAATTGCCCAAATTGCAGCAAACGAATTAGCGGCAAGAAAGATAAGAGTAAATATTGTAAGTCCAGGCCCAATAAGAACCGAAGGTCTTGAGAAAGTGGTCACAACTGATGAAGGAAAAGACTATCTAGCTTCTGCAACAGCCTTGCAACGATTAGGCCATCCAGATGAAATTGCAAAGACAGTATTATTCTTAGCTTCTGATGATGCCAGTTTCATCACCGGAACAGAATTATTAGTTGATGGCGGTTATACCACATATGCCAGAAAATAAATTGTAGAGATTTTTTTTTTAAAACAATAAAACCATTTAGAAGTCCTAAATGGTTTTTTAATTTATAAGTAATGCTGATTACGGTCCAAGACGTATTGATATTCAAAATAAAAAGCCAAACAAGTAATATAATCAAAGTAAATCTGCAAGCAAAGTTCCGAGTCATCTGCGTTCAAAATCGCTAAGCAAACCCAATCTCCTTGAACCCAAACTTAAAAGTTTAAACTATAAAACAAAAAAAAGACGCCCTAAAGCGTCTTTTATATTTAAGCCTTAACAGCTTTATTTATGTTCTCAATAAAAATATCAAACAGATAAGAAGAGTCATGCGGACCAGGGCTCGCTTCTGGATGGTATTGCACAGAGAAACAATTTTTGTTTTTCATTCGCATTCCCGCAACCGTGCCATCATTAATGTGCAAGTGCGTGATCTCAAAGTCTGGGTGGTTTTCTAATTCTTCACGATTCACAGCAAAACCGTGATTTTGAGAAGTGATTTCACCTTTTCCAGTCACTTCATTTTTCACCGGATGGTTGATACCTCTGTGTCCGTTGAACATTTTGTAAGTCGAGATTCCGTTTGCTAAAGCCAAGACTTGATGTCCAAGACAGATTCCGAAAACAGGCTCGTCATTCTCCAAGATTTTCTTTGCAATTTCAATCGCTCCGAAAAGTGGATCTGGATCACCAGGTCCATTCGAAAGAAAAAATCCATCAGGATTAAAAGCTTTCATTTCTTCGTAAGTTGTATCAAAAGGGAAAACTTTAATATAACAATCTCTTTTCGCTAGGTTTCTCAAAATGTTTTTCTTGATACCTAAATCTAATGCTGCTATTTTATAGTTGGCCGTTTCTTCTCCGATGAAGTAAGGTTCTTTTGTAGAAACTTTTGAAGCCAATTCCAAACCTTTCATATCTGGAACTTCTGCAAGCAACGCTTTTAGTTCTTCTACTGATTTTCCGTCTGTAGAAATCACTGCATTCATTGCTCCATTATCACGGATATAGCTAACCAAAGCTCTAGTATCTACATCAGAAATGCAGATCAGGTTTTGCTTTTTAAAATAGTCTTCTAAGTTTTCATAAGAATTGGCGCGCGAATGATTGAAAGAAAAGTTTTTGCAAACTAATCCGGAAATCATGATCTTGTCTGCTTCGATGTCTTCTTCATTTACGCCATAATTCCCGATGTGGGCGTTTGTTGCCACCATGATCTGGCCGAAGTAAGACGGATCTGTGAAGATTTCTTGGTAGCCAGTCATTCCTGTATTAAAACATACTTCTCCAAAAGTGGTTCCTTCAATTCCCATTGATTTTCCGTGGAAAATGGTGCCGTCACTTAAGAGCAGGATTGCTTTTTGTCGTGTTGTGTATTTCATTCGTCGTAGTTATTTTTTTTATTTGACTCATGAAACTCGCTAAGCTTCGTTTCATTTGTGGTTGTTGTGTGTAGTTGCGGGTGCAAATTTAATTCAATTTATGGGTATTTGAAAATTTATTTGTTTGGCTTATAAATTTTAGAGCGCTGATTTTGGCAGATTACCCAGATTGCCACCGATTTTTCAAAAATTATGCCAATTGATTGTGGACAAAGTTTATCGACAAAGATTGGTACCGGCGTTTACAAAAATGCGAGTAGTTTCTCTTATAGCCCCGATGCTGGAATTGTTTGAGCTCTTTCACGGCCGATCAGGACGTGGAAAGCGAGTTCCTGCAGCGGGAATTACCTTTGCTAAAAATGCTTGAAGTTTCGCTTCAAAAACCAATATTATGTGATTGCTTCGTTCCTCGCAATGACGGTTGGGCAAAAAAAAAGGATAAACTATAATAGCTTATCCTTGATTTTTTTATGAAATGAATTTCTTCATTATTCTGCAGCGTCTGTAGAAGTTTCTTCAGTAGATTTTGCTGGTGCTTCTGCTTTTGGAGCTTCTTCAACAACTGTTTCCTCTTTTTTAGCTTTTCCACCACGACGGCTTTTAGCTTTTTTAACTTCTTTTTTACCACCGTTGTAAAGTTCGTTGAAATCTACTAGTTCGATCATCGCCATATCAGCGTTATCTCCTAGACGATTTCCAAGTTTGATGATACGTGTGTATCCACCTGGACGATCTCCTACTTTTGCAGCTACGTCTCTGAACAAGTCAGTTACCGCATATTTGCTTCTCAAGTAAGCGAAAACAATACGTCTGTTGTGAGTTGTATCATCCTTTGATTTTGTGATCAATGGCTCAACGAATTGTTTAAGCGCTTTTGCTTTAGCGACAGTTGTGTTAATACGTTTGTGCTCGATAAGAGAACAAGCCATATTAGCTAACATTGCCTTTCTGTGCGATGTTTGTCTGCTTAAGTGATTGAATTTTTTTCCGTGTCTCATGACATTTGTTTTTAAACTTCATCTTGCTTCAATCCTCTTTGGAGAGCAAAATATGAAGTAATTTATTCTTTATCTAATTTGTATTTTGCTAAGTCCATACCGAAATGTAGGTTTTTCACAGCCACAAGCTCATCAAGCTCAGTCAATGATTTTTTACCGAAATTACGGAATTTCATTAAGTCGTTTTTGTTGAAAGATACTAGATCTCCGAGTGTATCCACTTCAGCCGCTTTCAAGCAATTTAATGCTCTCACTGACAGATCCATATCAACAAGCTTAGTTTTAAGCAATTGTCTCATGTGCAATGACTCTTCGTCATAAGATTCTGTCTGAGCGATTTCATCAGCTTCTAGTGTTATTCTTTCATCAGAGAACAGCATGAAATGGTGAATCAAAACTTTTGCAGCTTCTGTAAGGGCATCTTTTGGATTGATTGATCCGTCAGTTTTGATTTCAAAAACTAATTTCTCGTAATCTGTTTTTTGCTCCACACGGAAGTTTTCGATTGCATATTTTACATTCTTTACCGGAGTAAAGATTGAATCTGTAAAAATAGTACCGATTGCAGCATTTTGTTTTTTGTTCTCTTCTGCAGGAACGTATCCTCTACCTTTTTCAATAGTCAACTCCATGTTCAAGTTAACTTTGCTATCTAAATTACAGATAACCAATTCTGGGTTCAAAACTTGGAATCCAGAAATGAATTTTTGAAAATCTCCAGCAGTAATCTGGTCTTTACCAGAAATTGAGATGGAAACAGATTCGTTATCAATATCTTCAATCTGACGTTTGAAACGTACTTGTTTAAGATTAAGGATAATTTCTGTAACGTCTTCAACTACTCCTGAAATTGTAGAAAACTCGTGATCTACACCTTCGATACGAACAGATGTGATTGCATATCCTTCTAAAGCGGAAAGCAAGACTCTTCTAAGTGCATTACCAACAGTCAATCCATAGCCAGGTTCTAAAGGTCTGAATTCAAACTTACCTTCAAAATCGGTTGAATCGATCATGATAACTTTATCGGGCTTCTGAAAATTAAATATTGCCATATGTTCGACTAGTGTCTATTATTTGTTATACAACTCTACGATTAGCTGCTCTTTAATGTTTTCTGGGATCTGAAGTCTTGCTGGAACTGAAACGAAAACACCTTCTTTAAGGTCATTGTTCCAAGTAATCCATTCGTAAACGTGACTTGAGTTAGATAATGAACGGTCGATAGCCTCTAATGATTTAGATTTTTCACGAACTGCTACTTTATCTCCAGGTTTTAAGTGGTAAGATGGAATGTTTACAAGTTCACCGTTAACAGTGATGTGTCTGTGAGAAACGATTTGACGTGCAGCTCTTCTTGAAGGAGCGATACCCATTCTGAATACTACATTGTCTAATCTTGCCTCACATAATTGTAAAAGAACTTCACCAGTTACACCTTTAGTTGCAGATGCTTTTTCGAATAAGTTTCTGAATTGTTTTTCTAAGATACCGTAAGAGTATTTAGCTTTTTGCTTTTCCATCAACTGGACAGCGTATTCAGATTTCTTACCTCTTTTTTTAGCCTGCCCGTGTTGTCCGGGTGGATAATTTCTTCTTTCGAAAGATTTGTCTTCTCCGAAAATTGCCTCGCCAAATTTACGAGCGATTCTTGTACTTGGACCAGTATATCTTGCCATTTCTAAAAATTAAATTAAGGTAGAGATTATGAATTCAGGTCATATCCTCCGATAATCTTTAATCTACCTAGTTATACTTAAATATATTAAACTCTACGTCTTTTTGGAGGACGACATCCATTGTGAGGCATTGGAGTAACGTCAATGATTTCAGTCACTTCGATTCCACCGTTATGTAAAGAACGGATTGCAGACTCACGTCCGTTTCCTGGTCCTTTTACATATACTTTCACTTTTTTAAGTCCAGCCTCTAACGCTACTTTACTACAATCTTCTGCTGCCATTTGAGCTGCGTATGGAGTGTTCTTTTTAGAACCTCTAAAGCCCATTTTACCAGCTGAAGACCAAGAAATAACTTCACCTTTTTTGTTAGTCAAAGAAATGATGATGTTATTGAAGGTAGCAGAAATATGAGCTTCTCCCGTTGATTCAACGATAACTTTACGTTTTTTTGCAGTTGCTTTAGCCATATTACTTATTATTTAGTTGCTTTTTTCTTGTTAGCAACAGTTTTTCTCTTACCTTTTCTTGTTCTTGAGTTATTCTTAGTTCTTTGTCCTCTTAATGGAAGACCAGATCTGTGACGAATTCCTCTGTAGCATCCGATATCCATTAAACGTTTGATGTTTAATGAGATTTCTGAACGTAACTCTCCTTCAATTTTGAAAAATGAAACGGCTTCACGAATTCCTCCGATTTCGTCGTCATTCCAATCTTGAACTTTTTTATCTTGGCTTACCTGAGCTTTCTCTAAAATCTCGATAGCTCTACTTCTTCCTATTCCGAAGATATAAGTCAAAGCGATAACTCCTCTTTTGTTTTTCGGGATATCTACCCCTGCTATTCTTGCCATAACTATCCTTGTCTTTGTTTAAATCTAGGATTCTTTTTGTTAATCACATATAATCTGCCTTTTCTACGCACAATGATGCACTCGGCACTTCTCTTTTTTACTGAAGCTCTAACTTTCATATCCTTAATATCTATAAGTAATTCTTGCTTTTGACAAATCGTAAGGGCTCATTTCTAGTTTCACTTTATCGCCAGGCAATAATTTGATGTAGTGCATACGCATTTTACCAGAAATGTGTGCGATCACAATATGTCCATTTTCTAACTCTACACGGAACATCGCATTTGATAATGCTTCAATGATTGATCCGTCTTGTTCTATTGCTGATTGTTTTGCCATAAATTAAGCTACTGCTTTTCTGTTTTTACCGCTCTTCATCAGACCGTCGTAATGCTTGTTCAACAAATATGAATTAATTTGTTGGATCGTATCACTTGCAACTCCCACCATAATCAATAACGATGTACCACCGTAAAACAAAGCCCAAGATGGTTGAACATCTAAAATACTTACAACAATTGCTGGGAACACAGCTATTAAAGCAAGAAACAATGAGCCTGGAAACGTAATATAAGACATGATTCTGTCTAAGAATTCAGAAGTTTCAGCTCCAGGTCTAATTCCCGGGATAAAACCACCGCTTCTTTTCAAGTCATCAGCCATCTTATTTGTTGGTACCGTAATTGCGGTGTAAAAGTAAGTAAAAACTACGATTAACAAGGCAAAAACCAAATTATACTGCCATCCAAAGATATTTTGGAATGCTGTACTAACAGAAGTCGCTGTCTCAGAAGTAGATAACCCAGCCAAAGCTGCAGGAATAAACATAATCGCTTGCGCAAAAATGATAGGCATAACTCCAGAAGCATTAAGCTTTAAAGGAATCCATTGTCTATTTCCAGCTTCTTCAAATTCTCCAGATGCAGTACGGCGAGCGTATTGTACCGGGATTTTTCTAACGGCCATCACTAATAAGATACAAGCTACGATTACCAAAAGCCAAATTATTACTTCGAAAACTAATAACATTGGTCCACCATTATTGTTCGTTACCCTAGTTGAAAACTCTTGGATGAATGCTTGTGGCATTCTTGAGATGATTCCAACCATGATTAATAATGAGATTCCGTTTCCAATTCCTTTATCAGTAATTTTTTCACCCAACCACATTGCGAAGATAGTACCTGAAACAAGTATTACCACAGATAAAAACTGGAACGCAAAAGGTGAGATCAATCCTGGATTAACATTAGAAAGGAAAGCTTCTCCTGGCAAAGTTCTGTATAGATTGAAAATATAACCCGGAGCTTGAACTAAAGTAATAACAATAGTTAACCAACGAGTAATTTGATTCATTTTCTTTCTGCCACTTTCTCCATCTTTTTGAAGTTTTTGAAGGTAAGGCACAGCGATACCCATCAATTGAACAACGATAGATGCAGAAATATATGGCATAATACCCAATGCAAATACAGATGCTTGCGAAAACGCACCACCTGTAAATACATCGATTAGCCATCCAATCCCTTCTTTAGTTTGATCAGTAAGTCCATTTAACTTAGTCGCGTCAATACCCGGAAGTGTTACTTGGGCACCAAAACGGTACACTAATAACAAACCAAGAGTCACTAAAATTCTATTTTTTAGTTCTTCAATTTTCCAAGCATTACTTAGCGATTCTATAAATTTCTTCATCTTAACTATAAGAATTATAAAGTTACAGCTTCTCCACCAGCAGCTTCAATAGCGGCTTTTGCAGTAGCAGTAAATTTATGAGCGGTTACCTTTAATTTAGTTGTTAATTCACCTCTACCTAAAATCTTAACGATTTCATTTTTAGTAGCCAAACGGTTTGCTACAAATACTGTCATATCAACAGTACCGTCAGTAATAATTCCGTTATCAACTAAAGCTTGAAGTGTATCAAGGTTCACACCTTCGTATTCTTTACGATTGATGTTTGTAAAACCAAACTTAGGCACACGTCTTTGAAGCGGCATTTGTCCACCTTCAAAACCAATCTTTTTAGAATAACCAGAACGAGATTTTGCTCCTTTGTGACCTCTTGCAGAAGTACCACCTTTTCCAGAACCTTCTCCTCTACCCAATCTTTTATTTTGATTGTGTGTTGAACCTTCAGCAGGTTGTAAGTTACTTAAATTCATAACTATTTTTTGTTATTTAGCTTCCTCTACAGAAACTAAGTGTTTTACTTTGTTTATCATCCCAAGGATAGCAGGGTTTGAATCATGCTCCACAACTTGTCCCATTTTACGAAGACCTAAAGCTTCAAGACCTCTTTTTTGAGATAGAGGACAATTGATTTTGCTTCTAACTTGTTTTACTAATAATTTTGCCATAATTTCCTTGAATTAACCTTTAAAAACTTTCTCTAAAGAAACACCTCTTTGTTTTGCAACAGTGTGAGCGCTTCTCATTTGTAACAAAGCATCAAAAGTTGCTTTAACTACGTTATGAGGATTAGAAGAACCTTGAGATTTTGACAATACATCGTGAATACCTACTGATTCAAGAACTGAACGAACAGCTCCACCAGCAATAACCCCTGTACCATGAGACGCAGGAATTAAGAATACACGTGCACCACCAAATTTACCTTTTTGTTCGTGAGGAACTGACTGACCATTCAAAGGAATTCTTACTAGATTTTTCTTAGCATCTTCTACTGCTTTCGCAATTGCTTCAGAAACGTCTTTAGATTTTCCTAATCCGTGACCAACTACTCCATTTTCATCACCTACAACTACAATAGCAGAAAAACCGAAAGCTCTACCACCTTTTGTAACTTTAGTAACACGATTAACACTTACCAAACGGTCTTTCAATTCAAGACCACTAGGTTTTACTAACTCTACATTTTTGTATTTACTATTAGACATACTATATTAGAATTTAAGTCCAGCTGCTCTCGCACCTTCTGCTAATGATTGGATACGTCCGTGGTATAAATAACCTCCTCTATCGAAAGTTACTGTTTCAATACCAGCATTTTTAGCTTTTTCACCGATTAGTTTTCCAACTGCAGCAGCTACTTCAACGTTTGTACCTTTACTTACTTCTTTTTCTCTTGAAGATGCAGCTAATAAAGTTACTCCATTCACATCATCAATTAGTTGTGCGTAGATTTCTTTATTACTTCTGAATACAGATAATCTTGGTTTAGCAGCAGTACCGCTAACGATTTTTCTGATTCTGAATTTAATTCTCTGTCTTCTTTCAGATTTTGTTAATGACATAATCTTTCTATTTTTAAGCTGATTTACCTGCTTTTCTTCTTAATACTTCACCAACAAACTTAACTCCTTTTCCTTTGTAAGGTTCTGGTTTACGGAAAGCTCTAATCTTAGCCGCTACCTGCCCAACAAGTTGTTTATCAAAAGATGTTAATTTCACAATTGGGTTCTTACCTTTTTCAGAAATTGTTTCCAAAGTTACCTCTGGAGCAATATCTAAAACGATATTGTGTGAGAATCCTAGAGCTAAATCTAATTTATTTCCTTGGTTTGAAGCTCTATAACCAACTCCTACCAATTCTAATGATTTAGTAAAACCTTCAGATACACCAATAATCATATTGTTTACAAGTGATCTGTATAATCCGTGCTTTGCTCTTTGGTCTTTATGATCAGATGATCTTTCAACTAGAACTTGACCATCTTCAACTTTTACAGTTACATCAGAAAATTCCTGAGTAAGTTGACCTAATTTTCCTTTTACTGTAATCACACCTTCAGCAACTTCAACAGTTACTCCAGCAGGAATTACAACGGGATTTTTTCCTATTCTTGACATCGTTTAGCTTTTTATTAGTATACGTAACAAATTACCTCACCACCAACATTAAGTTGTTTGGCTTGTTTTCCAGTCATCAAACCTTTTGATGTAGAAACAATTGCGATTCCCAATCCGTTAAGGATACGTGGAATTTCGCTAGAACCTGCATACTTACGTAAACCTGGTTTACTAATTCTCTGTAGGTCTTTAATCACTGACTCTTTAGTATCTTTATCATACTTCAAAGCAATTTTGATCGAACCCTGTACAGCGTTGTCTTCAAATTTGTAACTTAAGATATAACCTTGATCAAATAAGATCTTTGTTATTTCTTTTTTTAGATTAGATGCAGGAATCTCAACGACTTTGTGGTTTGCAGCCACAGCGTTTCTTACTCTTGTCAAATAATCCGCAATAGGATCTGTATACATATGTATAAAATTGCGGTTTTGGTATTCGTCCCGGACCATCCGGTAGAACCTGAAACCATTAAAATTCTAATTAATATAATTAACAGATAGCTGTCAGCTTACCGTTAAAAACGTGCAAACTTACAACTATCTGTTGAAATATCAAAATCGCAAATAATATTTTTTACCAGCTTGCTTTTTTAACACCTGGAATCAATCCATTATTAGCCATTTCACGGAAAGTTACACGTGAAATTCCGAATTGACGCATATAACCTCTTGGTCTTCCTGTTAATTTGCAACGGTTGTGCAAACGAACTGGTGAAGCGTTTTTCGGTAATTTCTGCAAACCTTCGAAATCTCCAGCTTCTTTCAAAGCTTTTCTTTTCTCAGCATATTTAGCTACCGTTTTTTCTCTTTTCACCTCACGGGCTTTCATTGATTCTTTAGCCATGTCTTAATTCTTTTTAAAAGGTAAACCTAATTCTGCTAATAATGATTTTGCTTCTTTATCTGTTTTTGCAGATGTAACGAAGGTAATATCCATTCCTGAGATTTTGTTAACTTTATCAATATCAATTTCTGGGAAAATGATTTGTTCCAAAACTCCAAGGTTGTAATTTCCTCTTCCGTCAAAACCAGTAGCCTTAATTCCGCTAAAATCTCTTACACGTGGTAAAGAAGAAGTGATAAGTCTATCTAAAAACTCATACATTCTTTCTCCACGCAAAGTTACTTTTGCACCAATTGGCATTCCTTTTCTCAATTTGAATGACGCAACGTCTTTCTTAGAGATAGTAGATACTGCTTTTTGACCTGTAATTTTTGTCAACTCATCAACCGCATAGTCGATAAGTTTTTTATCAGATACAGCAGCACCAACTCCTTTACTCAAAACGATTTTCTCAAGTTTTGGAACTTGCATTACGTTTTTGTAACCGAATTCTTCTTTAAGAGCAGAGATAACTCTGTCTTTATATTCCTGTTTTAGTCTAGGTGTATACTCCATTACTATAGTACTTGATTAGATTTTTTTGCAAATCTTACTTTCTTATCTCCTTCAATTTTTGAACCTGTCTTAGTAGCTTCCTTAGTTTTAGGATCTATAAGAGAAAGGTTAGAAATATGGATAGGAGCTTCTTTCTTAACGATTCCACCTTGAGGGTTTTTCGCGCTTGGTTTCGTGTGTTTTGAAACTAAGTTAGCACCTTCAACGATCGCTTTATTTTTCTCACGGTCTACACGCAAAACTTTACCTTCAGTACCTTTATGGTCTCCAGCAATTACTCTTACGATATCTCCTGATTTGATTTTTAGCTTTATCATCTCGTAAATAATTAAAGCACTTCTGGTGCTAATGATACAATTTTCATGAATTGTTTTTCACGAAGTTCTCTTGCTACTGGACCAAAAACACGAGTTCCTCTCATTTCTCCTGCAGCGTTCAAAAGAACACATGCATTGTCATCGAAACGGATGTAAGAACCATCAGCTCTTCTCACTTCTTTTTTGGTACGTACAACTACTGCAGTTGAAACAGCTCCTTTTTTCACGTTTCCGTTTGGAGATGTATCTTTGATAGAAACTACAATTTTGTCACCAACAGAGGCATACCTTCTTTTGGTACCTCCTAAAACACGGATAGTTAAAACTTCTTTAGCTCCTGTGTTATCTGCTACTTTTAGTCTTGATTCTTGTTGTACCATAATTATTTAGCTCTTTCAATGATTTCAACTAATCTCCAACATTTTGATTTACTTAAAGGACGCGTTTCGCTAATTCTTACAGTATCTCCAATGTTACAGTCGTTTGTTTCGTCGTGTGCAACGTATTTCTTTGTTTTCAACACGAACTTACCGTATAGTGGGTGTTTTACTTTTCTTGTTTCAGAAACAACAATAGATTTCTCCATTCTGTTGCTAGTAACAACCCCAACTCTTTCTTTTCTTAAATTTCTTTTATCTTCCATCTTTGAGCAGAATACAATTATTGTAAATCTCTTTTGCTTATCTCAGTAGCTACTCTAGCAACCGATCTTCTAACGCTTCTTAATTGAAGTGGGTTTTCGATTGGAGAGATAGTATGAGCGGTTTTTAAGTCGGCATATGTCTTCTTAAGCTGAGATAATTTCTCTTGTAATTCAGCAATAGACAGATCTTTAATTTCTGATTGTTTCATAATAAATATTAATTATGCTTCGAAATCTCTAGCAACGACGAATTTAGTTTTTACTGGAAGCTTTTGAGCTGCAAGACGTAACGCCTCTTTTGCAACTGACAAAGGAACTCCACCAACTTCAAACATAATTCTTCCTGGTTTAACAACAGCTGCCCAATATTCTACGGCACCTTTACCTTTACCCATACGTACCTCTAGAGGTTTCTTTGTGATTGGTTTGTCTGGAAATATTTTAATCCATAATTGTCCTTCTCTTTTCATGAAACGAGTTGCAGCAATACGAGCTGCCTCTATTTGACGAGAAGTTAAGAACATTCCATCTTCATGTACAGATTTAATACCAAACATTCCATTAGAAAGTTCATGCCCTCTTTGAGAGTTTCCTTTCATTTTACCCTTCTGTACCTTGCGGTATTTTGTTCTTTTAGGCTGTAACATTTTTCTTTAATTTAAAAATTACTTTCTTTTACGATCTCCACCTGATTTTCTGTCTTTGTTGAAAGGTTTACGATCTCCTCTTGAAGAATCTCCACCTTTTCCACCAGCACCGGCTTGTTTTTTATCCATTCCAACTAGTGGAGATAGATCTCTTTTACCGTAAACTTCACCTTTCATGATCCACACTTTGATTCCCATTCTACCATAAGTAGTATGTGCTTCAGCCAAAGCGTAATCGATGTCAGCTCTGAAAGTTGATAGAGGAATACGTCCTTCTTTAAAACCTTCCGAACGAGCCATTTCAGCTCCATTCAAACGACCAGAAATTAATACTTTAATACCTTCAGCATTCATACGCATTGCAGCCGCAATTGCCATTTTGATAGCTCTTCTGTAAGAGATTCTGCTTTCAATTTGACGCGCGATAGAAGTACCTACTAAGTAAGCATCCAATTCAGGTCTTTTAATTTCAAAGATGTTGATTTGAACCTCTTTGTCAGTAACTTTCTTAAGTTCTTCTTTTAACTTGTCTACCTCTTGTCCACCTTTTCCGATAATAATACCAGGTCTAGCAGTAGTGATAGTAACGGTTACAAGTTTCAAAGTTCTCTCGATGATTACTTTTGATACACTAGCTTTTGATAAACGAGCATGGATATACTTTCTGATTTTGTAGTCTTCGGCAAGTTTATCACCGTAGTCATTTCCACCATACCAGTTAGAGTCCCATCCTCTGATGATACCAAGTCTATTTCCAATTGGATTTGTCTTTTGTCCCATCTTAATTATTTGCTTGTGTGTTATCTAATTGTCCTAATACGATTGTTACGTGGTTAGAACGTTTTCTAATTCTGTGTGCGCGACCTTGTGGAGCTGGACGAAGTCTTTTCAACATCATTCCACCATCTACTCTGATCTCTTTAACGATTAAGCCTGCTTCAGCTACGTTACCTTCTGCATTTTTCTGCTCCCAATTGTTGATTGCAGATAACAAAAGTTTTTCTAACTTTCTTGAAGCTTCTTTAGAACTGAATCTTAATATATTCAAAGCTCTTTCCACTTTCTGACCTCTTACTAGATCTGCTACTAAACGCATTTTTCTAGGTGAAGTAGGGCAGTTATTCAATTTTGCGAAGGCAATCTGCTTGTTAGCTTCTTTGATGCCTTCAGCTCTTTCTCTTTTACGAACTCCCATTGCTTCTTATTTTTTACCTTTGTTTTTTGCTCCAGCGTGACCTCTAAAAGATCTTGTTGGTGAAAATTCTCCTAATTTGTGACCTACCATGTTTTCTGTTACGTAAACTGGTACAAACTGACGACCGTTGTGAACTGCGATAGTTTGTCCAACAAAATCTGGAGTAATCATAGAAGCTCTAGACCAAGTCTTTACTACACTATTTTTACCACTTTCTACGTTTGCTTGAACTTTTTTATCTAACTTGTAGTGAACAAAAGGTCCTTTTTTTAATGAACGTGCCATATCTTATTATTTCTTTCTACGTTCTACGATATACTTGTTACTCGGGTTTTTCTTAGAACGGGTTCTATAACCTTTAGCAGGTATTCCGTTTCTAGAACGCGGGTGTCCTCCAGAAGAACGTCCTTCACCACCACCCATTGGGTGATCCACAGGGTTCATTGCAACTGGTCTTGTTCTTGGTCTTCTACCTAACCATCTAGATCTACCTGCTTTTCCAGATACAACTAATTGATGATCAGAATTAGATACTGCTCCAATTGTAGCTGAACAAGTAAGCAAGATTAATCTTGTTTCACCTGATGGCATTTTAATTGTAGCATATTTTCCATCTCTTGCCATTAATTGAGCGAAAGTTCCAGCAGAACGAGCAATTACAGCTCCTTGACCTGGACGCAATTCAATACAAGAAATAACAGTTCCCAAAGGAATTTTACTCAAAGGCAATGTATTACCGATTTCAGGAGACGCATCTTCACCAGAAACTACTTTCTGACCAACTTGCAATCCGTTTTGTGCGATAATATAAGTTTTCTCTCCATCAGCATAAGCTAACAAAGCGATAAACGCAGTACGATTTGGATCATATTCAATAGATTTTACTGAAGCTGGAATTCCTGCTTTAGTTCTTTTGAAATCGATGATACGATATCTCTGCTTGTGACCACCACCCGTATAACGCATGGTCATCTTTCCTTGACTATTTCTACCGCCTGAGTTTTTTATCGGTGCGATCAATGAACGCTCCGGCTTATCAGTTGTAATGGCGTCAAAACCATTAACAACTCTAAAACGCTGACCCGGGGTAATAGGTTTTAATTTTCTAACTGACATGTTTCTGCCTTATTTTAGATATTATTATAAAAATCGATGGTTTCTCCTTCTTGTACTTGAACAATCGCTTTTTTGTAAGCATTTGTCTTTCCATTGATGATACCACTCTTAGTGTACTTCGTTGATCTATCAGCTCTGTAGTTCATTGTATTTACTTCAACAACTGAAATTCCATAAGCAGCCTCTACAGCATTCTTAATTTGAATTTTGTTTGCTTTTTTATCTACAATAAATCCAAAACGATTGAAAAGCTCACCTTCTTTGGTGATTTTTTCTGTGATAATTGGTTTAATTATAATACTCATAGCTTATTATTTGCTTAAATTTTCTTCAATTCCTTCTAAAGATCCTTCTAAAAGCACCAAATTATTTGCATTTAAAATAGCATAAGTACTTAATTCTGAACTACTTACAACGCTAGATGTCTTCAAATTACGTGATGACAAATATACATTTTTATTTGACTCTCCCAACACGAATAAAGATTTTTTATTCTCTAACCCTAAAGCTTTCAAAACGTTAATGAAATTTTTAGTGTTTGGAGTATCAAATGTGAAGTCTTCAAGAACTGTAATATTTGATTCTTTTGCCTTGATTGAGAAAGCAGATTTTCTAGCCAATCTTTTCAAGTTTTTATTCAATTTGAATGAATAACTTCTTGGTCTTGGACCGAAAACTGTACCTCCACCTTTAAACAAAGGGTTTTTTGCACTACCAGCACGAGCTGTACCAGTTCCTTTTTGCTTTTTAATCTTACGAGTAGATCCTGCAACTTCAGCTCTTTCTTTAGCTTTGTGCGTTCCTTGTCTTTGATTAGCAAGATATTGCTTCACATCAAGGTATACTGCGTGATTATTTGGCTCAATTGCGAATACTGAATCAGAAAGAGTGATCGTTCTGCCAGTTTCTTTTCCGTTGAAATTTAAAACTTTTACTTCCATTACTTCTGAATGATTACATAAGAGTTAGTGTGTCCTGGAACACATCCTTTAACTAAAAGTAGGTTCTTGTCAGCAACAACTTTCAAAACCTTTAAGTTTTGAACAGTTACCTTATCAGTTCCCATTCTTCCTGCCATACGCATTCCTTTGAATACTCTAGAAGGATAAGAAGAAGCTCCTACAGATCCTGGTGCTCTCAAACGGTTGTGTTGACCGTGAGTTGCTTGTCCAACACCACCAAAACCGTGACGTTTAACAACCCCTTGAAAACCTTTACCTTTTGATGTACCTTGAACATCTACGAATTCACCTTCTGTAAAAACATCTACTGTTAATACATCACCTAAATTGTACTCGTTTTCAAACTTGAATTCAACGACTTTTTTCTTCGCAACAGTTCCAGCTTTTTTAAAGTGACCAGTAGCCGCTTTAGTGGAGTGTTTCTCGTTTTTGTCATCGAAACCAAGTTGTAACGCTTCATACCCGTCAACACCTTTGGTTCTGACTTGGGTAACAACGCATGGCCCAGCTTCGATTACTGTACAAGGAATGTTTTTCCCGTTTTCGTCGAAAATGCTAGTCATGCCGATTTTTCTACCAATTAACCCAGACATAAAAATTAATTATTGATTATTAAAAATTCCCTTCAATTTGAAATCCACATAAGTTTCCAAACAGGGAGTGCAAAAGTAGCTATTAAAATCGAATATACCAAACAGTTACAAAAATTAAATAGCTGATTATTAAATTCTAAGAAAAATTTAAAATATCAGCAAACTCAAATTACATACAAAACATAATTAGCACTTTCAAAAACATTCTTGTTTTCTACAAACCAAAAATTATGTGAATCCGCACCACAAAAGAGATTACAGTAAAATTTACTTTTTAAAAAAATTTAATTCTTAAACTATTAAAACACAAAAAAGCGAAACATTTCTGTCTCGCTTTTTTTTATAAAATATAATAGAAAATTATACTTTGATCTCTACTTCTACTCCACTTGGCAACTCTAATTTCATTAGAGCGTCAATAGTTTTAGATGAAGAAGAATAAATGTCAATCAATCTTTTGTATGACATTACTTCAAACTGCTCTCTCGCTTTTTTGTTAACGTGCGGAGAACGCAATACAGTGAAAAGTTTTTTGTGAGTTGGCAATGGAATTGGACCCGTTACAACAGCACCCGTACTTTTTACGGTTTTTACAATCTTTTCAGCAGACTTGTCTACCAACATGTGATCGTAAGATTTTAATTTTATTCTGATTTTTTGACTCATTTTCTTTAGAATTAAGCGTTACCTTTTGCTTTTTTGATTACCGCTTCAGATATATTAGAAGGTGTTTCAGCATAGTGAGAAAACTCCATTGTTGAAGTAGCTCTACCTGATGATAATGTTCTTAATGTTGTTACATATCCAAACATTTCAGACAAAGGCACATCAGCTTTGATTGTTTTAGCACCATTTCTGTCACCCATATCATTCACCTGACCTCTACGACGGTTAATATCACCAACGATATCTCCCATGTTTTCTTCTGGCGTGATTACTTCCATTTTCATGATTGGCTCAAGAATTACAGCTCCAGCAGCTTTAGCCACTTCTCTATAACCCATTCTTGCCGCTAATTCAAAAGAAAGTGCATCAGAATCCACCGGGTGGAAAGATCCGTCTAACAACGTTACTTTCAAGCTATCAACTTGGTATCCTGCTAAAGGACCAGTTTTCATAGCTTCTCTGAAACCTTTTTCTACAGATGGAATATATTCTTTAGGAACGTTACCACCTTTAACTGCATTGATAAACTGCAATCCTACAGGAACTTTACCGTCAACTTCTTCAGCTGGCTCAAGTTTAAATACGATATCACCGAATTTACCACGACCACCTGATTGTTTTTTGTAAGTTTCTCTATGTTGAGCATCTCTTGTAAACGCTTCTTTGTATTCAACTTGAGGCTCACCTTGGTTCACTTCAACTTTAAATTCACGTTTCATACGATCTACAAGGATATCCAAGTGAAGCTCACCCATACCTGAGATAATTGTTTGACCAGAAGCCTCATCAGTTCTAACTGTAAATGTTGGATCTTCTTCAGCTAATTTAGCTAAAGCCATACCCATTTTATCTACGTCAGCTTTTGTTTTAGGCTCAATAGCAATACCAATTACCGGTGCAGGGAATTTCATTGACTCAAGAATGATTGGGTGTTTTTCATCACACAATGTATCTCCAGTTTTGATATCTTTAAATCCAACTGCCGCTCCAATATCTCCAGCTTCGATATACTCGATTGGATTTTGTTTGTTAGCGTGCATTTGGTAGATACGAGAAATTCTTTCTTTGTTTCCAGAACGTGTATTCAATACATAAGATCCAGCATCAAGTCTTCCTGAATAAGCACGGAAGAAAGCCAAACGACCTACGAATGGGTCAGTAGCAATCTTAAATGCCAAAGCAGCGAAAGGCTCTTTTACATCTGGCTTACGCAAGATTTTAGTTTGATCCTCCTCTAACAATTCAGCATCATCAGGATGAATTCCTTCGATACCTTCTTTGTCCATTGGAGATGGCAAATACTTACATACAGCATCTAACATGAACTGAACTCCTTTGTTTTTGAAAGAAGAACCAGCAATCATCGGAATGATAGCCATATCCATAGTAGCCGCTCTTAAAGCGTTATTGATTTCCTCTTCAGTAATAGAATCTGGATTTTCCATGTATTTATCAAGAAGGTTCTCATCATAATCAGCAACTGCTTCAATAAGAATGTCTCTGTATTCTTTAACTTCAGCAACCATGTCAGCTGGAATATCGATAATATCGAAAGTAGCTCCCTGAGTTGCATCATGCCAAACAATAGCTTGGTTTTTTACTAAATCCACAACACCTTTGAAATCATTTTCTTCACCAATTGGCAAAGTGATCGCAACTGCGTTTGATTTTAGCATATCTCTAACTTGTTGACAAACTGCCAAAAAGTTAGAACCTTGACGATCCATTTTGTTAACGAATCCCATACGTGGAACTCTGTATTGATCAGCAAGTCTCCAGTTAGTCTCAGATTGAGGCTCAACACCATCAACTGCACTAAACAAGAAAACCAATCCATCTAATACTCTCAAAGAACGGTTTACCTCTACGGTAAAATCCACGTGTCCAGGAGTATCAATGATGTTAAAGTGATAAGGTAATGATTCAGGAAGCACTTTTCCTTGCTCAGTTGGAAAGTTCCATTCGCAAGTTGTAGCAGCAGAAGTAATTGTAATACCTCTTTCTTGCTCTTGTGCCATCCAGTCCATTGTTGCAGCACCATCGTGCACCTCACCAATTTTGTGTGATTTTCCAGTATAAAAAAGGATACGCTCTGTTGTTGTTGTTTTACCAGCATCAATGTGAGCAGCAATCCCGATATTTCTTGTGTATTTTAAATCTCTAGCCATTTCTTAATGATTAAAATCTAAAGTGAGAGAATGCTTTATTTGCTTCAGCCATTTTGTGAGTATCCATTCTCTTTTTAACAGCAGCACCTTCTTCTTTAGCAGCAGCTAAAACTTCAGAAGCTAGTTTTTGAGCCATAGATTTCTCATTTCTTCTACGTGCATAAAGTATCATCCACTTCATTGCCATAGAGATTTTTCTGTCTGGTCTGATTTGCATTGGGATTTGGAATGTAGCTCCACCAACTCTACGGCTACGTACTTCTACGTGAGGCATAACGTTTGTCAAGGCATCTTTCCAGATTTCCAATGAAGATTTTTCTGCGTCTTGTTTCTTGTTTTCTACGATTTCTAATGCATCATAGAACACTTTGAAAGCAGTTGATTTTTTACCATCCCACATCAAGTTGTTCACGAAACGTGTTACTAACTGATCGTTAAATTTTGGATCTGGCAAAAGAGGTCTTTTTTTGGCCTGTCTTTTTCTCATTTCTTCGTTTTTTTGTTACTCGCTAATGTTCATCGTATAAAAACGTGCCCTTTTAACTTATAACGTGTTTAAGATTACTTTTTTGCTTCTTTTGGGCGTTTAGCACCATACTTAGATCTTCTTTGCGTTCTTCCTGCAACACCTGATGTATCAAGCGCTCCACGAACGATGTGGTATCTAACTCCTGGTAAATCTTTTACCCTTCCACCCCTAACTAATACTATCGAGTGCTCTTGTAAATTGTGTCCTTCTCCAGGGATGTAAGCATTCACTTCATTACCATTTGTCAAACGTACACGCGCAACTTTACGCATTGCAGAGTTTGGTTTTTTTGGTGTAGTAGTGTAAACACGCGTACAAACCCCTCTTCTTTGAGGACAAGAATCTAAAGCAACCGATTTACTCTTCTTAGTTATCTGAGTTCTTCCAGTTCTTACTAATTGTTGAATTGTTGGCATAATTAATACTAAAAATTTCTTATGATTTAAATTTCCCGCTTTTTACGGGGTTGCAAATGTATGAATATTTTTTTTTTAAACAAACGTTAATCGATTAATTTTCAAACACATTGACCAAACATTTATTTTTTATATATTATTCCGTGGTTTTTTGCGTTACTTTTACTGACGTTTAAAAAGTTACAGATAGTTTTTCTAATATCCCGAAGCATCGGGACTGATGGAAAATAGATTACCAATAAAGCCCGAGCCATTCGCTCCAAAATTTTATACTACTTGAAAAGATTTTTGATATTCTTCTTTTTTATTTTTTTAAATCTCAATGCTTTGGGACAAAATCTGTATTTGAAAATCACGGCCGATTCAGAACGGGAAAATAAGAAAATTGATTCGATTGGATATTTAAAAAATCACGCTAATGCAAAAAGTGTTGTGGACGAAGCCAATTCCTTTTCTGAGAAATTAAAACGCCTTGGTTATCTCGAAAACCAAATCTTGGAGAACAAAAAAGACAATGACAGTACATTTTTGTTCCGATTTCAAGTGGGAAACCGCACGAATTTTATACATATATATATAGGTAGGAATTCTGAGTTGCAAAATTTGGAGATTTTGGACCAAAACAAGGATACGCTGACGATGCCTTTTTCTGAAACAGAAACTTTTTTAAACGCCACATTAAACAAATTAGAACGAAAAGGTTATTCGCTGGCAAAATTGCGATTGGTTAATTTGAAAAACGAAAAGAATATTTTGTATGCCGATTTAGATTTTAAAACCGAAAAGCTTCGGGAAGTGAACGACATCGTGATTAACGGATATGATAAATTTCCGGAAGGCCATAAAAAAGAAATCAGGCGTCGTTATAAAAATAAAGTATTCAATCAGGAAACCTTAAAAAGTATCCACGCTGATTTTGAAAAATTTCAATTTGTAAATCAGACCAAATATCCGGAGATTTTATTCAAAACCGATACCACAAAAGTTTATGTTTATGTCGAAAAAGCAAAGCCAAACCGCTTCGACGGATTTATCGGCTTTGGAAACGACGACAATGGCGATTTGAAAATCAACGGTTATTTAGATTTGCTTTTGGTCAATTCCTTGAATGTTGGCGAGCGTTTTAATTTGTATTGGAAAAGTGACGGAAACAAACAGACGACTTTTAACGCCGCGCTCGAATTGCCGTATATGTTCAGAACACCAGTGGGAATGAAGGCTTCGCTGAATATTTTCAAGCAAGACAGCACGTTTCAGAACACGCAGACAGCGATCGATTTGGGCTATTATTTCAATTACAATACGAGGCTTTACGTCGGGTATCAATCTGCTACTTCCAATGATATCCAAAATCTGGAAGGCTCCACAATTGCCGATTTCGAAAATTCTTTTGTAACCGGAAATTTTGAATTCACCCAATTTAAAAATGATGATTATTTTTTTCCAGAGAAAACTTTGGTTAATATTAAAGGCGGAACCGGAAAACGAACTTCTGAAAATTCAAATAACAATCAGTTTTTTGCCAACATCGACCTTCGGAAGAATTTATATTTGAACGAAAAAAACATAGTTTATCTGCGAAGCCAGAGTTTTTATTTGCAAAGCGAAGACTATATCACCAATGAATTGTATCGATTTGGCGGTATCAATTCGATTCGCGGTTTTAACGAAAATAGTCTGCAAGCCAATGCTTTTTATTCGATTTTAACGGAATATCGATATGTTGTCGCTCCCACAATTTATGTGCATTCGATTATTGATTTCGGCTATTTCCAAGACAAAACAACCGACAACGAAGGAAATTTACTCGGACTGGGTTTTGGTTTCGGATTGCTTACAAAAAACGGTTTATTCAATTTAATTTACGCCAACGGAAGCACGGACGACCAGCAAATTAAACTCTCAAACTCGATTGTTCATATCAGTTTTAAGGCTAGATTTTAATCGAAAAAAGCTAGAAAAAATAAATTAAAATAGCCAAATTTGTTTTTATATCTTTGCGCCATGGAAAAAGAACACCAAATCTTCGGAATCAGAGCAATAATTGAAGCTATTCAGGCAGGAAAAGAAGTTGACAAAGTCTTCATTCAAAAAGACATTTCAGGCGAATTAATGAAAGACTTGATGAAAGTCATGAAGCGCGCCAGCGTGAATTTCACATATGTTCCTGTCGAAAAACTGAACCGTTTGACGCCAAACAACCATCAAGGTGCCGTGGCGACAATTGCTCCAATTTCGTTCCAAGATTTAGAAACTTTAATCGAATCTGTCCTTGAAAGTGGCAAGACTCCCCTATTTTTAATTTTGGACCAAATCTCTGACGCCAGAAACTTTGGCGCCATCATCAGAACTGCAGAATGCACCGGTGTTAACGGAATTATTGTTCAAAAAGCGGGTTCTGCGCCAGTAAATGGTGATACGGTAAAAACCTCTGCAGGAGCTGTTTTCAACGTGCCAATCTGCAAAGTGGAACACATTAAAGACGCGATTTTCCAACTTCAAGGTTCTGGAATCAAAACCGTTGCCGCGACTGAAAAAACAGACCAAAACATTTACGACATCGCATTGAACGAGCCCGTTGCCATCATCATGGGTTCTGAAGACCGCGGTGTTAATCCATCGGTTCTGAAAATCGTGGACGAAAAAGCAAAACTGCCAATGTTTGGTACGATTTCTTCATTGAACGTATCCGTGGCTTGTGGCGCTTTTCTTTATGAAGCCGTTCGCCAAAGAAGCTAAGAACTTAAATTTCAAGATAAATAACCGCAGATTTGAAGATTTTAATATTCTTTAAATCTGCGGTTTCTTTTTTGTTTGTAGCGAATCACGAGTGCTATATCGGCAATTGCATTTCCTGCTGCAAGAACTCGCTTTGTGCCAGCTTTTTAGGCTGGCACAAGAGCTCAAACAATTCCAGCATCAGGGCTATTTGAGAAACTTTTCGCCTTTTTGTAAACGCAGGTTCCAATCTGTGTCGAAATACTTTGTCTAAAAAGATTTGGCTGGAGCCGAAAATTTTCTAAAATAAAAATAACCGCAGATTCGCAGATTTTTAAAATGAATCTGTAAATCTGCGGTTTTATTCTTTTTGAACATCCGTGTTTTCTTCGTGAATTTCTGAAGAAATATTTGGCACAACAGTATAAAACACATTTTGATTCGCATAAAAATATTCCGCATCCACAACCTGCAATTCTTCTGGTTTTGGTAGATTTTTAAAATTTCCATTTTCATCAAAATGCCTCATAAACATATCGTCTTCTGAATTGTAATCTGGTTTTTCCCAATCATAAACAATTGGTTTTTGATATTCTGGAGTTTTGATTGCCAATGAAAAAACGTATCCTGTGATTAATCCTGCCAAATGACCTTCCCAAGAAATTCCTTGTTCCACGTCTGGGAAAATGTACCAAATCATCCCGCCGTACAATAAAATAATGGTAAGTGAAACCGCAACCAATCGGTAATATTTCGTTTGAATTCCTTTGAAAAATATGAAACTGACTAACACATAAAGTAATCCGCTGGCACCGATGTGATAGGATTCTCGACCAATTACCCAAGTCAAAAATCCGGAAAGTAAAATTCCGTAACCGATGACTTTTAGCGCTTGATTTCTATAAAAAAAACGCAATGCCATTACCAAAAGAAATAACGGAATGGAATTATTGTAAAGATGCTCAATATCGCCGTGCAAAAATGGACTGAAGATAATTCCACGCAAGCCTTTAAAAGTTCTGGGGTAAATTCCGAGTTCGGTGAGATTTAATTTGAATCTGATTTCTGCCCAGAAAACAATCCAAAGCAATACGACGCTAAAGATAGGCCAAGCTACAACTGAGGTTGAAAATTTAATATCGGTATCTTGCATTCCTGTTTTTAAACATACAGTCAAAAACTCAACCAAAAAAAAATTATGCTATTTTGTCATAAAAAAAAGCGCCGTGAAGCGCTTTTTAAATTATTCAATCTCGAACGTAAGTTTTAGATTTACTCTAAACTCATCTACTTGACCATTCTTTACTGAGGCGCTTTGCTCCTGTACATAAACAGATCTAATATTTTTTAATGTCTTTGTTGCTTGAGATACCGCTTTCTTTGTTGCATCCTCCCAACTAACTGTAGAACTAGATAAAACTTCAATAACCTTTAAAACTGCCATAATTTATAATTTAATGTTATATTTTTATAAATGTAGACTATTTATTTAAAATTAGAGAGGATATCGTAAATTTTTATTTGTAGTTACTATTTATAAAGTCTTCTTGATTCAGTAATTTTGTAATATGGAAGCACCTTTAGCAGAACGAATCAGACCACAGTCACTGGAAGATTATTTGGGACAGCCACAATTAGTAGGTCCATCGGGATCATTGACACAGCAAATTTCGAAAGGATTAATTCCGTCATTGATTTTGTGGGGACCTCCGGGAACGGGAAAAACGACGTTGGCACAAATCATCGCACAGGAATCAAAACGACCGTTTTATATCTTAAGCGCGATTAATTCTGGCGTAAAAGATGTTCGTGATGTGATTGAAAAAGCCAAGCAAAGTGGCGGACTTTTCACGGCTAAAAACCCAATTTTGTTCATCGACGAGATTCACCGTTTCAGTAAATCACAACAGGATTCGTTGTTGGCTGCGGTGGAAAAAGGTTGGGTAACACTGATTGGCGCAACTACCGAGAACCCGAGTTTTGAGGTAATTCCCGCTTTACTGTCGCGTTGTCAGGTTTATATTTTGAATGCTTTTTCAAAATCAGACCTTGAAGCGTTGCTTGAAAGAGCGATGCGAACTGATATTTATTTGAAACAGAAAAACATCGAGCTTAAAGAAACTGAGGCTTTATTGAGGCTTTCGGGTGGTGATGGAAGAAAATTGTTGAATATTTTTGATTTGGTGGTGAATGCTTCCAACGAAGAAAATATTGTAATTACGAATGATTCGGTTTTAAAATTGGTGCAACAAAATACGGTTTTGTATGACAAAACTGGTGAACAGCATTATGATATTGTTTCGGCTTTCATCAAATCTATCCGCGGAAGCGACCCGAACGGCGCCGTTTACTGGCTGGCAAGAATGATTGAAGGTGGCGAAGATGTAAAATTTATTGCGCGAAGAATGTTGATTTTGTCAAGTGAAGATATCGGGAATGCTAATCCTACAGCTTTTATTATGGCAAACAATACTTTTCAGGCGGTTTCGACAATTGGTTATCCGGAGAGTAGAATTATTTTGAGCCAATGTGCTGTTTATTTGGCCACTTCGCCAAAAAGCAACGCGAGTTATTTGGCCATTGGAAAGGCACAACAAGTGGTAAAACAAACCGGAGATTTGCCGGTTCCGATACATTTGAGAAATGCGCCGACAAAATTAATGAAGGAATTGGGATACGGTGAAGATTATAAATATTCGCACGATTATCAGAATAATTTCGCCGAGCAAGAGTTTTTACCCGACGAAATTAAAAGTACTGCTTTTTATGTTCCTGGAAATAATTCGAGAGAGGCTTCTACAAGAGAATTCTTGAAAAATCGCTGGAAAGATAAATATGGTTATTAAAATTTAATCAAGAGTTTTTCTGAAACTGGCTGGTCATTTTTATAGTATTCCAGAACCCATTCGCCATTCTTTTTAAGCAATGCGCCATTGATTCCGTCGCCTTGAGCTGTGAAATAATCTGGCTGTGATGTTTTGTAGATTTTTAAAACTATTTTCGGCGTTTTGTCAACTAATTGATATCCGTTTGCGATTGGTTGCGCAAAAAGATAATCAGCAGATTCTTCAATTTTTGGTGAAGAAACAGGTTGCGTCTTTACGACTTCTTTTACCGATGATGTTGAATTATTGCTAACAACCACAGATGTTAAAACTTTTCCGTTGTAAGCATAACCCTTTTGTCTTAACGAAACAAAAGCTTTATCTAGTGCTTCCGGAAAAGCGACCGCAAGTTCTTTTTCTCTACTTTTTCCTTCTTCTCCTTCAAAAATCACTTTATTTTGACAGTCTTTTAAAACCAGAACCAGTTTTGTTTGCAACAAAGCAGGTTTTTTTTCGATGTTAAGATAGAGTTTATCACAACGATCGCTCGATGCTTCAGTTGGAAGTTGCTCATTTGAGTAAAAAACTTTAAATCCTAATTTGGTAAGATTAAGTTTGGCAATTGTACTTAATCTATAAAGGTTTTCTGATGATAAAAAATCAAATTTCACAGGAACGATTACATATTGATAATCGTTTAAGTTATCTTGAGCAGAAACCAATCCGCTTGAAAGTAATAAAAAGAGCGCTATAATTTTTTTCATTTTCTATAAATAATTTTTCAAAGCTAGTAAATTATTCACTTGCTTTATGTCTTCTGCAACTTCAATATTGTGTTCGTTAAACATAATTGCGTCAATTCCCACGTTTAAAGCTCCTTCAATATCTGCTTCAAAATTGTCACCAATCATTACGCTGGTTTCTTTATTTGATTTCGAAATTTCTAGAGCATAATGAAAAATCTGCGGATTCGGTTTTTTAAAACCTGCATTTTCAGAATTGGTAACCGTTTCAAAATAATGTGCAATGTTGGAATTTTTCAATTTATTAAATTGAATTTGGTTAAAACCATTCGTGATAATGTGCAACTTATATTTTGGTTTTAAATAATTCAAAAGCTCAATCGTTCCTTCAAAAAGATGGTTGTATTGAGGCAAGTAATGAATGTATTCTTCTGCTAAAAGATGAATTGTTTCGTCACTAATTTCATAATTAATCGTATCAAAAACATCTTTTAATCTTCCATAACGAAGCTGTTCTTGCGTGACTTGATCATCTTGATACAGCTTCCAATATCTTGAATTAACCGGAACATATTTTGCCACAAATTCTGCAACATCTACTCGAATTCCGTGTTTTTTTAAAATGGTTTCAAATGCCAATGCCGAATTTTTTTCAAAGTCCCAAAGTGTGTGATCTAAATCAAAAAATACGTCTGAAATTTTTGTTTTTAACATTACTTTCCTTTTACGATTACGGCATCATCCACATGGTAAATCCAGTCTTCGATGTCATTTTCATTGACTCTGAAATTTCCTTCTAAAGTTACATATTGATCTGTTTTTAACTTTGGCGTTGCGCCTTTAAATTTAATTCCCATAATGGTTTCGGGACCCGCTTGACCGCAGAAAAAACAAGATGCAAAAACATTTTTGCTCAGCGCATAAGTCGTGTTATCTATCGGAACAATAAACCCAGACATCGCAATTCGCTTTTTATTCTTCGCTTTTAACGTAGAATTTATGATGGGAAACATCACGCCTTCCGGATAATCTTTATGTTGCTTTTTTACGAATTTGATCATTCCCAAAAGCTTCCAATTTAAAGTATCAACAGCTACAAAAGATCTTTTTTCAAGCAATGTACTTTTGCTAAAATCTGGAGCAAATCCTGCAGTTTGAATTTCCGTTGGAGTTGTCTCATCCGAAGAATTATTGATTTTTAAAGTTAGGAAAAGAACAAAAATCCCTCCTAATAAATAATATATTTTACGCATTTGCTAAAGTTTTTGAAATATTTAATCGGTATGCTTTTATAGCAGGAATCAATGCTGCTACGATTCCAACAAAGATAGTAACTATAAATAAAATTCCCTCTTTCTCAATTACAAAAGCAAACGGATCAAAGGTCATTTTATATTGTTCATCAGTTGTGGACGAAATGAAAAACAGTGCAATTCTCCCAACAATGGTGCCAAAAATAAATCCGGTAACGCAAAGCAAAATACTTTCAAAAAGCACCAAACTAAGCAATTGCGAACGGCTTGCTCCGGAAACTCGCAACAAAGCAAATTCGTATTTTCGTTCCTTTAAAGTATTATACAAAGCAATAAAAATACTGATTCCGGAAATCAGCATAATTCCGTAAGCCAGATATTGCAAGGCTTCAAGACCAATTCCAAATAAAGAAAAAAGTCGATTGATTTCAACCGCTGGCGAAGCTGCTTGCATTTTTGTGTTTTGCGCCACTAATCTTGGCCAAGTCACAAAACCCATTTTATTCTTGAATTTGATCAAAACTGCCGTAATTTCTTTTCCGTTTTCAGAAACTATTGCTTGCTCTTCGTGATTGTGCGAATCGTGTTCGTGATGTTCGTGTTCGTCACCTTCAAAGTGAATATGTCCTTCTTCGCCGTGGTCCGGATTTTCTTCCGCTTCAGAATGTTCTTGTTCGTGATCATGCATTTGCCAAACACTTTGAACGTTTGACAGAATCAAATTATCAACGACTTTTCCGGTTTGGCTGGCAATTCCAGACACGGTGTATTCAAATTCCTCATGAACTTCACCTTCAGCAGCATCGCCGTGGGAACCGAAAAATTTGTCGCCTACTTTTATATTAAGCTTTTTTGCAATTTCACTTCCAACGACAACTTCTAAATTTTTATTGAAGATTTTTCCGGAAGTTACTTTTGCTCCAAATTTCTCCAAATATTCTGGAGTCGTTCCCACAATTTTAAAACCGCGGTAATTATCGCCAAAAGCCAAAGGAATCGCTGACTTCACAAACGGATGTTTCATCCACACTTTTGCATCGTCATAACTGATATTTCCGGTTGGCGCATCGACTTGATAAACCGAAGAAAGTATCAATTGCAACGGGCTTCCTTGCGCTCCTAAAACAACGTCAACGCCATCGATATTGCTCGAAAATTGTTTTTCAAATTGTTCTTGCAATAAAATTAAAAGCGAAATAATTGCCACACTTGCAGTCAATAAAATAACGCTTAAAACGGTATTCAAAGGTTTAAACCAAATGTTTTTCCAAGCTAATTTTGCTATCATTATAAAGAAATTTGGTTAGAAAATCGGTCTTTTAATCTTTGGTCGTGCGTTACAACTATCAATGAAGCTTTATATTCTTTGGATAAATTACTCAACAAATCTGCCACTTTAAACGCATTTTCGTCGTCCAAACTTGATGTTGGTTCGTCTGCTAAAAGTAGTTTTGGTTCATTAATTAAAGCTCTTGCAATTGAAACTCTTTGCTGTTGACCAATACTTAATTGTGAAGTCAATTTGTGCATTTGGTCTTCTAAATCCAATTGTTTTAAAAGTGATTTTGCCTTTTCTTCAGATTTTTTTCCGGTTGCCAGCCAAGAAGCCATTGAAATGTTTTCTAAAACAGAAAACGCTTCCACGAAGTGAGACTGTTGTAAAACGAGCCCGATATTTTTCCCTCTGAACTGGTCTAATTGCTTTTCAGAAAGTTTCGAAATTTCAGTTTCTCCGATGGAAATTGTTCCAGATTTTGGGCGAAGCAAACCACCAAGCAAATGCAGTAACGTTGTTTTTCCTTTTCCAGAACCACCCGTGATTAAAAGCGTTTCCCCACTTTCAGTTCGAATATCTGGAAAAGCAAAATTCACTTTTCCAGCATATGAAAAAGTGACATTTTGAGTATAAATCATATCTAATTTCTTTTTTACAAGAGCTTGCAAGATAGCAATTACTCTGTAAAAATGTGTTAATCAAAGCTTATAAAATCCCTTCATCCGCAAAACTATAATAGCCATTTTCAGTTACAATAATATGATCTAAAACTTTAATATCAAGGTTATCTCCTGCCATTTTTAGTTTTTTAGTAATCTGTTTGTCCGGATCACTAGCGACTAAAACTCCCGAAGGATGATTATGACTTAAAATAATTCCGGTGGCGTTTTGTTCCAAAGCCACTTTAAAAACCAGTCGAATATCAACGACCGTTCCCGTAATGCCACCTTTGCTTAATTGCGATTTGTAGATTACTTTATTCGAATTATTTAGGTATAAAATCCAAAATTCTTCGTGAGCCAATTCTCCGATTATTGGTTGCATAATTTCGAAAGCGATTCTGCTGGAAGTGATTTTTGTAAGTTCAACGGTTTCTTCAGAACGACGTCTTCGTCCTAATTCCATTGCGGCGATGATGGAAATGGCTTTGGCTTCGCCAATTCCTTTGAAAGTTGTTAATTGCTGGAGTGACATTTTTCCCAAAGCGTTTAAATTCTCCACGCTTGCAAGGATTCTTTTGCTTAAATCAACAGCGCTTTCGTCCCGATTTCCTGAACCAATTAAGATGGCAATCAATTCGGCATCGCTTAAAACGGACTTTCCTTTGAGCATTAATTTCTCACGAGGTTTGTCGTCTTCCGCCCAATATTTTATCGAAAAAGGAGTATTTTCTTCCATTTGGCAACTATTTTTTTTGATTGGTTTATAATTTTCTTACAGTATTATTCGTTTGAATATCAAATCTAAGATATGAAATCAATTTACATTTTGTTATTTTTTCTCGGAATTTCATCCGTAAAAGTTGAAAAAACTTTTTATGATAAACTTTCTGACGCAGCAATTTCATTAACCAAAGACAAAGTGGAATATGACCCGAAATATTTTTCTATAAAATATCCAAATGGTGACGTGCCAAAAGATAAAGGCGTTTGCACGGATGTTGTGATTCGAGCTTACCGAAAACTCGGGATTGATTTGCAAAAAGAAGTTCACGAAGACATGAAAGCTAACTTTTCAAAATATCCAAAAACCTGGGGATTGAAAAAGCCAGATACTAACATTGACCACAGAAGAGTTCCGAATTTGCAAGTGTATTTCACAAGATTCGGACAAAGTTTAGGCGCTTCAGAAAAAGCTTCTGATTATAAAACAGGTGATTTGGTTACGTGGAAAATCAACGGAAAATTACCTCACATCGGAATCGTGACCAATAAAAAAACAGCTGACGGCAAACGAAATTTAATCGTTCACAATGTTGGCGCCGGACAAGTTTTAGAAGATTGCCTTTTTAAATATGACTTGACCGGACATTACCGGTTTAAAAAATAAGCAAATTTTAAAATTAGCGAATTAGCGATCTTTGAATGTCTCTAATTCGCTAATTAAATAATCCGCTAATTGAATAGCGTTTTTACTTCATCAAAATTCAATCCGCCATAATTCCCAGAGCTCATTAACAGCAAGGCAATTTTCTCGGTATCAAATTTTAAATGGTATAAATATTCTTTGAACGCAGCCGGATTTGTATAAATCACCAGATCTCCGCGGTTGAAAGCTTTTGCAATTTGTTCGTAACTTACTTCTTCCAATTGCTTGATTTTAACCGCATCCGGAGAATAAAAAACTACGGCAACATCTGCCGAGTCAAGTGCTCCTTCGTATTCTTTTAAAAATTCTGCGTTCAAACTGCTGTAAGTATGCAATTCCAAACAAGCAATTAATTGACGGTCTGGATATTGTTCTTTCACAGCTTTTGTTGTTGCGGCAACTTTGCTTGGCGAATGCGCAAAATCTTTATAAGCTACATTATTTTTATTTTCAGCAATTTTTTCTAGTCGTTTTGAAGCACCTTTGAAACTTGCAATTGCTTCATAAAAATCAGCTTCATCAACGCCCATATTTTGGCAAATCCATTTGGCTCCAGCCAAATTATTTAAATTGTGCGCTCCAAAAACTTCGATTGGCATTGCTCCTTCTGGAGTTTCTAACAATGTTGTTCCGTTTTCAACAGAATATTTTGGAGTGGAATATGGAATTCTTCTGATTGGATTTGTGGAAGCTTCAGCCACTCTTTTCACTTCAGAATCATCTTCGTTGTAAACCAAAATTCCTCCGTTTGTAATCTTTTGGATGAAAATCTCAAATTGCTCTACATAATTTTCATACGTTGGAAATACATTGATATGATCCCAAGCAATTCCAGAAATTAAGGCGATATTTGGCTGATACAAATGAAATTTCGGCCGTCTGTCCATCGGAGAAGACAAATATTCATCTCCTTCCAAAACGATAAAATCATTTTCTTCAGTCAAATGAACCATCGTGTCAAAACCTTCCAATTGCGCGCCAACCATGTAATCCACATTGATATTATGGTAATGCATCACATGCAAAATCATCGAAGTAATAGTAGTTTTACCGTGGGAACCACCAATGACAACACGCGTTTTATTTTTCGATTGCTCGTATAAGAACTCTGGATACGAATAAATTTTCAAGCCTAATTCTTGTGCTTTTAACAATTCTGGATTATCCGCTTTGGCGTGCATTCCAAGGATTACCGATTCGATATCTGAAGTGATTTTCTCAGGAAACCAGCCTAATTCTTCAGGCAACAATCCTTTTTTCTCTAAACGTGTTTTTGAAGGTTCAAAAATTGCGTCGTCGCTTCCGGTAACTTTATATCCTTTATTGTGTAATGCCAGCGCCAAATTATGCATCGCGCTGCCGCCAATGGCAATGAAATGTGTTCTCATTTTTTTTAGTCAAAAGTCGAAAGTCTAAAAGTCAAAAGCGTTTAAACTGCCGAATTATTATTTTTATGTTTTGCTTTTTTCTGTAAATTCTTCCAGTGTGGCTTTTGCTTTTTCTGGTTGTTTCATTTTATTTTTATACAAATCAGCTAGTTTTTGGTAAGTTGTTTTTGAACCTCCAATTTCCACTGCCTTTTTATAATTTTTTTCAGCTTCAGTATATCTTTTAAAATATTCTGCGATATGGCCTTTTGAAAGATAACCATCAACAGCAGAAATTTTCAATAATTCTGATGCGTATTTTTGTGCTTTGTTTTCGCTTCCGCCAACGATTGCTGGCAATTGAAGATATAATTCTACTAACGCCCAACGTGCGCCAATGTGTTTTGAATCTAATTTTATGGCTTTTACAAAAGATTCTTCCACTTCATCAATCATTCCCAAAGCCTTGAATTTATTGCTTTCTTTTGCCTTCATTCCAAGTGCGCCACCATATTTATAAAAATAATTGGCTTCGGTCGGTTTTACGGTTTTCAGTCGCTCATAATACGTTAAAGCAGTATCCCAGTTTAATTGATAACATTCAATATCTCCCAAAAATTCCAATGCTTTCAAATCTTTTGGATTCTGAATTAGAACTGATTCAAAAATAGGCTTTGCTTTGGCGTAATTTCCTTGTTCAAAAAGCTTTTCTGCCTTATCAAACTGGTTTTGCGCCGAAATAGAAATCGTAAAGAAGAAAATCAAAATTGTGAATAATTTCATGTAAGGATTTTTTCTGCTTTTGGTTTTGTCAAAAGTACTAAATTCAGTCAAAAATAATGCCTGTATTTAAAATCATTCGTTGTGAAAAAAATTGCTTTATATTGTAAGGGGAAAAAATTTGTAAGAAATTCAAATTTCTTCCCAACCTTTTGTTGAAAATTATACTCCTTATAATTAAATATGTTCTTATGAAAAAAGTTTTACTATTTATTATTTTATTGATTTCTGTTGCTGGTTTTTCTCAAAATTTCGAGAGGAATTGGAAGAAAGTTTATAACTATGAGTATGATGGTAAAACAAAAAATGCTTCTAAAGAAGTAAACAAGATTTATCGTAAAGCCAGAAGAAACAAGAGCGAACTTGAAATGATACGAACTTTTATTTATCAGTCAAAGTACTTACAAATTCTTGAAGAAGACGCTCAATTTAAAATAATCACTAATCTTCAAACCGAAATTAAGGAACAAAATGGCATCAGCAAATCGATTTTCAATTATATCTATAGAAAAATTCTCTATGATTATTACTCAAAAAATCGTTATACTTTATTAAAAACAATAAGCACCGATACAATTTACAATCCTGATTTCAGAACATGGTCTGAATCTGACTTTGCCAGAGAGATCAATAAAGCTTCTGAGGAAAGCATCAAAGACACTCAGCTTTTACTAAACACTCCTTTAAAAAATTTCGAAGTTCTTTTAAATTTTGGAATAAATGGAAATGATTTAAATATTTCGTTATACGATTTCTTGGCGTCAAGTCATATAAATAATTTTAACAACGAGGGTGAATATTTTAAAGAATATAATTTTGTTCAACGAAATTTCAAAGAAATCTATTCAGACACCGATAAATTTCAGAGGCTAAATTTAGACAGCATTCGCGGCACTATTCTTTTTAAAAAATTGTCAATTTACCAAACACTTGAAAAAGATTATAGTTCAAAAAATAATGATTACGCGTTGGCTCAAACAATTTTAAAAAGGATTAAAACAATTCATTATTTGTCTTTATATGAAGAGAAATACTTGTCTTCTCTTAAAAATTTTGCAACGAAATTTCAAAGCTATAAATCAGATTTTCAAATAGAAATAGCGAAAGCTTATAGTAATTCTTCTAACGAAGCTGACCCTTTTAATGATTATAAAGTAAAGGCACTTGCACTTGCAGATACAATCATAGCTTCAAATCACGAACGTTCAAGTCGCCAGGCGAAGCAACTAAAACTCTCTATATTGCAAAAACAAATTTACATAAAAACTGAAGAAAATATTATTCCAAACCAACCCAGTAGAGCTTTAGTTAATTATAAAAATATTGATACCATTTATGGTTCATTATACAAAATTCCGAGTACTATTATTTTTGATAAATACGAAAATAACTATAGTGAACAAAAAAAATATACTGATAGCCTTTCTATGGATTTGGCAAGGAGACAAAAGCCGTACTTAACTTTTGAACGGGTGCTGCCAAACAAAAAAGATTATCTACAACACACTACAGAAATTATTCTTCCCGCATTAGAAAAAGGAAAATATTTGATGCTGACATCTCTTTCAAAAGATAGCATAAATCAAGAATCTGCTGTCGCTTATACGGTTTTAAACGCTTCTGATTTGATGGTTTCATATTCAAATTTACAAAACACGTTGCGTTTTCAAGTTTTAAATAGAAAAACAGGAAAACCGGTTGAAGACGCTAACATAACTATCGAAAATAAAGTTTTAAAGACTGATTTCAACGGCTATGCAATGACGGATCTAATAAGTAACAAGAAAAATATAAAGTTACAACTCATTCATAAAAATGACACTATCACCGAAAATTTTTACAATTATAGATATGAAATAAAATCGGCCAAAGAAGAAAAAATGATAGCAAGAGTAAATCTATTTACTGATCGAGCCATTTATAGACCCGGCCAAAACGTTTTCTTCAAAGGAATTTTAATACAAAATATTGAAAATAAGACAGCCGTTGTACCAAATGTGTATGTGAGGATTATAGCAGAAAATACAAATGGTGATGAAATATATAGCGCACGATTAAAAACTAATGAATTTGGCTCCATAACAGGTGAATTTACAATTCCAAAAAATAGCTTGACCGGTAATTTTACAATTTTTGCTGCGGAAGATGATGATTATAAAAGTGATGACCGTTATGAAAAAGAAACAGAATCACATCCGTTTTGGGATAAATTAGATCATTTCCAGACTGGTACCAATTATTTTTTAGTAGAAGAATACAAAAGACCAAAATTCGAAATCGTTTTTGAACCTGTGAAAGAGAATTTTGTAATTGGCCAGAAAATAAAAGTCAAAGGCAAAGCCATGGCATTTGCTGGCTCAGCAATTTCAGATGCTAAAATGACTTACAGTATCAGCAGAAACATAATTCAAAGTAATAAGAATTCTAACAAATATTATGATGAAAATGACGACTACACTATTTCTAACAAAAATTTAGTTACAGATAAAGACGGAAATTTTGAAATTGATTTTACCGCAAGCACCGCACGAGTAATCGATGAGGATGAAACCACTGTTTTTGAATATTTCATCAATGTTCAGATAACGGATATCGATGGAGAAACTAGAAAAAATAACATCAAAGTTAAGGTTGGAAATTATAATTTGGTGTTGGCCACTAAGACCAAAGAAATTGTTGAAGTATCAGATAACCAAACAATTTCATTAACGAGTACAAATTTAACGGCTATTTTACACCTGTTATTGGCGAGGTGAAAATTTATAAACTTAAAGCTCCCGATCGAATTTTGGGTTCGCGTGCTTGGAATGCTCCAGATATCCAAACAATTTCTGAAGAAGATTTTATAAAATTGTTTCCGTATGAGCCTTACTTTAATGAAAATGAAATCACAAAATGGACGAATCAGAAATTGGTTTTTTCTAAAACTATCAATACTGAAAAAGACAAAAAAATTATATTAGATGATCTTAAAAAATTCGAATCTGGAAACTATAAACTATTTTTTAAAGCAAAAGATAGCGCAGGTAAAGAGATTGAAACGACAAATTATTTTAAAATTTACAACAAAAAAGAAAATATCGCACCAGACAAACAGTTGTTTAATCTTGACATACTTAATAAAAATCCAAAAAAGGATGGTTTTTTAGACTTAAAATTATCTTCTTCTTTTCCGTTATTGTATATAAACGTTGAAATTTTTTACGATAGCGGTTCGATTTTTAATAAGGTAATAAAGCTAAACAAGGAACCAAAAATCGTTCGCATTCCAATAAATAAAAATTGGCCAAATAACTTAAAAATCGAAACAGATTTTGTTTTAGAAAATCGGACTTTCGATATGACCACAGAGGTTGATTTGTCTGAGATTAAAGAGACTTTAAATATTGAAACAAAAAGCATTCGAAATAAAATTGAGCCAGGAAGTATTGAAACTTGGTCATTTTCTATTCAAAACAACGATAAAAAAGGAATTGAATCGGAAGCTTTGGCAAATATGTATGATTCTTCTTTAGACCAATTTGCGAATCAGACCTGGCCCACAAATTTAAGCTTCAATAATTACGACGACAATGATCCAGATAGTAAAACTTTTTTAAATTTCGGAAATACAGACAGTTATTTTAAAAATCTGAATGAAGACGTGCCCTATTTTTACGCCTCCCCGATAAAAAATGATTTGAATTGGTTTGGTTTTGATTTTGTAAACCCTGAGAAAAATGTCTTGATTTATAAAAAATACTTGACAGACAAAGTTGCACAACACAATGGAAAATATATAACAGGCGTTGTTTCTGATCTTACAGGGCCTTTACCGGGAGCCACAGTTAACATTGCTGGCACAACCAGAGGAGCACAAACCGATATCGACGGCGAATATAAAATAAAAGCATTATTTGGCGAAACTTTAATATTTAGTTATTTGGGATATGACGACTCTTCAATCACCATCAATGATAACACAATAGATGCAACTTTAATCGAAGGTGTTACCACTGGGGAAGTTGTGGTTACGGGCGCCTTAGGAATTAAGAAGAAACTGAATGCTGTTGGTTCCTCTTACTTTTTTGAAGAAAATGAAATCACCACGCCTTCTAGCGCCTTACAAATGCTTACGGGAAGAGTTTCTGGGGTTCAAATTAATACAAATCCAAATGAAGATTATATAGTAATCAAAGGTTCAGGCAGTTTAACTGAAAAAGACAAAGCATTAATTGTAATCGACGGAAAAGTCGAAAACCTGGAGGTCTTTTCTAAAATCAATCCTTCAACCATATTTAGCATCACTACTTTAAAAGAATCACAAGGAGTTGAACTTTATGGCTCACAGGGAAAAAATGGCGTACTCATAGTTACGACTTTTGCTTCTTTAGAAAATCTGAATAAAGTTGAAACTAGAAAAAACCTTGCAGAAAGTGCATTTTTCTTACCACAACTAAAAACCGACTCGAAAGGAAATTTATCATTCAACTTCACTTCTCCAGAAGCTCTTACAAAATGGAAACTTCAAATCTTCGCGCACAATAAAAAGGCAGTTTCAGGATATTTTGAAAGTTTAATTGTTACCCAAAAAGATATAATGGTGATACCAAATTTGCCAAGATTCCTCCGTGAAAAAGACACGATTACCATTACTACAAAAATTGCAAATATGACTTCTGAAGCAAAATCTGGAATGGCGATGTTACAGCTTTTTGATGCCATTTCCATGGAACCGATTGATGCAAAAATGCTGAATTCAATCAATACCAAATCATTTCAATTGAACGCAAAGGGAAACACATCTGTTTCTTGGAAAATCTATGTTCCCGAAGGTTTGCAAGGTGTTCAGTATAAAATTGTGGCAAAAGCCGGAAACTTTTCTGACGGTGAAGAAAACATACTTCCGGTTTTGACCAATAATATGCTGGTTACGGAAAGTATCCCGGTTTGGGTTCGCGAGAATTCAAGCAAAGAATATACGTTTGAAAACTTGAAAAACAATACGTCAACCACTTTACGAAACCAGCAATTGACTTTTGAATACACTTCAAACCCAACATGGCTTGCGATTCAAGCATTGCCTTATTTGATGGAATACGAACACGAATGTGCCGAGCAGACCTTTGCAAGATATTATGCCAATGCGCTGGCTTCTGAAATTTTAAATAGTAATCCAAAAATCGCAGCAATTTTTGAATCTTGGAACAAATCAGAAAAGCCAATTTCAAAATTAGAACAGAATGAAGAATTAAAATCAATTTTGTTGTCCGAAACACCTTGGATTACTGATGCTTTGAGCGAAGAAGAAAAGAAGAAAAATCTAGCGACGCTTTTTGACTTGCAAAAGATGAAAGATTCGCAGAAAGCAATTTTGGAAAAACTTACAAAAAAGCAAAAACCTTCCGGCGGATTTGCTTGGTTTGATGACGGCGAAGAAAGCGAATATATCACAAGACATATTATTTCGGGCTTGGGACATTTGCAGAAATTATCTAAAAATGCAACAGGCGATTTTGACCAAATTACCAAAAATGGCATTTCTTTTTTAGACCAAAAATTTTTAGAGAATCATAAAAAAACAGAGGTAAATAATAAGTCTCAGAAATTAATTTGGATGTATCCTTACAACAATCTTCATTATTTGTATGCAAGAAGTCTTTATCTAGAAAAATATCCTTTAACGGAAATTGCATCGTCGATTACGCAAAAATACACAGCCAATATCAAGGAAAATTGGCTGAACTATTCTTTGTATGAAAAAGGATTGGCGAGTTTGATCTTGAGCCGTTTTGGAGAAAAAGAAACGGCTAAAACAATTCTCGAAAGTCTTCGTCAAACTTCTTCAAATAATGAAAATTGGGGAATGTACTGGATTGAAAACAAAGCGGGATGGCATTGGTACCAAGCGCCAATTGAAACGCAAGCTTTGTTAATCGAGGCTTTCGCCGAAATTGAGAACGACAAAAAATCAGTTGATGCTATGAAAGTTTGGTTATTGAAAAATAAACAGAACAAAAATTGGCCTACAACAAAAGCAACTACCGAAGCTGTTTACGCTTTATTGATGCAAGGAAATGATTGGATTTCTGTCAAAGACAAAACCGTTATCAAATTAGGAGATGAAAAAATAGTAACCAAAAAGCTTTCAGAAAATGAAAAAGAAGCCGGAACTGGTTATATCAAGATGAATTGGAAATCAGATGAAATTACCAAAGAAATGGCAACAGTTTCAATCAATAATAAATCTGAAGTTCCCGGATTTGGAGGTTTTTACTGGCAATATTTTGAAGAACTTGACAAAATAAAATCAAGTCAAGAAGGTCCGATGACGATTGAGAAGGAATTGTATTTAAAAGCAACAACTTCAGAAGGAAATCAATTGCAAAGAATCACTTCAGAAAAGTCATTGAAAATTGGCGATTTAGTAACCGTGAGATTGGTAATTTCTACGAAAGAAGATATGGAATTCGTGCATTTAAAAGATATGAGAGCTTCTTGCTTTGAACCAATTGATGTGCTTTCAAAATACAAATGGCAAGACGGATTGGGTTATTACCAAAGCACAAAAGATGTGGCAACACACTTTTTTTTCGACAGAATTAAAAAAGGAAAATTCGTTTTAGAATATGACATCCGAGTAAATAATTTAGGCGATTTCTCAAACGGAATTACTACAATTCAAAGCATGTATGCACCTGAATTTTCTAGTCACACGAAGGGAATTAGAATAAAAATTAAGGAATAAAATTTTTACTAATTTCTATCGATGTGCAACGTTCTGCATACAGTTTTCGGCGTTAACTCGATGACAATACGCTTAATTTTATTCTTACTATTACTATTTTGCAAATCTTCGAGATATTTTCTAGAGTAATTAATATCGAAATTAATGTAAATATTATCTGAATCAAAATTACGTTTCATTGTTATTTGCTTCATAAAATCCGCAAAGATAATTTCTTTTTCTAACTCTGTATGTCCTTTAGGAATTTCCACAAAGTAATAAAAAGTATGATAAATATTGTATTCCTTATTTAAGCAACTAATTGCATTCTTATAAATATTAGTATTTTGTTCATTATTTTCATAAAAATACACAAAAAATTGTACGACTCCATACTTAGAATAATCTAGCTCTTTATAATTAAAAGTTTCATTGTTTGACTTAAAAGTTTGCGTGGTTTCATTTTGAGAAAAACAAAAGGAAGAATAAAACAAGGCGAATAAAAGAAGATTTTTCTTCATAATTTTTTTTACAAATATAACTGTTTTCTATACAAAATAACTTCACAAAAAAAATCCGTTTCAGTTTCCCGAAACGGATTTTCAAAATATAAATTTGAACTAATAATTTATACTAAATTATTTTACGATTGTCATTTCGTCAACGATGTGTTTTGCACCAGCGTATTTGTCGATGATAAACAAAACATAACGAATGTCAACGTTGATGGTTCTTTGTAATTTTGGGTCAAAGATAACGTCACCAGCCATTGCCTCGATGTTTCCGTCAAATGCAACCCCGATTAATTCTCCTTTACCATTCAAAACTGGCGAACCTGAGTTTCCACCTGTGATATCATTGTCAGTCAAAAAGTTTACTGGCATGTATCCTGCTTTATCAGCGTATTGACCAAAATCTTTTTTCTCGTTCAATTCAATCAACCTTTTTGGCATGTCAAATTCTTGGTCGTTTGGCTTGTATTTTTTTACAGCACCTTGAAGTGTCGTGTAGTTATTGATTTTCGCATCGTTTCTTTTGTCAGAAGGCAAAGAACGAACTTTTCCGTAAGTCAAACGCAACGTTGAATTTGCATCTGGATACTGGATTTTGTTCAATTTTGATTCTCTCAAACCTTCTACTAAAAGACGGAAAGACTTTTGATAATCGTTATCCAATTTCGTCAATTCCTCAGATTTCGCTCTGTAAGTTGTCAACAAGCTAGAAGAAAGTTGGTACAATTTATCTTCTTTTAATTGCTCAGCATTTGGATTTTTAAGGAAAGCTTCTGCTTTTTCTTTTGAAGCAAAAACACTCGTAGCCAAAGCTTCATCAACAAATTTAGTGAAATCACCATTGTTTGTTTTAGCCAATTCTGCTACGTAAGGTGCAACTGGATATCCCGATTTTTTGTTGTACAAATTCAATTCTGCAATCAAAACATCTCTTTCTAACGGAAGATACATTCCTTCAAAACCAGCATTGATTTGCTCTTGTAATTTCGGCAAAACTTCTGCTTTTTTAGCATCATTTTGAGCCACATAATATTCGATTCCTTGACCGATAGTCGCCGGACCAGCACCAAAAGTACTATTTCTCAACACAGAAGTCAAATAGTTATCGTGTCTTGATTTTTCGTTTGTCGCAGCATAAAATTTGTTAATCGTTGCAACAACGTCGCCATATTTTGCTTTATTTTCTGCTTTGTTAGCCCATTTATTGAACTCTGCTTCCGCTTTTGCTTTTGTATCAGCTGTTTTAAATTTGGTCAAAGCATCAATCATTCCTTGACGGTTTTTCCAGTAATTTGCAACAGAAGCATATTTTGAAGCATAATTTAAACGCACTTGGTCGCTTTTGTCCATGTGAACTTTCATCGCGTCCATCCCTGTTTTTGAACCTTCAACCCAAGCAGGATAAGCAAACTTCACGTTTTGCTCAATTCCACCAGCTGGCATCCAACGGTTTGTTCTTCCTGGGTAACCTAAAATCATTGCAAAATCATTTTCCTGAACACCTTTTAAGCTGATTGGCAAGTGGTGTTTTGGTTTCAATGGAACGTTGTTTTCAGAATATTCAGCAGGATTTCCGTCTTTGTCAGCGTAAACTCTAAACATTGAGAAATCTCCTGTGTGACGTGGCCACTCCCAGTTGTCAGTGTCTCCACCAAATTTTCCAACGCTTTCTGGCGGAGTTCCCACCAAACGAACGTCTTTAAAATCTTGGTAAACAAAATAGTAAAACTCATTGTTTTGGAAGAAAGAACGAACAGAAACAGTATATTTTCCACCTTCATTATTTTCTTTTTCAATCAACGCGCTTTCTTGCTGAATCGCTTTATTTCTTTCTGCTTCAGTCATTGAAGGCGTTAATTTCGCCAAAATTCTTTTTGAAACGTCATCCATTCTTACGAAAAAACGAACATAAAGTGAGCTTGGTTTAATCTCGGCTTTATTGTCTTTTGCCCAAAAACCATCTCTCAAATAATTTGCTTCTGGCGTAGAAACTTCAGCAATTGCGTCATAACCACAGTGGTGATTTGTTAAAACAAGACCTTGGTTTGAAACAATTTCTGCAGTACAACCTCCATTAAATTGAACAATCGCGTCCTTAATACTTGAGTGGTTGATGCTGTAAATTTCTTCAGAAGTCAACTGAAGACCCATTTTTTGCATATCGCGGTGGTTCAAACGTTCGATGAACATCAAGAACCACATTCCTTCATCAGCTTTTACGCTCGCCGGAACAAGCATAATAGCCACGATAAAAGATAAAATTACTTTTTTCATGTGGTGAAAATTTAGATAGTTTATTTGAATTGCTAATTGGACGCCCCAATACAATTGGTTAAAATTTATGGACATAAAATTTCGCCTTGCGAATATAGCCATTTTATATTTTTTGATTATTCTCAAATCGTTTTAAACCAAATAAGACGGATGATTTTAACGAATTTTAAGAATTTTATAAATTGAAGTATTTGAAAATAAAACATATTTTTTTATTAAACACACACATTGAACAGATAATCAAATTTAACACCTAAAATATTTATAATAAAAATAAATAACATTTATTAGATTTATTGAAATAAAAATATATTTTTGTGGTTAATTTTAATTTTTATACGATGAAAAAAACATTTTTAGTTGCCACATTGGCGTTTTTTGGAATGGCGAACGCTCAGAAAGGGACGCTTTTAGTCGGTGGAAACATTGGACTGAGCTCAGAAAAAACAGAATTTGCTGGAGGTTCTGAAACGAAGTCTAATAGTTTTGAATTTTCTCCGACAGTAGGATATCAATTTACTGACAACTGGACGGCAGGTCTGAACGCATCCATCGGGAACGGAAAATCAGAGACAACGGGATCACCAGAATCTAAGACAAATGAATTTAAAGTAGGTCCCTTTGTACGTTATGCGCAATCACTAGGCGGAGCGTTTGCAGTGTATGGAGATTTTGGTTTAGGATATCAAAAACTAAAATCAGAATCTGGAAGTGTTACAACATCCGATGCTAAGGGGATGTATGTTGGTTTTACGCCCGCTCTTTTCATTAATTTCAAAAACAGCTTCGGTTTAAATTTCTCTATCGGAGGAGTTGGTTACAGTTCATTGAAAGATAGCGATGCTGACATAAAACAAAATAATTTTGATTTTAATTTTGGAAAAACGGTAAATATCGGAATTTCGAAAAACTTCAACTTATAAGAAGACGATTCTTCTGTAAAAACAAAAACCGTCAGCTTTAAAACTGGCGGTTTTTTTTTGCTTTAAAAAAGTTCGCTAGTGCGAACTTAATCATTAAAAAATGCATAAAGCAGAGCATTGGCAATTACTCTAAGAATAGCAGTGGCGATATTCAGTATTCAATGAGAATTTACTTTATAAGTAAAAAAATCTTTTTTATGAAAGAAGTTGACTTTAGCACTAAAAAAGGCTGTCTATAATATAGACAGCCTCGCAAATTAATAATTCAAGTCAATTAATTACGTAAATTTAATTCTATTTGATCATAATTATACTCATTTGTATTTTCATAAGTAGCATCAAAAATCATTTTATTTTGTTTGTTATATATTATAAAACTTGGAAAACCCATTTTTTTATAATCACAATCTTTACATATTTCTTGAATTAATTTTTCAGTTCTGATAAATGGTTCTTTTTCATTACCATATTTCTTGGTATCTATAATAAAACTTGGATTATTCAAATTTAATTGTTTTAAATAACTGAAAACTTTTTCAAATCGCTCATCTTGTTCGCCAGTAATTACAAATAAATCGATATTGTCCTTATTCTTTTCTGCAAGTTCAATTAGTTTCGGCAACATCTCTCTGCAAGGAGTACACCAATAGCCATAAAATAAAACAATTTTAAGTTTTTTTGTAGATTTTTCAATCATCTGCAACAATGAAACATTATCTATCTTATATAATTTAACATTTGCTAAAAGAATATTATCCTCAGAAAAATTACTTGCTTCGCTCAAATAATGAACATTTTTAATAGATACTTTTTTTGTTTTACTAGTTTGTGAAAAACTATTTAAACAAATTAATAGAAATGCAGTCAAAATTAATTTTGCCATTTATATAGATTTATTTTGCAGTTACTCTATACCCACCATTTTCACCCAAAGAAGCATCATATTCATATTCACCAGCTCCGAAAGTTATTACTTCAGTTTCTTTATCTATCGTAACGTCCATCGATAAATCATTGTCAATAGTTAAAAAATCTTCTTTAGCAGAATCTTTTTCTAAAATAAATTCAACATAATGTTTTCCCAAGGCATCATCAAACAATATAGGAGTTCTAATTTTACCTTCTTTAAGAGGAGTTGTGGCGCGATCCCAACCTGGAAACCAATCCCAATGGCAAATACCAAAGCCACTTTTACATTGTCTACTTTCTCTACCAAAATCCCAATCAGCAATTACCCACCAACCTTTTTTTGATGACACAGAACTGCCTGTTGGAGCAGTTACATCAATAAAAGTTACTTTTTCAATTTTAGGCTCAGAAATTGAAGTTTCTTCTGAACAACTCCCAATTGCGATTACAATCACTAAAAACAAACTTAATTTAAACTTTTTTAATTTCATCTTGTCAACTTAGATTAATAATTATTATTTTTTAATACTAAAAACAGTTGCTGATAGAAGTAGAACATGCGCATTATCTAATTATAAAAGCATAACAATATTACACACTTTATGACAACAACCGTATGCATCACATAACTAAATAAAAAAAAATTTATAATGCCATTAAAACATTTTACATAATTGCATCGCTCTAAAGTTTACACTAAAAATTATTTAAGCAAAATGAATAAATCAGTATATAAGAATATTTATGGAAAGCGTAGTCAAAAAAACTACACCCAGGAATATATGGCTGCACAGCTTTCAATGACGCAGACTCATTACAGCAAAATTGAGAGAAGCGTAATAGACATCAGTGTTTATAAATTAATTGAAATTGGCAAAATCTTAAATATTGATCCTACAGATTTCTTTTTAACACAAAAAACAAGTTTTTAGATCATCGAGCGTTCATCAAACTACGAGATTACTACGTAATTCTTCTGGATTATGAAATTTATAATTTCTGTTCATATATTATCACACGAAAAGATTCGCGCTTAGCGAGGATTTTTCAAAAAAAACAAAGACCTAACAGGTTTTGAAAACCTGTTAGGTCTGATATTACAATCTAATTTTATATTAAATTTGATTTTCTTCAGAATTAAGCATTTCCCAAAGTTTGTCTTTCAATTCGACCAAACCCTGATTGGCAATAGACGAAATAAAGTGATATTTCATTCCTTTAAATTCTGAGTCTAATTGCGCTTTCATTTCTTTTTGCAATTCTTCGTCTAACATATCTGATTTTGAAATTACGATGAAACGCTCTTTATCCAAAATTTCTGGATTGTAACGGCGTAATTCATCTAATAAAATCTCATATTCTTTTTTGATATCGTCAGCGTCCGCAGGAATCAGGAACAGTAAAACCGAATTTCTTTCAATGTGTCTCAAGAAATAATGCCCAAGACCTTTTCCTTCTGCAGCACCTTCAATAATTCCAGGAATATCAGCCATCACAAACGACTGGAAATCTCTGTAAGCTACAATTCCAAGATTTGGTTTTAAAGTTGTAAACGGATAATCTGCAATTTTTGGCTTCGCCGAAGTTAAAACAGAAAGCAAAGTTGATTTTCCAGCATTTGGAAAACCTACCAAACCAACGTCTGCCAAAACTTTAAGTTCTAAGATTACGTCGATTTCATTGGCCGGCATTCCAGGTTGCGAATATCTTGGCGTTTGGTTTGTAGAACTTCTAAAGTGCCAGTTTCCTAAACCACCTTTTCCGCCTTTTGCCACGATTCTTTTTTCTCCCTCTTCAGTAATTTCGAACAAAATTTCGTTCGTTTCTTTATCTCGAACCACAGTTCCCAATGGAACCTCAATGTATTTGTCTTCTCCGTCAGCACCGGTACTTCTTGCGCTTCCTCCGTCGCCCCCGTGACCGGCTTTAACGTGCTTTGCGAATTTTAAGTGGAACAATGTCCAAAGCCCTTTGTTTCCAACTAAATAAACGTGTCCGCCACGTCCGCCATCTCCACCGTCTGGACCACCTTTTTCAATAAATTTCTCTCTATGTAAATGCGTTGAGCCTTTCCCTCCTTTTCCGGAAGAAACATAAATCTTAACGTAATCTACGAAGTTACCTTCAGTCATTCTCTTTTAGTTTTAAACATCAATTCGAAAAAAAATACCTGACAGCCACTGGCTGTCCTCCTTTTAATTTCAAATCTTCTGTCATTTTTTTAGATTTCAGATTTTAGATTTCAGATTTCAGACTCGAATTTGTCTAAAAAATGTCTAAATATCTTTTTTGTAATTTTGTCGCACTCTAGTCACGACCTGCATTAAATGGTTTACTTCATAACCCCGATTGCAGCGGAAATCAAAAAAATTTCTTCTTTAGAAATTTTTTTATTGTAGCGGAAAGCGGGAAAATGGATTGCTGAAAAAGCCTAGACCATTCGTTTCAAAAAAAACTGCAGACCGAAATCTGCAATCTGTTTTATTCTTTTATAGAACGCACCATCACTTTGTCGATTTTGACGCCGTCCATATCGATAACTTCTAGTTCAAATAAGTTCCAAATTAGCTTCTCGCCTTGTTTCGGAATATATGATAATTCAGTCATAATCAGACCGCTTACCGTTGTAACTTCATAATCATTGATTAACTCGTCTAGATCGAAATAAGTCAAGAAATCGTGCAATGAATAATGTCCGTCAACGAGCCAAGTTCCGTCTTCTCTGGCAACTAATTGGAATTCTTCGTGATAAAAATCAGAAGCGTCTCCAACCAAGGCTTCCAAGATATCATTCAAGGTAATCATCCCTTGCGTGATGCCATATTCATCAGTAACGATGGCGTAATGTACCTTTGTTTTCTTGAAAATATCCAACGCTTTGTACGCCGAAGTATGTTCTATCAAGTAAACTGGTTCCTTAATTATATCTTTTAAATTGAAATTTCCGGTCTCAAATTTTGCGAACAAATCTTTCAGCAAAACCACCCCGACAACTTCATCCAAACTCTCTTCACAAACCGGATAAACCGAGTGAATTTCGTCTAAAACTTTTTGTTTTAAAGTCGCAAAATCATCTTGCAGAGAAAGGTAATCTACTGATTTTCTGTGTGTCATCAGCGAATTTACTTTTCTATCGCCAATATGGAAAACGCGTTCCACGATGTCTTGCTCAATTTCTTGAACTTCACCAACTTCAGTTCCTTCTTTGATGATCGCCTTGATTTCTTCTTCGGTAACTTTTCCGTCAGCGGTTGGTCTGATTCTGAATAATTTCAAAAGTGATTCTGTTGAAATTGTCAATAACCAGATGAACGGCGCGGTTACGATTGAAATTACTTTCATTGGAACGGCGACCATTTTTGCGATGGCTTCTGGATAATTTAAACCGATTCTTTTTGGAAGCAATTCTCCCAAAACCAATGAGAAAAAAGTCAAAATTACCACTACAATTCCCACCGATAAATTGGCTGAATAAGGCTGTAACGCTGTGTATTGGTCTAAAAATATTTTAACGTCGTCAGTGACTTTGTCTCCTGAATAAATACCCGTTAAGATTCCGATTAATGTGATTCCGATTTGAACGGTTGACAAAAATTTGTTTGGTGAATTGGCCAAATCCAAAGCGGTTTTAGCGCTGGTATTCCCCTTTTTTGCTGAAGTTTCCAACCTATTTTTTCGCGCAGAAATTAATGCAATTTCCGACATCGAAAAAACACCATTCAAAAGGATTAAAAAGAAAATTATAGCTATTTCCAAGGTTTGTTAATTAAGTTAAAGGCTATCGATTACTGAACTTAATCGATGTGTAATCTCAGCAATAGAACCGATTCCGTCCACTGCATAAAATTTATCTTGCGCTTTGTAATATTGCATCAAAGGCGCGGTTTTTTCATTATATTCTTGGTAACGATTTCTGATTTTTTCTTCATCTTGGTCGTCTGGTCTTCCAGAAGTTTTTCCTCTTTCCAACAATCTTTTTACTAAGATTTCGTCATCAGCTTCCAATGCAACTGTTGCCGTGATTTTATCGCCTTTGCTTTCTAAAAAAGCATCCAAAGCTTCGGCTTGAGACAACGTTCTTGGAAATCCGTCGAAAAGAAAACCTTTAGATTCTGGATTTTTATCGACTTCGCTTTGCAACATTTGAATCGTTACTTCATCTGGAACCAAGTCGCCTTTGTCCATATAGGTTTTGGCTAATTTTCCTAATTCCGTTTCATTTTTGATATTAAATCTAAAAATATCTCCTGTTGAAAGGTGTGTCAAATTATATTTTTCTTTCAAGAATTCGGCTTGTGTTCCTTTTCCAGCTCCTGGCTTTCCAAATAATACGATGTTAATCATTCTGTGTTGTAATATAGTTGTGTGTTTATTTTAATCAGCTAACTGGTAAATTTCAGGAATATTTCGTCCTAATCCGTCGTAATCCAATCCAAATCCAACGATGAATTTGTTTGGAATTTCAATACCAATATAATCAATTTTTATGTCTTTTTTGTAGGCTTCGGGCTTTAAAAATAACGTTGCTATTTTCAATTCCTTTACATTTTGGGCTTCGAACATTGCTTTCAGTTCGACCAAAGTGTTTCCTGTGTCAACAATATCTTCAATGATGACAACCGTTCTTCCCGTTAAATCTTGATTAATTCCAATAAGTTTTTTGACTTCGTGCGTAGTTGACATTCCTTCATAAGAAGCCATTTTCACGAAGCTGACCTCGCAGTTTTTTTCGTAATGTTTCATAAAATCTGAAACAACCATAAAGGCGCCGTTCAAAACGCCCACAAATAAGGGTATCTCTTCGTCAAGGTCTTCTGCAACTTCTTGCGCCATTTTGGCAATTGCAGAGTCAATTTCCTTTGCTGTGATGAAAGGAACAAATTTTTTGTCGTGAAGCTGTATCACAATAATTTTGTTAAAGTATAAGTTGCAAATATAGTAAATAAGATTTCAGCTATTTTATAAATTAATTGAGTTTTATTATAATTTTATTAATGTTAAATAATATTTAATATTCAGCGGTTTAAATCGATAAAATTTTTAAAATCAGTAAATTCAAGCTTCGAAATAAACCACCAAAATTTTATTTATTATGAGTTCAAAAGTACTATCCTTATTATTAATTTCAAGTTTTTCGCTCTTTTCTTGTAACGGTCAAGTTTCAAAAGAAGAGAAAAAAGTAGCTTCTGAAAAAGGAAGCACAACGGTAAAAACTGCTGTTGGCGATATCACACTTCCTGCTCCATATTCTTCAAAATCGGTAACCAAAAGGACTGCAATGAAAGATTGGCCGGAAGGTGCGACTCCAAAAGCGCCGGAAGGTTTCACTGTGACTAAATTTGCAGGAGAATTAAAAAATCCGCGTTGGACATACATTGCGCCAAATAATGACATTTTTGTGGTGGAAAGCAACACATTTATGAGCGCCAATCGAATCACGGTTTTCAGAGATAAAAACAAAGACGGAAAATTTGAAACCAGAGAAATTTTTAAGGAAGGACTGAATATGCCTTTCGGCATGCTGATTTTGAAAAATTATTTTTATGTAGCAAATACTGACGGATTGTACCGTTTTCCATATAAAGAAGGCGATTTAAAATTAACCGGAAGCGGTGAAAAAATTCTAGAACTTCCTGCCGGTGGTTATAATAATCACTGGACAAGAAATCTTTTGGCGAATGCCGACGGTTCAAAAATCTACATTTCTGTGGGTTCTGGAAGCAATAATGGCGAAAACGGAATGGAAAACGAAGTCAGAAGAGCAAATATCTTAGAAATCAATCCGGATGGAACTGGGGAAAAAATATACGCTAGCGGTTTGAGAAATCCTGTTGGGATGGATTGGAATCCAGCAAATAATGAACTTTGGACTGCTGTTAATGAACGTGATGATTTGGGTGACGAACTGGTTCCAGATTATATTACAAGTGTAAAAAGAGGCGGATTTTATGGCTGGCCGTATTCTTATTTTGGGCAAATTGAAGACCCAAGAATGAAAGGTCAAGGCAAAGAATTGGTTGCAAAGGCGATTGTTCCAGATGTTTCTGTAAATGCCCACACGGCTTCACTCGGATTTGCTTTTTATGACAAAGATGCATTTCCTGCTGAATATAAAAATGGTGCGTTTGTGGGCCAACACGGCTCTTGGAATCGCTCGAAATTAAGCGGATACAAAGTGCTTTTCGTCCCTTTTAAAAACGGAAAACCTTCTGGAAAACCGCAAGATTTCTTAACCGGATTTATTGGAGATGAGAAAAAAGCAAACGTATATGGAAGACCGGTTGCGGTTACCGTGATGAATGACGGTTCGCTTTTGGTAAATGATGATAGCGGAAACACGATTTGGCAAGTAACGGCTAATAAATAAATTTCAGAACACAGATTTCACAGATTTGCACAGATTTTATTTCGACTGAATCATTGAATTTTTTTGAATCTTAGTTTAAACTTAATTTCTTAAATGCCTTATATGTCAATTACCCAACCATGTAAGGCATATAAGTTCATACAAGAATCTGTGAAAATCCGTGAAATCTGTGTTTTAAATTCGCGTACAATTAGTTTCAAAATGAAAAAAATCTACCTATTATTTATACTTTTATTCGCCTTAAAAGTTTCAGCACAAACCGATTCCATCCAAAAAAGAAGAAATCTAAACGAAGTTTTAATCAGTTCTTTTCACATCAACGACAGCTTGCAAAACGCTCCGGCTTCCATCGGAATTTTATCCAAAAAAGAGTTACAAGCCAATAATTCCACGGATATTTCCATTGCAATGAACCGAATCGCTGGTGTTTATATGCAATCGGCAAATATTACTACAAATAGAATTTCCATAAGAGGAATTGGCGCGCGAACGCCTTATGGAACCAATAAAATCCGTGCTTTTTATGGAAGCATTCCGCTGACGTCAGGCAACAGCGAAACCACAATTGAAGACATAGATTTAGAAAATATCAATCAGATTGAAATTATTAAAGGTCCGCTTTCCAGTATTTACGGCGCTGGACTTGGCGGAGCGATTTTGATATCTCCAAAAACTGCTGGAAATTCCTCATCTATCAGCACGACTCACGGCTCTTACGGATTAATGAAAAATACAATTTCGTATGGCTTAGACACCAAAAATGGAAGCTTAAATTTGAGCTATCACAAATTAGAAACTGACGGCTGGCGTGAAAATTCTGCGTACAATCGAGAAGGAATTACTTTGGCTGGAGAGTTATTTCGAAAGAAAAACAGCAAACTGACCTATTTCAGCAATTACACTTATTTGAAAGCCTATATTCCAAGCTCCACAAACAAGGAAACTTTTGAAAATAATCCGAAGGCGGGCGCTCCGACATGGGTGGCTTCTAAAGGTTTCAAGGAATATAAATCGGTTTTGGCAGGCTTGGCTTATGACTTTAAAATCTCGGAAAACATCTCAAATTCCACTTCAATTTTTGTCAATTACAAAGACAATAATGAACCGCGTCCGTTTGATATTTTGCGCCAATACACGTTTGCTTCTGGCGCAAGAACGCAGTTTTCGGGAAATTTCTCTATCGGAAAAATGAAAACGTTATGGAATGCCGGATTGGAATATTTTAGAGATGATTTCGTAGGAAGAACTATCGAAAATTTATACGAAAAAAATAACGGCAACGGAAGTTTAGAAGGAAACAAACTCACAGAAACCAACCAAGACCGTGATTTTTACAACGCTTTTGCGCAACTGAGAATTTTACTTTCAAAGAAATTTGAGTTTCAAGCCGGATTGAATTTTAATAAAACGAAATTTCAGTTGGATAATATTTTTCCGAGCGAAAATGCTTCTTCAGAAAGTTACAGTTACGACGCGATTTGGTCGCCACAAGTTTCTTTTTTGTTCAAGCCTAATAATTTTCAGACCATTTATATTTCGGCAAGCCGAGGTTTTTCGCTTCCGAGTATTGAAGAAACATTGACAGAAAACGGAACAATTAATCCAAACATCAAACCTGAAAGCGGATATAACTTTGAAATTGGAGGGAAATTTTATTTTTTCAACCGAAATCTTTATACGGAAATTTCCGCTTATCGAATGCAAATTAGTGATTTGTTGGTGGCCCAAAGAGTTGGCGACGACCAATATGTGGGCATCAACGCTGGTAAAACTTTACACCAAGGAATCGAACTTTCTGCCAATTACAATTTGGTTTTAAACAAAACTTTCTCTTTAAATCCGTTTGCGACAGCCTCCATAGGGAAATATGAATTCAAGGAATTTATCGACCGAGAAAATAATTTTTCAGGAAATAAATTAACCGGAGTTCCCGCCAATAAAGTGAATGCCGGAATTTCTTTAAACACAGATTTCGGATTTTATTTTTCAGCAGATTATCAATTTGTAGATGAAATTCCGTTGAATGATGCGAATTCAGTTTATTCGGATGCGTATCGATTATTGAATTTAAAAACCGGTTATCGCTTTCAAATTTTTGAAAATTTCACGTCGCATATTTCCGCCGGAATTAACAATGTGACTGATGAAAATTATGCTTCGATGGTTTTGGTCAACGCAACAGCTTTCGGAAATGCAACACCAAGATTTTATTATCCAGGGCTTCCGGTAAATTATTATGGAAATCTATCTTTTAATTATTTGTTTTAATTTGTAATTTTCGTTCTTTATTATGAACGAAATCTTATATAAAAACGTCCAAAACAGCACGGCACATCGTCCGAGCCGAGATTTTAATGCAAATTTTGTAATAAAAAATCCAGAATTGCTTTCTGATTTGATGAAAATTTTATTAGAAACAAAAGATAAAAACCATCACAAAGCTTGCTGGATTTCAGAACTTATTTTTGAAAAACATATCGATTGGCTTTCGCCCTATTTGGATATTTTTTGCGAAACACTTTCCTCCTATTCTAATGAAAGTGCGCTCCGTTCCTTGTCAAAAATTTGTCTTTTTTCTGCCAATTATCATATGAAAAAATTGAAATCCAAAGAAATTTTTCTCGCTGAAAATCATTTAGAATTAATGATCGAAGCTTGTTTTGACTGGCTAATTACAGATAAAAAGGTCGCAACAAAAGCTTATGCGATGCGGGCTTTGTTTCAGTTTGGAAAATTACAAGATTGGATTTATCCAGAGCTTCAAGTAATTTTAGAACAGCAATATTCGTCTGGTTCGGCAGGATTTCAATTTGCTAGTAAAGAAATTTTGGGAAAGATTGCAAAATAGTTCACCGCAGATTTTTTTTTGCCACAGATTAAAAGAATTCAAAAGAATTTTTTCTTGAATTTTCACGGAAAATCATTCTAATCTTTTTAATCTTTGGCCAATAAAACAAAAAAAATCTGCGAATCTGCGGTAAAAAAATTGTATATGTGAGTTAAAACTCAATTTAAGGTTTTACATTGGCGGACAAATTATTTGATATGAAAACCGAAAACCCAAATTCCTTCAACAATAGTATTTTCTTAAAAGTTGTAACCAATCTTACTTTTTGGGTTTTGATTGCCATTATTGTTGGCGTTCTTTTGGGACATTACAATCCAGAAACTGGCGTGAAAATGAAAATTGTGGGCGATACTTTTATTGACATTGTCAAAGTTTTCATTGCCCCAATTATCTTTTTGACCATCGTTTTGGGAATTGCCGGAATGGGCGATTTAAAAAAAGTCGGGAGAATCGGAATCAAATCATTATTGTATTTTGAGGTCGTGACCACTTTTGCTTTGGCCATCGGCGTTATCGTTGCTTACGTGATCCAACCCGGAAAAATTGATAAATCGGGACTAAATATTCAAGATGCGAGCCAGTTCACAAACGATCCGAAGACCGAATTTAATTGGTTGGAATTTTTTATGGCTAATTTGACGTTGCAGGTTTTACTCGCCGCAATCATCTTCGGGATCCTTTTGAACTATTATTCTAAGCGAGAAATAGTCGTTTCATTTTTATACAAATGTTCTAAAATTGTTTTCAAAGCTTTAAAATTCGTGATGTATTTGGCGCCACTCGGCGCTTTTGGAGGAATGGCTTACACCGTTGGGAAATTTGGCTTAGAAACTTTAATTCCGCTCGGAAAGCTAATGATTACGGTATATATCACGATGTTTATTTTTGTCTTTGCGATTCTCGGAAGCATTCTGCGCTATTATAAAATCAAGATTTGGAGTTTTATCAAATACATGAAAGCAGAACTTTTGATTGTCTTGGGAACATCTTCTTCTGAACCCGCGTTGCCAAGTTTGATGGACAAATTAGAGCGAATTGGTTGCAGTAAATCAGTCGTTGGTTTGGTGGTTCCAACCGGATATTCTTTCAATCTCGACGGCACTTCGATTTATCTTTCCATGGCGATAATTTTCTTGGCACAATTGTATAATGTTCATCTTACTTTTGGGGAAATTGTCACGGTTATCGGGCTTTTGATGATTACTTCAAAAGGCGCTGCAGGCGTTACCGGAAGCGGATTTATCGTCTTGGCTTCGACTTTGACAGCCATTCACAAAATTCCTTTAGAAGGTTTGGCTTTCTTGCTTGGCGTTGACAAATTTATGAGCGAAGCCAGAGCAATCACCAATTTTATTGGAAACGGAGTTGCTACAATTGTCATCGCAAAAACGGAAGGCGAAACTATTGATTTGGAAAATCCGAGAGCATTAGAATAATAAGATTTTAGCTATAAAATAACTTTTTAAAAACTCAAAAATTTTAGTATCTTGCCCAAAACGGAATTGATATGAAAAAGTTTTTATTAATTGCCTCCATTCCCATTTTTATCTTGGCCACCGCTTGGATTTTGACCTTTGCATTCGACTTAATTAGCGCTCCATCAGACACTTCTGTTTTCTTTGGATTCTTGATCATGGGAATTACTTTTGCCACAATTTCTTTTCTTTTTGCTTTGGTAAAACGAAAATACCGACTTTAATTTAAACACTTAAAACCCAAATAAATGAAAAACAGAATTACTTTAATTGTTACCGCAGTCTTATTTTTTATCTTCACTTCAATCGCTTTTGTCTCTTGTAATGAGAGAATTGACGCAGGTTATGAAGGAATTTTGGTCAAATTATACGGAAGCGAAAAAGGAGTTCAAGACGTGAGTTTGGTCACGGGACGCGTTTGGTACAATCCGTTTACTGAAAATGTGTATGAATTTCCAACTTATGTTCAAACGATAAATTACACAGCATTCACTGTTAACGCTAAAGATGGCTCCGTTTTTACTGTTGACCCAACGCTTTCTTTCAAGGTAAAAGACGGATTTAGTCCAGTTATTTTTAAGAAATATAGAAAAGATATTACGGAAATTACAGAAACAACGCTTTTTAATTATATAAAAGATGCCTTTCGAATTGAATTTAATAAATATACGACCGATAGCATTATCAGCAATCGGGAGAAATTTGAGTTTGCAATTCAATCAAACATGGGAACGCTTCTTGACAAAGAAGGTTTTAATTTGGAACAAATGACAAGCGGAATTCAATATCCGGAAACGATTACGCAGGCAATCAACGCAAAAAACGCCGCAGTTCAACAAGCAATGCGCGTGGAAAATGAGTTGAAAATCGCTCAAGCGGAAGCCAGAAAATTAATTGTTCTTGCAGAATCAGAAGCCAAGGCAAATGAACTCAGAAAAATGTCGTTAAATGCGCTTTTAATCCAACAACAGTTCATAGAAAAATGGGACGGAAAAACGCCAATTTATGGAAATGCGCCTGCTTTTTTTAAGAGCGTGAATTAAACATAAATTGACGAGATAAACACTTTCACTGTAATTTTTTAACCAAATTATATAACACGAACTAGTCGATTTGAACTTAATTTAGCTTTTAGAAATACACCATTATTTCGGGCAAAATTATGCTTCAAGAAATCGCTATTGAGAAAGAAATCAAGAAATTATATCCTTACCAACAGAGAGATATAAACCGTATTTTGGACTCTATTACCAAACATTCTCCAGGATATCGGTTGCTATATCAGCTTCCGACAGGTGGCGGAAAAACAGTGGTTTTCTCCGAAATTACGCGTCAATTTATTGAACGATATAACACAAAAGTTATCGTTTTGACACACCGTTCTGAGCTTTCAAAACAGACTTCGAATACACTTAAAAAAGCGGGAGTTCCGAATAAAATTATTGATAGTGATTTAAAACGTTTGGCTGCAAAAAATCAGTACGCCTGTTACGTCGCGATGGTGGAAACACTAAAAAATCGAATCAAAGAAAACAAAATTTCGACGTCAGATATAGGACTGGTAATTATTGACGAAGCGCATCACAATTCATTTCGAAAGCTTCTTGAAAATTTCAAAAATGCCTTTGTAATCGGAGTAACAGCGACGCCGTTTAGTTCAGATATTTCGCTTCCGATGTATAAAAATTATGATGAACTATTGGTCAGTGACAATATTATTTCTTTGATTGACCAAGGATTTCTGGCAAAGCCAAAAACGATTACGAAAAAAGTCGAATTGAATAGTTTACAAACCGGAATCCACGGCGATTATACCGTAAGTTCTTCTAATGCTTTGTACTCTTCACCGGCAATGTTGGAACTTTTGAAGGAAACTTACGAAGCGAATTCCAAAGGAAAAAAGACGCTGATTTTCAATAACGGGATCGATACTTCAAAAAAAGTAAAGGATTTTTTTGAAGAATCCGGATATTCTGTAAAACATCTTGACAACAAAAATTCTTCGGTTGAAAGAAAGGAAATTTTGCAATGGTTTAAGAAAACAAAAGGAGCGATTTTGACGTCAGTTTCAATTTTGACAACTGGTTTCGACGAGCCTTCGGTACAAACTGTGATTTTAAATCGGGCGACAACTTCGTTGACTTTATACCATCAAATGATTGGCCGAGGTTCACGAAAACTGCCTAATAAAAAGACTTTTTCAATTATCGATTTGGGAAATAATACCGAACGTTTTGGCGAATGGGAAAATCCGATTGACTGGAAATATGTTTTTGAAAAACCCGAAGAATTTGCCCAACAACTGAATTATGGTTCGAATGGTGAATCGTCACAAACTCACGCTATTTCTTTAGATTTAAGAAATAAATTCCCAAACACTTTAGAACTTTCGTTTGATATTGAAGCCAAATTTAAAGAAGTTTTAGAAAACGATGAGAAACCAAAAACAGTCATTCAGCAATCCATTCGCCAGCACGCTTTCATGTGTATTGAAAATGCAGAAACAATTTCTGAGGCTTTAAATTTGGCAGAAAACTTAGATTCCGAAATTGACTGGCGCGTGAAAGAATATGTGAAATTTATTGAAAAATCCACGAAAAGCTATCGCGATTGGCTTACTGAAGATTATAAATCGCGATTGAATATTTTGATCCAAAAGACTTTTTCTAAAGTAAAAACTGTGGCAATTGCATAAAAAAACCATCCGTTATTGGATGGTTTTCTGTTTATTTTTCACTTTCATCTTTGTGATGAAAATTGGATGTCGTTTTTATGAAATCTTCTTTGCTACTATTTGAATGCGCTTGATCATTCACATTATATTTTTCGATTAATTCCTTGCTTCCTTCGTGATTTCCGGGTTGCGAAATGTCTTTTTGAGATTTCGCCATTTCATATCCCACATCTTCTCCAGGAATCGATTTTGGATTATCTGTCTTTTTTATATCTTTTGGATTTATTTGGTCTGGATTTTTCATGACTTTACGTTTTAAGTTACGTCTAAATTTAAAGCCAAAATCCTAAAAATCAATTATATATTTCGCATTAAAAGTTGCGTAATTTGATTTTGATCAAGAATTAATTTTTGAAAATAATGTTGCAATTTCTTCAACGTTCAGAACTGCGTCAGGTTCCAGATTTGAAATCGCATTTTGTGGCATAAACGGCATTGCGGCACTCTTGGGATTTTGAATAATGACCGTTCCACCAAACTGTTTGATTATTTTTAAACCATCAGTTCCGTCAGCATTTGCGCCACTTAACAAGATTGCAAGAACCTCTTTTTCATAAGCTTCTGCAACAGATTCAAAAGAAACGTCGATACTTGGACGACTGTAATTTATTTTTTCGGAAATGTCTAAAGACAGCACTCCAGATTTTTCAAAAAGCAGATGGTAATCCGCTGGCGCGATGTAAATATTTCCTGAAACCAGAGGCGTTTTATCTTCCACTTCTCTTACTGGAATCGTGGTTTTTAGCGAAAATAATTCCTCTAAAGTTGTATCATCGCCATTTTTTCTGTGCAAAACAATTACCAAGGCAAAGTCATTCAAAACCTGCAGATTCGGAATGATCTGCAATAAAACTTCCAAACTTCCTGCAGAACCTCCAACAATAACAACTTTATATTTCGAAACTATTGCATTTTCTTCCATATTTTGTCTTTGTTTAGTTGAACATATCTTTTTTGGATCGTCGAAAATTTGATTGTCTCTTTCGTTCCCAAAGCCAAATATCCCAATTTTGCCAAACTATCGTCGAATAAATTCAAAGCGCGTTCCTGCAAATCTTTGTCAAAATAAATCATTACGTTTCTGCAAAGGATCAAATCAAATTCATTAAAAGAACTGTCTGACACCAAGTTATGCTGTGAATAAACCATTTTTGCTAACAGGTCGTCGCCAAATTTTGCGTAGCCATAATTTGCAATATAATATTCTGAAAAGTCCAGTTTTCCGCCAGATTCAATATAATTTTCAGAATATTGTTTCATCATTCGAAGTGGAAAAATTCCCTTTTTTGCAGTATCAAGCACAATCGGGTTGATGTCTGTGGCATAAATCAGCGACTTTTGAAGTAAATTGGCTTCCTTCAATAAAATTGCCATTGAAAAAACTTCCTCTCCAGAAGAACATCCGGCGTGCCAGATTCTGATGAACGGTTTTGTTGCTAATTGTGGTATAATTTCGTCCCGAAGAATTTTGTAAAAATGCGGATCCCGAAACATTTCGGTGACATTTACGGTAATTTCTTCCACCATTCTTTTAAAATAATTGGTATCGGATTTTGCCTTACTTAGAAAATCATAAAAATTTTTAAATCCGTCGAGCTGGTAAATTCTGTCCACGCGACGTTTGAGCGATGCTCGGGAGTAACCGCTGAAATCGAATCCTTGATATTCAAAAACATCATTGATTAATATCTCAAGTTGGCGATCATCTATCATAAAACTTATTGAATTTTGCTTAAAACTTGCAGTAATTTATCAACATCGATTGGCTTAGAAATATAATCGTCTGCTCCTGCAGAAATACATTTTTCGCGATCGCCAACCATTGCTTGCGCAGTAACCGAAATTACCGGAACCTCAACTCTTGATTCTATTTTTTTTATCAAAGGAATTGCTTCATAACCGTCCATTTCTGGCATCATCATATCGATTAAAACAGCGTCAATTGGCTCGTCTGTTTTTAAAAGTTGTATCGCTTCTTCAGCGCTCGTGCATGACAAACAGTCGAATGACTTGGCGCGCAATGTTGCCGAAAGAGCAAAAATATTTCTTGGATCATCATCAATAATGAGAATTTTCTTTTTTTTCATAGTGCAAATTTATATTGATGATTAAACTTTGTCATACAGCCAAACTCGCAATAGCGAAAGAAGCTGGTCAACGTCAACAGGTTTTGTAATATAATCAGAAGCTCCGGCGTTAATGCATTTTTCGCGATCGCCGGTCATGGCTTTTGCTGTCACGGCAATTACTGGAAGATTTTTCCAGTTTTTGTTTTCTCTAATTCGAGTCGCTGTTTCATATCCGTCCATATTTGGCATCATCATATCGAGCAAAACTACGTCAATTTCGGGATGTGTTTCTAAAACTTTTAGCGCTTCTTGCCCGTCAATAGCGGTAACAACGTTCATCTTTAAGACTTCCAAAGCTTTAGTCAATGAAAAAATATTTCTAACATCGTCATCAACAATCAAAACAGTTTTATCTTTTAAAACATTGCTCATTAAGTTTTGCTTCTTAAAACTGCTTTTTTCTGAGTTTTCTTTTTTATTTTCTTCTACCAAATGAAGGAAAAGCGAAACCTCATCTAACATTCTTTGATACGAATGAGCCGTTTTAATTACGATAGAATCTGCATATTTTTTGATTTTCAATTCCTCTTGCATCGAAAGACTTTTTCCTGTAAAAACAATTATCGGAAGATTTTCCAATCCTGGATTTTTCTTTACGCTTTCTAAGATTTCATACGCTTGTTTCGCCGGAATTCCCATATCAAGAATCACGCAATCCACTTCAGATTTTTTCAGCGCATCGACGCCATCGTCAACGTGGCTTCTGATTTCAGAATTGATATTATAGGTTTCTAAGAAATAAGCCAGCGCTTTTGCATGTTTTGGATTATCTTCTACGATCAAAACTTTTTGAGATTCGCGGTTGATAATATGCTCAATTCTTCTAAAAATTTCTGGCATCTGTTCAAAAGCAACCGGTTTGTCTAAGAAATTTATGGCACCTTTCAGCAAACTTTCCTGCTTCATTTTATGCGAAGACATCATGTGAACCGGAATGTGTTTTGTCTGAGAATTTGCTTTTAATTCTTCGATAACTTCCCAACCGCTTTTTATCGGAAGCTGAATATCTAACAAAACGCCGACCGGTTTGTACACCAAAGCCAGATTTAACGCCTGATCACCACGAACCGTAATGATTCCTTTGTAACCTCGCTGGCGCGTAAATTCTAAAAGTGACTTGGCAAAATTGGTATCGTCTTCCACAATCAAAATCGTGCGATCGCCATTTGAAATATTTTCTCGATCATCTGGAACATCTTCCGGAATCAAATTGCTGATGTATTTTTCTTCAAGAGGTTTTGCCTTGATAACCTCAACCGGCTTTTCAGAAAAAGGCTCATTAAATTCAGCATTTAACCCGATTGACGAGCCAATAATTGGAATTTTTAACGTAAATGTACTTCCTTCATCGGCCACACTTTGAAGCGTGATTTCTCCTTTAAGCAATTTTGCCAATTCTCGACTGATTGAAAGTCCGAGGCCAGTACCTCCATATTTTCGCTTTGTAGAACCGTCAGCTTGTTGAAAAGCTTCAAAAATATTGTATTGTTTTTCTCTCGGAATCCCAATTCCAGTGTCTTTTACGGCAAATAAAATCTGTTTTTCATCCGTCGGATCTTTTTCAAGCTGAAGTGTGACAGAACCTTTTGAAGTAAATTTGATGGCATTTGAAATCAAGTTTTTCAGAATTTGTTCCAAACGCATTTTATCGGTTTTGATAACAAACGGAGCATTTTCAGCCTCAATTATAAAATCGATATTTTTTTCTTTTGCGACTTCGCTAAATAAATCTTTAAGTCCGTCGGTGATTTCTTTTGTCGAAACATCGATAAGCTCCAGTTCCATTTTTCCAGCTTCGATTTTTGACAAATCAAGAATTTCGTCGATCAATCCGAGCAATCCATTTCCTGAACTTTGAATCACTTTTGCAAACTCAATTTGCTCGTGCGTCATGTTTTCATCGTTATTTTCAGAAAGCAATCTGCTTAAAAGCAAAATTGAATTTAACGGTGTACGCAGTTCATGTGACATATTTGCCAAGAACTCTGATTTATAACGAGTTGTAAGTTCTAAATCTTCTGATTTCTTTTGGATTTCAGTATTTTTTTCTTCCAATAAAACACTTCTTTCCGCTAATTCTTCATTGGTTTGTTGCAATTCTTCTTGTTGCACGCGCAATTCTTCTTCTGAAGCCTGAAGTTTTTCGGTTTGCGTTTCAAGCTCCGCATTCATTCCTTCAAGTTCACTATGTTGCGCTTTCAATTCTTCAGATTGCGACTGCGTTTCTTCTAATAATTCTTGGATTCGTTTTTTATTTTGGGCTGTTTTGATAGCAATTCCGATATTTTTTGAAGCCGCTTTTAAAAACTCAAAATCGCGTTCTGAATATTTTTTTACCGAAGCCAATTCTGCAACTCCTGAAACTTTTCCGTCAATTAAAGGAATCGCAACAATGCTTGACGGTTTTACTTCGCCCAAAGCATATGTGATTTTTATATCATCACTTTCCAACGACTTCATCTTCATCATTTTTTCGGAAGAAGCCGCTTGCCCAACTAATCCTTCACCAAATTTAAAAACCGCCCTTTCGTTCGAAGGAATGTAACTGAAACCTGCAGAAAAAAGCAATTCTCCGCCTTCAACAATATACAAAGCGGCAGCATTTGAATTTGTGTAAGTAGCAATAAATTCTACTACATCTTTGCTCAATTGTTCCAAAGTTTTTTCGCTAAGCATCACGTTATTGAGTTCCGCGATTCCCGTTTGAAGCCATTCTTTATCAGAAAGCGTTTTGAAAGACGTTTCGAGTGAAAGTGCCATATTGTTTAACGAAAAAGCAACGCTACCAAGCGCATCGCTTTGGCTATCGTCAACTCTCACTTCATAATTTCCTTGTGAAACCTGACCCGCAACATTGCTAATTACATTGATTCTTTCCTTCGTTTCAAGCTCGCTTCTTTCAAGATCTTGCTGTAATTTCAATCGCTGGCTGTAATCCCTAAGAATTCTTACGAAGAAAATACCACTGATCGAAAGCGCCAATAACGCGGCAATAATTATTAAAATGGAACTATAAAGTCCATAACTTTCTGAAGTTGAAATTCGTTCTTTCAGCAAAGCTTGTTCTTCCGCTTCCATCCTATTTAAAACTTGACGAATTTCGGCCATTATTTTTCTGCCACCTTCAAGATCATCGGCCAAAAAGATTTTTCCGTTCATCTTATCGGCAATAACTTGGTCTAGGTATTGAAAAAATTCTGCATTGAACTTTTGCAGTTCCTTTAAATTTTGCTGTTGTTTTTGATTATCACGACTTAATAGCTCAATTTGTTCAAAATGCGCGTCAACTCGATCTTCTGCATCGTCATATCTGTTTAAAAAATCTTTTTTTCCGGTAATCAAAAAACCACGCATGCTGGTTTGCGCCTCAATAATTACGCTATTTGATTGGTTTAAATTGTAAATAATTTCTTGCGTATGATTTACCCAGCGATTACTGCTGATCAAACTGCTGATGCTCAAATACGACGCTGTCGAACTGACGATCAAAATTAACATTGACAGTCCAGAACTAATAATGAGATTTCTTTTAAAGTTACCGTTCATAAGGTATTCGTTGGTTTATTTTTTTATGGGTAAGACGATTATAAAGCTAGAACCAATTCCGATTTGGCTTTCTGCAGTAATAAGTCCGTTGTGTTTTTCTATGATTTTTTTGGCGATCGCCAGGCCAATTCCGGTTCCTTCGTAAGCTGCGCGATCATTTAAACTTTGGAAAATGACAAAAATTTTGTCAAGGTATTTTTCGTCAAAACCAATTCCGTTATCTTTTACTTCGATTCTGCAGAAATTTCCATTTGAATTTGCTTTGCTTTCAAAATCTTTGGTTTCAATAATTTCTGAAGTAATTTCAATCACCGGAAGTTCATCGGTTTTAGAAAACTTCAAAGCATTTCCGATAAGGTTTTGAAAGACTTGGCGCAGTTGTGTGGGAACGCCAATGATTTCGGGGAAATTATTTGTTTTTATCGTTGCTTTCTTTTCGTCAATCAAATATTCTAGATCAGAAAGCACTTCTTGAACAATGTCTGAAAGGTTAATTTTTTCTGGAAGAACAGATGACGAAAGTCTTGAATAATCCATCAAATCATTGATTAATTTTGCCATTCGACCAGCAGAACCAATTGTTCTGTTTGCGTAATCAGTTGCTTTTTCTTCATCAATCAAGTATTTTTCTTTGATTATTTTCGTAAAGATTTCAATCTTTCTGAGCGGTTCTTTTAAATCGTGAGAAACAACCCAAGTGAATTGCTGCAACTCGTGATTGCTGAATTCTAATTCTTTATTTTTTTCTAAAAGTTCGCTCGTTCTTTCGGCTACTTTTCTTTCGAGATTTTCTTCTGCTTCTTTTCTAATTTCAATTTCCTTAGAAAGAATATCTCGAATGTTTTTTAATTCTTGCTTTTGCTCAAATAATTTTAGGAACGTTTTTACCTTTAAAATAAGAAGGTCAGAATCAACCGGTTTTGTGATGTAATCAACGCCTCCAGATTCATATCCTTTTGAAATAAATTTTTTCTGTTTGTTAACCGCTGATAAAAATATTACTGGAATATCTTTTGTTCGATTGCTTCCTGCCAAGGTTTCGACTACTTCAAAGCCGTCCATTCCCGGCATTTGAACATCCATAATTATCAAAGAATAATTTGTCTTGAGGATTTTTTTTAATGCTTCTTCGCCAGATTCAGCAGAATCGACAGATAGCGAGTGTAGTTCCAATATTTTTTTCAAAGGAAGAATATTTTCCTTTTTATCGTCAACAATCAGTATCATATTTTAAAGCATATTTCTTTATGGAATGCAAATCCGTGATAATTTATTATGTCTAAAAACAGTAATAATAAATGGAAAGCTGGGGAATTTTGGTAGTTATAAAAACTTACAATTGCCAATTTCCAAAAGTAGGAATTATAAACGCGTCCGATTTATACAATTCCCACATTTGTTGCACAATTCCCACATTAAACAATTAATTTACAATAACAACTTCATTATCAGGATATATCAAATAAAAAAAGCCTTGAAACAAATAATTTGTGTTCCAAGGCTTTTTAATATTTTATTTGAAATTACTTCAGACGTTCCCAATATTGAGTTCTTCCAAGCAATGAAAACCCGACGTAACCTCGGACTTTTAACTTGTCTTTGCTCTCCAGGGCGACGATACATTTATAAACTTTTCCAGAATTTGGGTCCAAAATTGTGCCACCTTCCCAGCTCGAACCTTTTTTCTTCAAACCTTCAAGAATTACCATTCCTTTAATCGGCTTTCCTTTTTTGGCTCCTTCGCACTCATCACAAAGTTTTCCTTCTTTTGATTTGTCAAAAATTTCAACAACTTTGCCATAAATCTTGCCGTCATTTTCATAAATTTCCACCACCGATTTCTGTTTTCCGGTTTCGTCATCGATGGTTTTCCATTTACCAATTACTGTTTGTGCATGACTTGAAATTAATCCGAAAATCATAAACAGTACACTATATAAAAGTTGCTTTTTCATTATTTCCCGAAGCTATAACGAACACCTATGTTGAAACCAATACCACTTGCGTTGACATATTGCGTCGGAATTTTTCTTGGTTCATTTGCATTTGGAGCTCCTTCTGTATATTCATCTTCAAATTGAAAATGTGTTTCATTTGTAGGCAAATCAGCAAGTTGTTGTCCAGGAACAAGAACATTTCCGCTTGGCGTGTAAGCTGTTGTTTCATATTCCTTGATTTCAGCCGATTTACTTTTGATACTCAAATTTTTAAATTCGACTTCTCCAAAAACGTGTAATTTTGGGCCGATTGGATATGTTACACCCAATGCTCCCGCAAATCCAACGCTGAATCTCGACTCAACTTCAGTTCTCGCTCTAACACCAACGTCCACGCCTTCGCCTCCGCCATTTGGCGCATAAGCTTGACTATCGATATGCAATTTTCCTGCTGCTGGAATCAATAGCCCAATTCTGGCATAAGGATTTAATTTGCTAAAAGCAGGTGTTAAATAAATGGCCGGCATAATATCTAGACCTTCCAAATAGGCTTTTGCTTCTGACTGCATCAACGGACTATTTAATTTTCCTATGGTTTTTTCGTCACCAGAGAAATAATTAAAACCAAGTTCTGCTCCAATATAAGGATTGAACATGTAACCAAAAGTCACATTTCCTTTAAAACCGCTTCCAAGTGTTCCGTTTAAAGATTTTACTCTTGCACTTCCATCAGGATTTACGGTAATGTCAGTCGATTGCTGGATCATTGTCAATCCATTTGGGTCGGCATTGTTGAATTCTGTTCCGCCAGATTCTAAAGAATATCCTCCGCCACCACGAATATAAAATTCTTGGGCGCTCAAATTTGTACTGGCCGCCAAAGCCATTACCGTACATAAAATTAGGCTTACTTTTTTCATTGTAATTTTGTTTGAATTAATATTGTTTGTTTTTGCCTCTAGAAATGGTATTTAAGGCCTTACTTAAAGGTAAGAAATTTCAAATAGAAAACGTTTTCGCTTTTAGGAAACCTTAACAAACACTAGTCGATTTTAACTATTAGTCAGAATGTATTTTTTCGGAATACAATATTTACATCGGATTTATTTTTTGATGAAATAGAATTTTAAGACAAAATATTTGATTAAATTAGTAGTCAAATCCCCAAAGAAATGGATAGTACCACTCAAATTTTTTGGCTTTTTACATTAGCAATTCCAGTCGCTTGCATTGCATGGACGGTTACTCACGAAGAAGTTTTTCGAGAACCAAGAGAAATTTGCATTAAAAGAAGCCAATATGGAAAAACAATTTTAAAGCGTAAGTTTTTTTATTTATTTACCTGCGAATATTGCTTTAGTCATTATGTGACGCTTTTTTTTATCTTTTTAACTGAATTCAAATTACTTCTAGAAGATTGGCGAGGTTATCTCATAGCAGGATTTGCACTTGTTTTTGTGGCAAATGCATACATGAGTCTCTTTGCATTATTGAGACAATCTATAAAAAAGGAGAAAACTGAAATTGAAGTTTTAGAAAAAAAAGTAGAAAAATAATTTATTTCAAGGCTTTTCTTTCGATCATTTCACGAAGCATTTGTGTCAATTCGGCGAACTCTGTAGGTTTTATAAAAAATTCAAAAGTACCCATCGTCATCATGATTTCTTTTTCGCGATCGCTGATGTGTGCGGTGTAAATTACCGCTTGAATAGAATCAAACTTTGGATTATCCCTCACCATTCTCACCAGTTCTTGCCCAGTAATTTTGGGCATTTTCATATCCACGAAAACAATATCCGGAAGATTTTCCGCAGTTTCAATATAAGAAACAAAATCTGGAGCGCTTGAGAAAAACTTGAAGTCACACTCAATTCCTAAGAAATCTAGCGCAATTCGAAAAAAATCTTCTTCGTCTGGATCATCATCGACAAGTGCAAGAAAAAGTTTTTTATTTTGATTCATCGGTAGTGTTTAAGGTAAAGTAAAGATATGTAATTATTTCTTAAAAAAAGAACATTCGTTTTTACCAGCATTTTTCGACATTTTTTTATTCTATAAACTTTAAGCGATTATTTTTGTTACTTAGCATTTAGATTTCTGACCAAAATTCAACCAAGAAATAATTAATATGGATCTTCTAAAAGCTAAAATTCTTGACGAGTCAGAACGTTTGTTTTCTAACGCATTGATAGCTATTGACTTTAATACGCTCCAATCATTATCACATCCAAATGCTACTTTTACTACTGAATCTGCAGAAACCTTTGAAGGAATAATTAACCTTCATGAAAATTACACGGCAATTATAAAACTCGTTTCTATTGAGCAACTCGAAAGAAAAGTTCAATTTCACGGAAATATTGCGGTTGTTAATTCTATTGAACGAAGAGTCGGCCTTCTCAACTTCATTAATATTGAAAGTCAATATTCGATTACACGAATCTGGAAATGCCTTCCTAAAAAATGTATCGTTTTAAGCGGTTGCATAGTTAACCAAAGAAGCAACTTAATTCAGCGTTAGCCGATTTAAATATTTTGAGGTCATTTTTGTATTCAACACTTAATCGCTTTATTGACTAAATTTGTCGTTAATTATTTTCCCAAATGAAATTTAAGCTTTCAAATATACCCGCGCTTCCGGCAGTTTTATTGGCGATCATTAGTGTTCAATCTGGCGCGGCAATTGCCAAAAGTCTCTTCCCAACAATTGGAGCACCCGCAACAGCATCTTTAAGAATCGGAATCTCCGCTATCATATTATTCCTTGTAAACCGACCTAATTTTAAAAAAATCACCAATTCTCAATGGCGGTTGGTAATTCCTTATGGAATTTGTCTGGGTGCTATGAATTTGGTTTTTTATTTTTCAATCGAAAGAATTCCCATTGGTTTAGCGGTAACTTTAGAATTCATCGGTCCATTGTTACTGGCCGTAATTGGATCAAAACGAATTCTTGACTTTTTGTGGGTTGCCCTCGCTACTTTTGGAATAGTCTTAATTGCACCTTGGACTGGCGAAAGCGTTGACTTTTTAGGATTATCTTTAGCGCTACTTGCCGGAGCTTTTTGGGCAGCATATATTGTTTTGGGAGGAAAAGTCTCAAAAGTAATGGATGGAAACAAAGCGGTTTCGGTCGGGATGATTGTTGCGTCAATTTTAGTAGTACCGTTTGGAATATTCAGCGAAGGAATTTTAAATCTTACACCGAGTTTATTCGGATTCGGAATTGCTCTCGCTTTACTTTCCAGCGCCATTCCTTTTACTTTAGAAATGAACGCATTGCGAGTGATTCCCGCAAAAACTTTTAGCATTCTTATGAGTCTTGAGCCAGCAATGGCAGCTGTCTGCGCCTTTTTATTTCTGCAAGAATATCTCGTCTTCAATGAAATCGTAGCCATTGTTTTGGTAATCACAGCTTCCGTTGGAGCTACTTTAACCGTCAAGAAACAAACTACTTGAAATAAGAAATGGGATCAACGTTTTGTTGATCCCATCCTTGGAGTTATTTATTCCCTAACCTAACTCCTACGAAGTTGCCATAATCTACCACCAACTATTCCAGACAAGCGTCTGGTCGGCAACTTCTTATTTTACATTCAAAATAATAAATTCGCTTCTTCTGTTTTTTTGATGCTCTTCTTCAGAACACTGCACTCCGTCAGCGCATTTGTTAAGCAATTTTGTTTCGCCATAACCTTTTGCCGTTAATCTGTTTCGTTCAATTCCTTGAGAAATCATATATTCCATAGTAGATTTTGCACGATTTTCGGATAGTTTTGCATTGTATGCGTGACTTGCACGACTGTCTGTATGAGATCGAATATCTACTTTCATGGCTGGATATTGTTTCATCACGTCAATTATTTTTTCGATATCAATTGCAGCATCTGCTCTGATATTGTATTTATCTAAATCAAATAAAATTTCTTTGATGTCAAAAGCTTTTGCAATATCTCCATCTTTTCCAATTGTCTTAATTTTAGATTCTAAGTCAAAATCAAGCTGGGTTTCTCCTGAATTTTCAGGAATTTCTATTGCTTTTTCTAAAGTATTGTATTCCATTTTTTCTGCTCTGATTCTGTATTTTTTTCCACATTCTGCTTCAATATTCGCCAGAGGCATCTGCAATTATTTCTTTAAGCAATTTAAAGTCATTAGAAAATACTGTAACTTTTGCATTTGAAAGTGGCTTATCTGTTTCTGAATCTCTAATTATTCCTGCCAAAAGCTGTTCACATTCAAGTTTTTTATTCTCTTTGAACTTATAAATATCATCAAAACCATTTCCGCCAGATCTGTTTGAAGAGAAAAATCCAACTTGTGTTTTTGTATCAATCATAAATGCAAAATCATCTTGATTTCCGTTAACTGGCTCGCCTACATTTTTTGCCTCACCAAAGTTCGTTCCATCAATTTTTGACTTAAAAATATCAAGTCCGCCTAAACCTGGATGACCATCTGAAGAAAAATACAATTCGTTTTCATCAGAAATAAACGGAAAAGTTTCCTTTCCTTCCGTATTGATTTTATTTCCAAGATTTTCTGGCTTTCCAAAAGTTCCATCGTTATTAATGGAAACTTTATAAATGTCAGATTGGCCAATTGTTCCTGGCATATTCGACGCAAAATACAGCATTTTATCATCTGTGCTCAATGTTGGATGTGCAACGCTGTACTCGTTACTATTAAATGGAAGCTCAATTATATCTTTCCATTTTTTATTTTCAAGTGTTGCTCGGTAAATTTTCAACAACGTAGTTCTGTCAGCATCTTTTTGTCTTTTTCCGTTGATAAAATTATTTCTGGTAAAATAAACCGTTTTGCCATCTTTTGTAAAAGCTGGAGTTGCTTCGTGAAATTTGCTTTCAATTTCTGAAGAAAATTCTTCTGGAGTAGAAAGCGTTCCGTCATTATTTACTTGAGATGCGTATAATTTTGTAAATGATTGATTGTTCCATCTATCAATTTTTTTGGAAACTCCGCTTGGTCTTGACGAAGCAAAAATTAATTTTCCATCATGAAAAGCACTACCATAATCTTGTTCTTCTGAATTGATTCCAGCATTTTCAATTGAATATCTTCCTGAATTATTTTTAATTTCTTGCAGATAATTTCTGTTTTCCTTATATAGGCTTGCTCTTTTATCTGCAACATTCTTAGACGTAAATTGCGCTAACATCTGATCCGCTTTTGGATAATCTCCCGCAGATTTTAATGTTTGAGAATATCTATAATAATATTCTGGCTCTAATTCTTGCCCTAAAGCAAACAATTCTGAATACCACTTATTTGCCTTTTCAAATTCGGAATTAAAATAATAAGCGTTCCCCAATTTCTGAAAAAGGTCAACTGATTTATGTCCTTTTTCTGCAATATTTTCGTAAGTTTTAATGGCATCGATATAGGCATATCTATCATAAAGCTTGTCGGCTTTAGAAAGTTTTTGGTCTTGCGCATGACTAGCAAAATTTAGAAAAAATGAAATTGCTATAATTGAGAGTATTTTTATCTTCATAATATATCTTTTTAGAAAAATCGAGGCGAAATAATTCTGTCATAATTTTTGAACAATTCAAAACGAAGGAAAATTTCGTGCGAGCCAGAATTGTAGTTAGCCAATTTTGTGGTTTCTGCGTCATATGCGTATCCCACAAACAAGCCATCAGTGATTTGAAAACCCACCATTCCGCTCACTGCGGCGCTCCATCGGTATGCAGCACCAACTGTAAATTTTTCGTTGATTAAAAAATTAGCAGAAACGTCAACTTGCAATGGCGCACCTTGCACCATTTTAGCCAGCGCAGAAGGTTTGAATTTCAAATTTGGATTTAATTCAAAAACGTGGCCTGCGATTAAATAATAATGCATCCTTTCTTTTGCAGTTGAATAATTTCCGTCGTCTTCATAATGTTTTGTTTCCAAGAAATTTGGGACTGAGAGCCCTACATACGTATTTTCTGAATGGAAATAAACACCAGCACCAATGTTTGGTGAAAATTTATTATCAATATTATTTTGGAATAAAGGATCGTTTGGATTGTAAATATTAAGTTTTGTATAATCCACATTAAGAAGATTTGCGGTTGCTTTTAATCCAAAAGAAAGCTTGTAATTTTCTGAAGCTTGCACAGTGTATGCAAAATCTACCGAAATACTATTTTCATCAGCCGGACCAATTCTATCGTTGATAAAAGACAATCCTAAACCAACATTGGTGTCGTTTATTGGTGAATGCACGGCAAATGAATTTGTTGTTGGCGCGCCGTCAAGCCCCACCCATTGCGTTCTGTGAAGGCCAAATGCGCTTAACATTCCGCGTTGTCCCGCATAAGCTGGATTGATATTGACGGTATTGTACATATATTGTGTGTATTGCGAATCTTGCTGGGCAAAAGAAGCAATTCCTAGAGACAATGCCAAAATGATAAATGTAATTTTTGATTTCATTGATTTAATTTTAGTTGTCATTGATGTATAAAAATCCTGCTTTTTCGATGTTTCTTGATGAGCCTGCGTTGGTCATTTCATAAGTCAGAACATAATAGTAAGTTCCGGTTGGAAGCATTTCGTCTGGACTTATTGTGGTTCTTCCGTGAGAATATCCGTTAAAAACATTTCCATCAGAGTCATAACTTGTGGTTTCAAAAACTTTTACGCCCCATCTGTTGTAGATTGACACTTTGTTATTTGGATAATTTCTGATTCCGTCAATTAAGAAATAGTCGTTAAGACCGTCTCCGTTTGGCGTGATTCCGTTGTAAATGACAAGATTTCCGGCAGGTTCCACTCTTTGTTTTACTCTAGCTAAAGTAAAAACTCCAAAACCAGATGTTGTAAGAAAGGAAGTTACCGTTCCTGTTCCAATTCCGTTGGCACCAATTTCCACGATTCCGCCTTCATCTACCCAAAGATTTTGGGTTTCGTCCCAGCGCGCGATGGTGACCATTTCGTTATCAAGATTTGCAGGATTTAGATCGCCCCAAATAAAATTGGGGGTCGTTGTTTGATCCCAAGACAAGGTCAGCATAACTTCTGTTTCCCCAGTGGTTCTGTCAATTGTCCAATATTCTGTATCGTCAATTATAGAAATATTTCCTATTCTACTTTGATGCGGATAGAGTAAATTTGAATTTTTTAGGAAATACTTTCCGGTAAATTTATCGGCTAAAGCATTTGGTGAAGTTGGCTGAATTCTCGCAAATCTGTAGAAACCGCCATCGCCAATTGGGTATTGAAATTCTGTGTTTCCATTTTTTTGCACATAGCCGTCAACGTGGCTTTCATTATCAGTGTTTGCGTGAGAAGCATCATTTTGGTACACCATTAATCCGCCGAAATCGTCATTATCAACAATTCCGTTGAAAAAATCAGAAGTTCCTGCCACACGAATTTCTCCAAATAATTGAAAGGCCGGTTGCGTACTTGGATTATTAAAAATAACATCATAAAAATTACTGGGAACCGTTCCTTCTATTTTTTGCGGAATTGCTCCTTGAAAACGCGTGTAGCCTGATGTTAACCCTGGCGTAAATGAAACTAGCCCGTCATTGTTAAAGTGAGAGTATAAATAGAACTCGCCATCGTTAACAAAAGTTCCCGTTTCTGTATTATCAAACGGAAATAATGTTGACACGACAGTGTTTGGCAATATGGTTACCTCGCCCATGTTTGTTGTTTGTGCCAACATCTCTTGCCCTAAAATCAGGAAGAAAGTTAAAGTAAACGCATGATTAATTATTTTCATAATTCTATTTTTTATATTTATTAGATGCAAGGCATCACTTAAATTTTCGTAAATTTATTTCCAGTAATTCCAGGCATTGCCATCAAAAACAGCCAAAGCTTTCGCTGTTGTATCATAGCATATCATTCCTGGATATGGACTTTTGACATTTAGATGAGGTGAAGCGACCTTAGGCAACACAAGTGCCTTATTAGCAGATTCCAATACCAGTACACCATCGACACTGGTAGTTCTGCTACCAATTATCGTTTGTTTTCCGTTATCTACAGTGCCACTGTAAGGAACTATTGTCGATGTGTTTCCTCCAGCGGATAATTCTACCCAAATTCCGTTTTGATACATCTTTACTTTTTGATCTGTTTTATCCACTAGAAAGGTACCATTTGCTGGCGATATAGGTAGTGATTCCACTGCGGGCAGAATAATACCCTTAGCTGTACCCGTTGCAAAATCTAATATACTACTTGTTCCTGTTGGCGCCTTAGCTTCGAACACGGTTTGTCCCTGAGCCACCAGCGTAAAGAGGAATAAGACAGATGATAGTATAATTAATTTTTTCATAATCTTGATATAAAGTGATTAGTTACAGCTTCTTTGTAAACAGTTCCACACCGAACTATTGTAAAGTTTAATACAATTCGCTGCCTCATCGTATATTAACATCCCCTCTTCTGGTACAGCAATAGCGCTGGCAGAACTTACTCTTGTAATTACAAAGCCTTTGTTTTTTGATTCTACTGCTACAAAGCCATTCGGTACATTGTTAGGCCAGCCATTGGCAAAACCCACTAGATTAGACACACCAGTTTGGGTAGGAATTCCTGCTGCAGTAAAATCGCCAAATTGTAAACAGAATGGGGTAACAATTGGAGCGGTACTACAGTGCACACCATCTAAACCTTGCAAAGTTGCTGTTGAATAAATTGTAGCTCGTGCCCCTGTTGTGACATCAAATTTAGATAAGCCTAAACCGCTGTTACCTAAACCATAAATTCCTGTTGGTGAACCGAACATGGCACCATAGTTTACTGCACTACCATTTCCACCGCCTACATTAGTAACCCGGCCTAAAGTTGCTGTATTTAAATCAATTGAGAATAAATCGCCATTTGTTGGATTTACTGTATACAGTTTATTATTTGTAATATAATAAGCTAGATCAAAAGAAATAAAACTAAAGGCTACATTACTTGCATTCACAAGGTTGATGATAGTGGCTGTTTTCGTTATAATATTAATTTTGTATAAGATAGAGCCATTAGCGCTTTGCTTTACATAATAATTACCATTAACATCTATTTCGCCAGCCAGGTAACTACCAACAGGCAAACTAGTTACAGCACCAATATTGGTAACATTGCCATCGGCATCTATTCTAAGCAATTGATTTGTAGCTAAACTAATGGCATACATAAAATTATCTACGGGATTAAAAGCTGTAGCATTGTATGCTGGTGTGGAGGCTGCTCCAACATTAGGCGCAAAAGTAATGGCTGATGCAGTAGTCAATTCTGATAACTGGGTAGTGCCTGCTGATGAACCGTTAACTGAGACGTAAAGTTTTGAATCACATGAAAATGGTTTGGATATTACGATCGTTACAGTTGCAAGGTCACTAACATTGCTTCCATAAGCGTCTGGATCATTATCTACTAATTTATAGTAGAAAGTATAAGTTCCAGCAGGAGCTGTTGCTGAAACAATTAATTTACCATCATCTGCAACCGTAGCAATATTTGTGCTCCATAATTCATATAAAAAATCGACAGAAGAAGGTGTAAGTTCAACACTTGCAGCATTGTAGTTATCATTAGTATAGATTGAAGGTAGTGTAGCACCTATACCTTGAATTACCAATGTGCCAGAATAATCATCATCTGCTACGCACACCGATGCAAAAATACTTACTAATGTTGTTGGCGAATAATTAGTCCCATTATTAAACGAAGCATATAAATTTCGCGTACCTGCAATATTCGTTACAGGTGTTACTCTATTTGCTGCAGTTGCCACTAAACCCGTATGCCACGTAATTGCACTACCTGATGGAGTATTGCTAGCAGTTAAGGTATTTAAGTTTGCGACGGCTGAGCCACATGGAACCTGATAAATCCCACTTACCCGATTATAATTTGTTGTATTCGACAGCGCTGGCGCCAAGCCTATACCAAAGCGCAAATCCGTAATATTGGAAGCGCCGATTGTATATTCAATGTAACCATCTACCAAGCCATCACTAGCGTATGGGGTAACACCCGTTTTACTTTCTCCAACATAACCCCAACCTGGTGGCAATACCCTCTGAGGTACAATTGCTCCAGCAACACCACTTAATTTACTCAATTGCAATTGATAAGTGATACCTTGCGCGGCAAATCCTGTCGGAATGTTAAAAATTCCTGAAGCATTAACAGTTGCCGTATAAACAATATTACCAGATGGGTTAATGAGGTTTACATATAATGGATTAGTGCCAGTGCTAATGGTACTCGCAACACCATTTATATTGACTGATCCATCAGTGTCATTATAAATCGTACCAGAAATTGTTCTAGTTTGAGCTTCTGTAACTGTTACAAAGGACATGAAAGTAAAGCTCCAAAATAATGATAGGCAAAATCGCCGTGTATAGACACCTTTTTTAGAAAAGGCATGTATGATATTGTCAAGGAATAGATTAATCATCTTCTTGTATATTTGGCACAACAGTATTGTGTCTAGGTTTAAATAATCGATTAAGATTGTGTACTGTACACCAGTGGTGCACAGTACACTTCTTACTATTTTTGATCTTTTAACAACATTTTTTCTAATCGATCCAAACGTTCTGCTGTAGCTTCTGCTGTTTTTTTCAATTGATTAATTTCTGATTTTTGCTGATCAATCGTTTCTTTCTGCTCGATAGTATGTAGGTAAAGTTCTTCAATTTTCTCTAAGCTTTGAATGGTCAATTTTGTCATATCAAAAGTATATCCTTCATTTGCCTTGCTTAATTCGTTGATTGATTCAACTCCTGGCAAGTGGTGATTTGTTTTGATAAAATCTTTTACGTAATTCAACGATTTAAATTCATAAGCTGGATTTATATCAGAGTTTCCTTGAAAATATTTCTCAAATACGTAATCTGCATAAACGCTGTTTGTTGTCCAAATTTTACCCGTTGTTGAAATGTCACCCGCAACATGAAATCTTGGAGTTATCGTCTGCTGGTTTGGCGCTGTCCCAACGGTAAATGATGGAATAGTCGTCGTACCAATTGCAACGGTTCCTTGTTGGTAAATATTTTGTGTATTCCCAGTTGCTGCCGTAGTTCCACCTTGTACATTCCAAGGCTCTTGTACTATGCTTGTTGGGTTTGTCCAAATCATTCTACCAGTGGCAGTTTGTGTCATTACCTGGCCATCTGTGCCTGTAGTTACTGGAAACCAATAGTTAGCTTTCACTACACCAGTCGCATTACGCATATCGAACCCTATTCCATTCTCTTTTTGAACTAATATTTCTGTCCTGTTGTTGTTACTCAAGAAAGTAGCAGGAGTTCCACCCGTTGTTGAATGAACCAAACGAAGCCCATCATTTTGCAGAGAAACTGTTGCCCCATACTGATTGGAAACGTTATACGTTTCCATAAAGAAATTACCATTATTAACCGCTCTTACAGTAGAATATGAGTTGGTCCCATTTACTGAAGTCAACGCCGCTTGTACATCGTTCGTTGCTACACTGTTCGTTGTGGTACCCTCTCTCGTTTCCATGCTAGCGGCAGCTGCGTTCGCAGAAACCGTTCTATAATTTCCGTTGGCAGTATTCATCCAATAATGCATTCCTGATGCAGGATTAAGGGGAGAATTAACTTCTGTTCCATAAGAAATGTTACCAGCGATAACTTGCGATTTAAAATCACCTTTAACTTCTAACTGTTTAGTAGTAACTGCGTCAGTATTTGTAAAACCAACTGCGACCTTTCCAGCTTGATATATATTTTGGCTATTTGCGGTTGCTTTATCTGAGGTTGTTTGTACATTGAAAGGTTCTGTTGACGCTAAACTAGATGCTGCAACTGTTTTTAATATACCTGTTGCATCTGCCACTACGATATTATCTGTAGCTGCTCCTGCGTAAGCTGGCGTGTTGATGTTTCTGATTCTCAGACCACCGTTTCCAGTTGTTGCTGCACCGCCCAAATCTAATAATTCAGTTGGTTTTGCTGCCGCTTCTGCACCAACAACGCCAATAGCTGTATGACCATTTTTCAGTACTGTCATTGCATTTGATTTAGCAGACGGCAAGGTGGATGCCCCTATTTGAAATGCTGGATCTGTAGCTACAAAACTCCCATTATTTCCACCGGTTGTTATTGCATTCCATCTTCCTATTGCTACTTCATATTGAGCTGAGGTAATATTACCAAATCCAGTTGCGAAACTGCCTGTAGCAGCCGTTTGGTTTGAAAGCCCTAATGCAAATGAACTGTTGCCTGAAGCCACGTTATTGCCACCTAATGCGACAGATGATGTTCCGGTGCTTCTGTTATTGTTCCCCCCAGATATCGAATTACTTCCACTAGCCTCATTACCAGTTCCACCTAGTATGGCAGAATAAGCGCCCACAACACCAGTATGATTATCTCCTATATGAGCAGCGCCTCTGACATCCAGAGCAGCACCCGTTTGCACTGCATCTTTACCAATTGCTACTGTACCCATTTGGTAAATGTTCTCGTTGTTTAAGGTAGCTTTATTGGTAGTAGTTTGCACATTCCAAGGTTCTACTTTCAGTGCATTTGCATCTACAAATAATGCTCCATCAGTTCCTGCTACAATTGCATTTGTCACATCTGTAGAGATTAATGGTACGTTAGGATTATTTCCCTGTTCGTTGTCATATACTAGCTGACCCGCCGCAAGTTCCAATGTAGTATTTATATTTGTTGCTGGATCACCTGCTGGACCAGTCAATCCGATCGGACCTTGAGGGCCTACTGGACCTGCAACGCCTTGTGGACCTGTCGCTCCATCTGCTCCTGTTAATCCTATCGGGCCCTGTGGACCTGTTGCTCCATCGGCTCCTGTTAATCCTATCGGACCTTGTGGACCTACTGGACCCGCAACGCCTTGTGGACCTGTCGCTCCGTCTGCTCCTGTCAATCCTATCGGACCTTGTGGACCTACTGGACCCGCAACGCCTTGTGGACCCGTTGCTCCATCTGCTCCTGTTAATCCTATCGGACCTTGTGGACCTACTGGACCCGCAACGCCTTGTGGACCTGTCGCTCCGTCGGCTCCTGTTAATCCTATCGGACCTTGCGGACCCGCAACACCTTGTGGACCTGTTGCTCCATCTGCTCCTGTTAATCCTATCGGACCTTGTGGACCTACTGGACCCGCAACGCCTTGTGGACCCGTTGCTCCAACAGCGCCGTCATTTCCTGCTGGACCTTGCGGACCTACTGGACCCGCAACGCCTTGTGGACCTGTCGCTCCGTCGGCTCCTGTTAATCCTATCGGACCTTGTGGACCTACTGGACCCGCAACCCCTTGTGGACCTGCCACTCCGTCTGCTCCTGTCAATCCTATCGGACCTTGTGGACCTACTGGACCCGCAACGCCTTGTGGACCCGTTGCTCCAACAGCGCCGTCATTTCCTGCTGAACCTTGCGGACCCGCAACACCTTGTGGACCTGTTGCTCCGTCTGCTCCTGTTAATCCTATCGGACCTTGTGGACCTACTGGACCCGCAACGCCTTGTGGACCCGTTGCTCCAACAGCGCCGTCATTTCCTGCTGGACCTTGCGGACCCGCAACACCTTGTGGACCTGTTGCTCCATCTGCTCCTGTTAATCCTATCGGTCCCTGTGGACCTACTGGACCTGCAACACCTTGTGGACCTGTCGCTCCGTCTGCTCCTGCTGGACCAGTCAATCCTATCGGACCTGTTGCCCCATCGGCTCCTGTTAATCCTATCGGACCTTGTGGACCTACTGGACCCGCAACGCCTTGTGGACCTGTCGCTCCGTCTGCTCCTGTCAATCCTATCGGACCTTGTGGACCTACTGGACCCGCAACGCCTTGTGGACCCGTTGCTCCATCCGCTCCTGTTAATCCTATCGGGCCTTGTGGACCTGTCGCTCCAACAGCACCGTCATTTCCTGCTGGACCTGTTGCTCCAACCATCCCCGCTGGACCCTGTATGTTTCCTGTTACCGTCCAAGTTCCGTTGATGTTTGTGTATACGTCGCCCGTCGTTGTATTTACGTAGGTATCGCCATTATTTCCGCCGGTTGGGATTCCTGTTCCTGAAGTTACTGATGTTCCGTTAGTTCCGTTGGTTCCATTGGTTCCGTTTGTTCCATTGGTTCCTGCTGGACCCTGGATGTTTCCGGTTACTGTCCAGGTTCCGTTGATGTTTGTGTATACGTCGCCTGTCGTAGTATTTACGTAGGTGTCGCCATTATTTCCGCCGGTTGGGATTGCTGTTCCTGAAGTTACTGATGTTCCGTTAGTTCCGTTGGTTCCATTGGTTCCGTTAGTTCCATTGGTTCCTGCTGGACCCTGGATGTTTCCGGTTACCGTCCAGGTTCCGTTAATGTTTGTGTATACGTCGCCCGTCGTAGTATTTACGTAGGTATCGCCATTATTTCCGCCGGTTGGGATTGCTGTTCCTGAAGTTACTGATGTTCCATTGGCTCCTGCTGGACCTGCTGGACCTATTAAATTACCGATGTTTATCACAGTTGAAGCTCCGTTTTCGTCGATGTAAGTGATGGTATTAGCGACCGGGTCGTGACTAATAGACGTTAATGTCTCATTGTCATCAATGATCTGCTCAATATTGATGACTTGAGTGTTTCCAGCCACGTCAATATAAGTAAATTGATTTGTCACTGGGTTCCAAACCATTATATTGGTTGGGATATCTGATGATGAAGCAATTCTGACCCATTTATCTTGATACCAGTAGTGATAACCGATTCTAATATCAGCAACATTTGCTGTATTAAAAACCAACAAACTGTTGATATTTCCATTTGTAATTGTGGTAGCATCAATACTGCTGGTCAGCGCTACTCTTGGAATAAGAATACCTCTATTTGAAGCAACTATCTCTAACTGAGAAGAAAGATTTGGCGTGGGAGTTCCAATCCCAACCTGCCCATAAGCTCCGTAAGCCCCTAAAACGAATAATAAAGGAAGTAATTTATTTTTCATATGCGATGTCTTTAAAAATTAAAGTCAAAAAGTGTAAAAATTTATGGATAATTAAAAATATAAAAATCAGAAACTCTAAAAAATTAGAGATGTGTGTAGGTGTATTTTGAATGTTTAAATATCTGTAATCTGATTAAGCTCCGATAAATGAATTTTAATGATTTTTGGTATTAAACTATTACAATATGACTTGGGGTTGTTTTAAATATCAAAGACGTTCAAAAACTATATTGTTAATACTGCACAAACTAAAGATGAATTTCAATATTTACCAAAAAAAATCATACTCACAACTACTCACTTATTTAAAATACTAATAACCAGTAATTTAAAACCAAGTTTAATCTAAAATATTTAAAGAAAAACATAAAAAAAGACAATTACATCATAACTTGGAATAAAGATGAGTAGCTAATTATAAGAAAAAGCGGACTAAAATATTACAATTTTAGTCCGCTTTTCACGATATTAAAAAATAGTTCAAAAAAATGCTCGGATATTTGAAATCAACGATCGGTTTTGGGGTTGATTAAAATCATTCTATCTCTTCAATTTCCGATTTGTCGAAATCAATTTCTAATGCCTTTACAGTTTGAACTGCGTTCCCGGCAATTCCACGAATCGAACCATACATTCCGATTGTATTATTGATTACTTTGTCAATTTGCTTTTCGCGTTGCGTCCAGATTTTTTTCATTGCATTTTTTTCTTTGAGTAGATCAATTTGCATTTGTGAAAAACCTTCGACAATTCCTTCGATTTGCAGGCGAAATTCTGTACTTGTTAAAAAATCATAAAGCATCGTCATCTTATCCCCTTTATTTTCTTGAGATTGAACTGCTTGACTAACTTGAATTAACGATTGGCGTAGTACGGCACTTAAGCCTTTAAACTCCTCATAAGTACAGATCCAAATTCCGTCTTTCATCCCCATTCGTTGCATATCGCTGGGCAAAACTTCGGTAACCAAAACTCCAATATTTGCTTTTTTGTCGCGAATGTCATTCTTGAATTTTTCAATCCAAAGTGGTTGAAACGTCTTGGTACGCTTACTTTCATAATAAATTGTACCGCAATTCTGCAATTCAAAAGTATTAATTGTTTGCAAGCAATCTGCTCCGTTTGCGCCTTTTTTAACTTCATCGATTGTATCTAGCGGAAAATTATTGGCAAGCCACTCTTCCATCGCTAATTCTAAAACTTCTCCCTGCAATTGCATAGAACCTTGCTCCTGCTTGCGCTTCATTTCTTCGATTAGTTTTCTTTGATCTTCGGCCTGCTTTTGGTATTCTTTTATTTTCAGCTCGTTTTTTTCTTCTTCTTGCTTGCGAATTTTTTCTTTTTCTAAAACCAAAGTTTCGTTTAATTGTTGTTGCGCCTGAGCTTCGATCAAATCCTTCATTTCCAACTTTTCGCGTTGCAATTTCGAAATCTCGCCTTGCATCTTATTCAATTCTCGAAGTTTCTCTGATTTTTCAGAAAGTTCTTTTTCCATCAAAGAAATTCGGTCTTTGTTTTCTTCCTCCAATTTTAATTTCAAACTGGAAACGAAATTTTTTTCTGACTCTTTTTTTTCTAATTCCAAACGCTCCTGAAACTGCTGTTTTTCTTTTTTGGCTTTAGCTTCATATTCTTCCTTTGCCTTTTCCAATCGATCTTGGAACAACTCATTTTCCTTTTTCTTTTTGGCTTCAAAATCTTCTCTGGCTTTTTCAAGCGCATCATTTTTCGATTCCCATTCGGCTGTTTGTGCGTTTAATTTTTGCTGAAATTCTTTGCGCAGTGCATCTTCAATCTGATGTTTTAAAATATCATTTACATCAATTGAAGTACCGCAACTCGGACATTGTATTGAAGATTGTTGTGCCATTGGGATATAATTTTCGTTGGGTATAAATATATGAAATGTCAATCTTTTGAAATCGTTTCTAAACAAAAAATGCGTTTAAATAAAACTGCAGTAAAAATTACTCAGTCCGTAAAATAAAAAAACACCTGCGAAATTCATCACAGGTGTTCTTTACAACTATTAATTAGTTTTTTTACTTTTTATCTGTTGCAATCACGAACTTTAAATTGTTCTTGACACCAATTTGAAGCAAATCTACCAAGTCTTGAACTTGCAAATTATAAGGAATTCTTACAATTACAGTTTGATCTTTAGCATCGCCCATTTTTGCTAATAAAGACGCTTCTAATTCTTCAAAAGAAACATTTTGTTTGTCAATAAAGTAGTTCTTGTCTTCAGAAACGGATAGTGTAATATGTTGCTTATTCGTTTTGTCGTTTTGTTGCGTTTTTGGCAACGTCATCTTGATTACGTTCGGGTTTGCCAATGTTGATATGATTAGGAAAAACAACAGCAAAAAGAACATAATGTCACTTAAGGAAGAAGTTGCAACTTCCGCGTGAAATTTTCTATTTCGTTTTAGCCCCATCGTTTGGTCTTTGAATTATAGTTACGAATTCTAAAATCTGTTTTTGAACGTTTAATGAGAAATTATCGATCATTCCGTTGAATAAATGGTAAGCTGCATACGCGATAATTCCCACCACAAGCCCAGATCCACTACTGATCATTTTTTCATATAAACCGCCAGAAATATTTCCGATACTGATATCTTCGGTTTGTGAAATGCTGTAGAAAATTTTGATAACTCCGGCAATTGTTCCAACGAAACCAAGTGTTGGCGCGATACCAGCGATTAAACCGAGATGCCCCATTCTTTTTTCCATTTCACCAATTTCGATGTTGGCCGCTCTTTCCATATTAGATTCAATTTCAGAAATTGGTCTTCCGATAGTCAAAATTCCTTCTCTCAAAATATTTCCGTAAGCCGTATTTGATCTTTCTGCCAAAGAAACTGCTCCGTTAATATTACCAGAATTCAATTGAACAGCAATATCTTTTACTAAATGCGAATCCATTTTGACTGCTTTTTTAATCGTAAGATATCTTTCGAAAATCAAATAAACGGTATAAAAAAGAAGAATGATAATCGGAATCAAAAACGCTCCACCTTTCATCAAAAAACTAAAGAGATTCATTTCTTCAGTTGTTGCTACGCCTTCGATAATTGTGTCGGTCGAAGCTTTTGCAATTGTATCAGCTTGCAATAAAATGGTTGAAAATATCATAAATATAGTTAAGAAATTTAGTTGTTCAAATCTAAGGCAATTTTCTTGCCACAGACAAAAATAAGTTATTTATTTAGTATAAAAAGTATAACGGAAGTTTTTAAAATATAGTATTCTTAAAAATCATCAGATCACTTTGTTTTAAAGCAATTCTAATGTTCTTTCTAAAGCCATTCCGCGAGAACCTTTGATTAAAATCATTTTATTTTTTAGTTTTTCTCCTTTTATAAAATCAGAAAAAGCTTCGAAAGTTTCAAAGAAATTTACAAATTCACTTTCGGTTTTATTGGCATAAAAATGGCTTCCAATAAAATAAGTTTTCACATCAGCTTCCTTTTCCAGCAACGCAATTGTATTTTTATGTTCGGAAAGACTTTCTTCTCCCAATTCAAACATATCGCCTAAAATCGCTACTTTATTTTCTTTGTCTAATTGCAAGAAATTTTTAATCGCGACTTCCATACTGCTTGGATTTGCATTGTAAGCATCCAAAATAATTTCATTTGAATTTTTAACAAGCATTTGAGATCGGTTATTTTCTGGAACATAACTTTCAATCGCTTCCTTGATTTCCTCATCAGAAACTTTAAAATATTTCCCGATTGTGATTGCAGCGTTTATATTGTTTGCATTGTACAATCCGATCAAATTTGACTTCACCTTTACGCCGTGATAATCAATTTCAACGAAAGGATTTGCCGTACTTGAGTTGATAAAAACAGAAGCATTTTTGTCAATTTGACTAAACGTAATTCTTAGATTATTTTCGGTTTTTTCCGTTTGAATCGCATCATCCAGGTTTACAAAAACGAATTTATTGTTTTCTGAAAGAAATTGGTACATTTCGCTTTTTCCTTTGATTACACCTTCCACACCACCAAAACCTTCAAGATGTGCTTTGCCAAAATTAGTGATGTAACCAAAATCTGGCTGGGCGATTTTACACAAAAATTCAATTTCTTTTTGATGATTCGCTCCCATTTCCACAATCCCGATTTCTGTCTTAGAATCAAAAGAAAGCAACGTTAATGGAACTCCGATGTGATTGTTTAAATTTCCTACGGTTGCTTTTGTGATGTATTTTTTAGACAAAACTACGTTGATTAACTCTTTTGTGGTGGTTTTTCCGTTGCTTCCTGTTAAAGCGATAATTGGTAGTTTTAAATATTCTCTGTGGAATTTTGAAAGTTTCTGTAACGCTTCCAAAGTGTCTTCAACCAGAATTGTTCTTTCGTCAATGAAGTAATCTTGGTTATCAATTATGACATACGAAGCGCCTTTTTTCAAAGCTTCCTCTGCAAAAGTGTTGGCATCGAAACGCTCGCCTTTGATTGCAAAAAACATCGAATTGTTTTCAATTTTTCGGGTATCGATTGAAACCGAATTGCATTTTAAAAATAAACCGTGAATGTCTTTAATTTCCATTTTTTAGAAACTGTTTTATAAAACAAAAGCCCTAATTAAAGGGCTTTTGTGGAATTTATTTTACTGAAAATTAATTTCTTGCTTTTTTCTTTCCGTCAGATTTTGGACCAACTCTTGACATTGCACATCTAAATCCGATGTAGTCAGTTGCCATATCTTGTGGGAAGTATCTTCTTTGAGCTGGGTCTAACCAATATGCTCTGTCTCTCCAAGAACCACCTTTGTAAACTCTAACGTTGTCATCAACTAAAGTTGTTCTTTTTGAAGACTTGTCATATCTTCTCACCATGTTTCCTAAACTGTCTGTAGTCACATTGTGTTTTGGAGAATCATACATTCTTTTTGAGTCATCAACTTTTTCTCCTTCTTCAGAACTTCCAAAGTCAAAATATCTTGTTGATTGTTTGTCTCCATCTCTGTAATTTCTGTTATCAGATTTGTCGAAATTTTGTCTCAAATACGTTTCTTTCTCATCAATTGGCACTTGCGCGATTTGACCAGGGAAATTTCTTGCCATGATTCTACCGTTTGCTAAAGTGTCATAAGCGATAGTTTCACCAGTTACAATTTCAGCTTTTCCGTCTTCACCAATTTTGTTTTTCATGTAAACGTTACCTCTGTAATAGTTGAAGTCATTTGCTTCATCATCAACAATTGGTCTGTAAACGTCAGCAACCCATTCTGCAACGTTACCCGCCATATCATACAATCCAAAATCATTTGGTGGATAATACTTAACTTTTTGCGTGATATCAGCACCGTCATCAGACCATCCTGCAATACCGCCGTAATCTCCTTTTCCTTGTTTAAAGTTGGCCAATTGGTCACCTTTCACTTTTCTTTTACCAGAACGAGTATAGTTTCCTTTCCAAGGATATTTCTTTTGACCTCTGTATAAGTTGTACTCTCTGTTACCTACATCAGCAGCTGCAGCATATTCCCACTCAGCTTCTGTTGGAAGTCTGTATTCTGGAAGTATGATACCAGAAGTTCTTTGAGCGTATAAGTTAGTACTATCTTTAGATTTACCTCTTTTGCCTTTAAGAACGATTTCTTCGTTTCCTCCATAAGTTTTTGTTGGAGCAGCTAAATAAGTAGATGTATTAAAAGTATTTTCGCCTTTAGCTTCAGTAACTTTTGCATCTCTTTTTAAGTAACCTTCTCTTTCAAGAACATTTTCGTTCACACGGTCTGTTCTCCATTTGCTGAATTCCACAGCTTGGATCCAATTCACACCAACTACAGGATATTCTGCATAAGCAGGATGTCTAAGGTAGTTTTCAGTCATTGTTTCATTATAACCTAATCTGTCTCTCCAAACTAATGTATCCGGAAGAGCTCCTTGGTAAATATTTGTATAATTTTCATCTTCTGGATCAAAAACACGCTTTACCCAGTCAAGATATTCCATGTACATAACATTGGTTACCTCTGTCTCATCCATGTAAAAAGACTGAACGTGTTGCTGGTTTGGTGTATTATTCCAATCATGCATTACATCGTCCTGAACTTTACCCATCGTAAATGTTCCACCTTCAACCAAAACAAGTCCAGGAGCAGTTTCTTGCTTCTTAAATTTTGAATTGTATTGAAACCCGCCCTTCTTGTCATTGATTTTCCAACCCGTGGCAGAAGATGAGTTTTTTGAGCTGGAGTTCTTACTACAACTAGTAACACCCACAACTAATGCTGCAGATAGCATCAGCCTCAAAGCCATAATTTTGTTTACTTTCATACTTTCAGTAGGTAATAAATTTCGAGCCGCAATATAATAATTAACCTTTAAACCGCAACACAAATTTGAAATAATAATAAAAAACTAATTTTTTGTTAAATGTATATTCTCAAAACGTAAATTTAATCTCTTTATTGCATGCAATATTACGTTAAATAAATTATTTTTGAATTTCGTAATAATTATGCTTAGAAAGCGTTATTCAATTTAATGAAAAAGACATTCATCCTTTTACTTTTCCTTATTTCCCTCACTTCTTTCGCTCAACAGAAAGAAAATATTACTATTGAATGGATTGATAATTCAGGTATAAATTCTGAACAAATAAAAATTAAAGTCCCTGTTTTCAATAATTCTTCTTTTAACTATAATTATGAAAATAGAACAATTACATATGTTAAAAAAGTTGCCGTAAATGGTTTCGCCGACGAATCAAGTTTGCAAATTGCAGATGTTATTTATGAAACTGTTTCTAAAGAACAGCTTGGAGAATTAAATATAGCAAAAATTCCTTCTTCGATCAATGCAAAAATAACCAACATGAACAATCCTGCTTCTCAAAAAGCGGTGATTGAATTTTCACCAATTATAAAATCGGGGCTGGGGTTTCAACGAGTAAAGTCACTTTCTTATACTTTTTCGAACACTCAAAACCGATCTAACCAATTTACTGCAAACAGCATTGCTGCGGTTTCTAATTCTGTTCTAAGTTCTGGCGAATGGTATCGATTTTATGTTGAAAAATCTGGAGTCTATAAAATTTCTAAGAATTTTCTTCAAAGCTTGGGAATGAACTTAAACGGAGTTGATGCCAGAAATATTAAAATCTATGGAAACGGAGGCCGAATGCTTCCATTATTAAATTCAACTTATTATCCAGAAGATTTGACCGAAAATGCGATTCAAATCATTGGCGAAGCTGACGGTTCTTTTGACAATTCAGATTACATTTTATTTTATGCCGAAGGCCTCGACAACTGGAATCAGGAAAGCCTAACCCATTTAAATCTTTTTTCAGACAAATCTTATTATTATATTACGGCACAAGGTTCTCAAGGAAAAAGAATCACGAACATAGCTCCAATAAGCGCTACAGCAACTTTAACCACAACTGTTTTTGATGATTATCAGTTTCATGAAATCGACAGATTTAATATTGCAAGACTTGGCAGAAGATGGTTTGGAGAGCAATTTAGTTCACAAAACGAACAATCTTTTAATTTTGAATTTCCTAATATTGTCAGCGGTTCTCAAATTTCTCTAACGGGATCTGGCGCAGCAATTGCATACTCGCCCACAACCATGACATTTGAAGCTAACGATCAAAACGTGCTGACACTTAATTATGCAGCAGTCGCAACTTCTGGAGATTTGGCGAAAGACGCACTGCTGACAGGAACTTTTACAGCATCAGAAAATGTTACCGTAAAAGTTACCTATAATAATGGTGGCATTCCAAATTCAGCCGGATACTTAGACTATATCATTCTGCAAGCCAAAAGAAACCTTCGCGGTTATGGAAAACAATTTAAATTTCAATACAATAATGTCGCGTTAACCACAGGAATTATTGAATATCAATTTTCAAATGCTTCCGGAATTAGTCAAGTTTGGGATATCACCGATATTTATAATGTCACAAAAATTGAAAATGGCGCTGCAAATTTTTCCTTTAAAGCATATATGGGAGAACTAAGAAAATACATAGCCGTTGACAATTCAAACTATTTATCTCCTTTAAAAGAATCACAATCAAGAGTCGTAAACCAAAATTTAAAAGGAACAATTTTAAAAAACAGCCAAGGAGCTTTTCAAGACTTAGACTATTTAATTGTAACGCCTGCTTCTTTAAATTCGCAAGCAGAAAGATTGGCCGGTTTTCACAGAAACTATTCTCAATTAAATGTAAAAGTTGTAAATCTTGAAAATATCTACCAAGAATTTTCGTCCGGAAAGCAAGATATCGGAGCCATTAGAAATTTTGTAAAGTATATTTATAACAATAGTTCCAATACTGCAAGAAGGCTAAAATATTTGAATCTTTTTGGAGACGCCTCTTATGATTACAAAAACAGAATTCCAAATAACACAAACATAGTTCCTATTTATCACGCTTATGGCAGTTTCAACCTGGCAAGTTCTTATATGAGTGACGATTACTTTGTAATGCTTGACCCAAATGAGGGAACAATGAATCCAACCGCAGGCACAGACGATTTAGAAATATCCGTTGGAAGAATGCTTGTTGCAAGTCAAAAACAAGCAGAAGAAATGGTCACAAAAGTAATTGAATACCATGATATCCAGTCCTTTGGAAAATGGAGAAATAACTTTGTATTAATTTCTGATGACGTTGATGCAGAATGGGAAAATGCAATTCAAACCGGAATTGATTCTTTGGGAGATAACATTACTGCTCAAAAACCTTTTGTGAATGTCAAAAAAATCCATAGTGATTCTTATGTTCAAGAAGCTTCTTCTGGCGGATTTCGTTATCCAAAAGCTAGAAAAGATTTTGTGGATGCCATAAATCAAGGTGCATTGGTTTTCAATTATTTTGGACACGGAGGCGAAGACGGATTGGCAACTGAAAGAATTTTCGAAAAAACAGACGCTCAAAACCTTACAAATCAATATAAATACCCGCTTTTTGTAACCATAACTTGTGAATTTACGAGATTTGATAACCCTTACAGACCAACTGCAGGAGAATATACGTATTGGAATCCAAAAGGAGGCGCGATTTCTATGGTTACAACTACTCGCCAAATTGACGTTTTAACCGGCAAACTCATTAACGAATCCTTTTCTGGTCAACTTTATGGCTTTGGAACTACAAACTATATTCCGATGGCTGAAGCTTTAAAAAATGCAAAAAACAGTTATGGAGGAAATACATTAATGGTTTCTTATATCGGAGATCCAGCGATAAAGCTAGCAATTCCAAATCCTACGATTGTTTTAACCAAAGTAAATGACGAACCAATTCAAACTTCACAATTTGTACTTAGCGCATTAAGTCCGGTGAAAATGACTGGTGAAGTAAGAAATATTCAAGGAAATACATTGCTTTCAAACTATAACGGCGATTTGTCCGTAAATATCTTTGACAAAAACATTCAGAAAACCACATTAGGAAACGATGGCACAACAAACGGAACTGGTTTAATCACAATGGATTTCACTTTGTTAGGAGAAACCATCTTTAGAGGAAATGCTTCTGTCACCAATGGAAATTTTGAATTTAGTTTTGTAGTTCCAAGAGACATCACGATTCCTGTTGGCGAAGGCAGAGTCAGTTTTTATGCCAAAAAAGCGCAGGCGCTCGAAGATCAAACTGGTTACAACACTGTTATCAAAGTCGGCGGAATCAACACAAACGCTGTTGCAGATAACATTGGCCCAAGAGTTCGTCTTTATATGAATGACGAAACATTTATTTCTGGCGGAATTACAAATGAATCGCCGATATTTTTAGCTTTCTTGGAAGATGAAAACGGAATCAATACGGCCAGCGGTATCGGCCACGACATTGTTGCTATTTTAGACGGAGACGAAAATAATCCGTACATATTAAATGATTATTATGAAACCGAACTTGATGATTACACAAAAGGAAAAGTTCGTTTTCCGTTCAGAGATTTAGCCGTTGGATTACACACCGTTATTTTTAAGGCTTGGGATGTTTACAATAATCCGGTTACGGCAGAAATTCAATTTATTGTTGTGGGAGACGAAACGGTAACGTTGACAAATGTTCTGAATTACCCAAATCCGTTTGTAAATTATACGCAGTTTTGGTTCACGCACAACCGCCCATACGAACCTTTAGATGTTCAAGTTCAAATTTTAACGATTACCGGAAAAATTGTAAAAACAATAAACCAGGTGGTCAACACCGAAGGTTTTCTTTCAAGAGAAATTACTTGGGACGGAAGAGATGATTTTGGAGACCGAATCGGAAAAGGAGTTTATGTTTACAAACTCACCGTCAAATCGACCCTCACAAATAAAAAGACAGAAAAGTACGAGAAACTTGTTATCCTTTAATAAAATATTATATTTGTTCAATTAAATATTTCAACCAGAATGAAAAAAACCGCCTTATTTATACTTTGCATCTTAGGATTCAGCAATTCTAATGCTCAGGAAGCCAATCGAGTGATTACTACCGGAGTACCGTTCTTATTGATTGCGGGTGATGCCAGAGCTGCTGGTATGGGTGACATTGGTGTCGCTTCTTCTCCAGACGTTTATTCACAACAATGGAATCCTGCAAAATATGCGTTCTCATTAGACAAACAAGGATTTTCTTTAAGTTACACGCCTTACCTTCCAGAATTGGTAAATGATATTTCCTTAAGTCAAATAACTTATTTCAATAGAATTAGTGAAAAAAGTGCTTTTGCAGCGAGTTTACGTTATTTCAGTCTTGGCGTTATCGAATTTAGAACCGAAAATCCAGACGATCCAGCGGTTGAAGTGAATCCAAGTGAATTTGCGGTTGACTTTTCATATGCGTTAAAGTTAGATGAAAGATTTTCAATGTCTGTTGCTGGTCGTTATATTCGCTCAAATCTTAGATTAGCTCAGTTAAGCAATGATGCTTCTGCAGCTTCTTCTTTTGCAGTTGACGTTTCTGGTTATTACCAATCCGAAGAAGTTGCGTATGATGATTTCAACGGAAGATGGCGCGGAGGATTTAACTTCCAGAACTTAGGACCAAAAATTAATTACGATTTAGATGATTCAGATCAAGGTTCTAACTTTCTTCCTTCTAATTTGAAATTAGGTGGTGGATTTGATTTTATTTTTGATGAATACAACAAAGTATCACTTAATTTAGAAGTAAATAAATTGTTAGTTCCAACGCCTCAAAACCCAGATTTAAACGGAGATGGAGATATTACCGATGAGGAAAGAGCTCAAAACAACCGTGACTACAGAAGCATTGGCTGGACAGAAGGAATTTTCAAATCTTTTGGTGACGCACCAGACGGAATGAAAGAAGAATTAAAAGAATTTACATGGGCTTTAGGGGCAGAATATTGGTACCAAGATTCATTCGCCATCAGAGCCGGTTATTTTAATGAAAGTGAAGAAAAAGGAGCTAGAAAATTCCTTTCTCTTGGAGCCGGATTCAAATATAACATCGTGAAGCTTGACGTTTCTTACTTATTCTCTGCTTCAAAAGTCAGAAATCCATTAGAAAACACACTTCGTTTTTCTCTAAGCTTTGCTTTCGGAGATCAATATGACGAATATTAGTATATAATTTAAAGACAAAAAAATCCAAATTGCTTTCATTAGTAATTTGGATTTTTTTTCCTCAAAACATTTATGAAACAAATCAACATTACAACAACTTTTTCTGTTTTTGATTCTAAAGAAGAACTTTCTGCAGACCTTTTAGATTTAATGAATCAAGCCATTGAAATCAGAAAAAAAGCTTATGCGCCTTATTCAAAATTTCGTGTAGGTTGCGCCATTTTATTAGACAACGGAAAAATTGTCTTAGGTTCCAACCAAGAAAACGCTGCCTATCCATCAGGATTATGTGCCGAAAGAGTTGCCATTTTTCAAGCCGGAGCCATTTATCCGGAAGCAAAAATTATAAAAATGGCCATTTCTGCAACTTCAGATGAAAAACCAGTTCTTGCTCCCATTCCACCTTGTGGCGCTTGCAGACAATCAATTGCAGAATATGAATTCAAGCAAGAAACTCCGATAGAAATTTATTTCATGGGAGAATCGGGAGAAGTTTACAAATCAGATTCTTTAAAAAATCTGCTTCCGTTTCTATTTGATAAAAACTATTTATAAAAAAACCTAAAATTTACCGTTTAAGTTTTAGTTCTAAGTTGGAATGTCTTATTTTTGCCTTTCGCAAATTTGTGTGAGGAAAACTATTTTGCGTCTACAACTAGCAATTTACTGGCACGATAACGTTTAGCAAAAAACAAACAATGAAAGAAGTTACAAAAGAAGTTTACTTAAAGTGGTATGAAGACATGCTGCTTTGGAGAAAATTTGAAGACAAATTAGCCGCTTTGTATATCCAACAAAAAGTAAGAGGTTTTCTTCACTTATATAATGGTCAAGAAGCTGTTTTAGCTGGAGCATTGCATGCAATGGATTTATCAAAAGATAAAATGATTACTGCTTACAGAAACCACGTTCAACCAATTGGTATGGGTGTTGACCCAAAAGCTGTTATGGCTGAGTTACTTGGAAAAGTAACAGGAACATCAAAAGGAATGGGTGGTTCTATGCACATATTTTCAAAAGAAAAAGGATTTTACGGAGGTCACGGTATCGTTGGAGCACAAATTCCAGTTGGTGCAGGTATTGCTTTCGCAGACAAATATTTCGAAACTGGCGGTGTAACCATGACTTATTTTGGTGATGGAGCTGCACGTCAAGGTTCTTTACACGAAGCTTTTAACATGGCGATGTTGTGGAAGCTTCCAGTTGTTTTCATCGTTGAAAATAACGGTTATGCAATGGGAACTTCTGTTGAAAGAACTGCAAATCACACAGATATCTGGAAACTTGGTTTAGGTTATGAAATGCCTTGCGGACCAGTCGACGGAATGAATCCTGTGAAAGTAGCAGAAGCTATGCACGAAGCAATCGACAGAGCGCGTCGTGGTGATGGACCAACTTTCCTTGAAATGAAAACGTACCGTTACAGAGGACATTCAATGTCTGATGCACAATTATACAGATCAAAAGAAGAGGTTGAAGAATACAAAAAAATTGACCCAATCACTCAAGTTTTAGACGTAATCAAAGAAAACAATTATGCTACTGAAGCAGAAATTGAAGCAATTGACGAAAAAGTAAAAGCTTTAGTTGAAGAATGTGCGCAATTTGCTGAGGAATCTCCATTCCCAGAAGTACAGCAACTTTATGATGTTGTTTACGAACAAGAAAATTATCCTTTCATCCCTCATAAACTATAATCTATGGCAATCAAAATCACAATGCCTCGCTTAAGCGATACTATGACAGAAGGAACTGTTGCTACATGGTTGAAAAAAGTTGGGGACGAAGTTAAAGAAGGAGACATCCTTGCAGAAATTGAGACTGACAAAGCAACAATGGAATTTGAAGCTTTTGACGCCGGAACATTATTGCACATCGGAATTCAAGAAGGAGAATCTGCTCCAATTGATTCACTTTTGGCAATTATCGGTAAGGAAGGCGAAGATATTTCTGATTTATTAGGTGGCGGAAGCTCCTCTGATAAAAAAGAAGACACTCCGAAAGAAGAAACTAAATCTGAAGAAAAATCAGAGGAAGATCCTAAGGAAGATAAAAAAGAAGAAGCTAAGGAAGCTCCAAAAGCAGAAAGTAATGCATTGCCAAAAGGTGTAATTGTTGTTACAATGCCACGTTTGAGCGACACGATGACTGACGGAACAGTTGCAACTTGGTTAAAAAAAGTAGGTGATAAAATTGCCGAAGGAGATATTCTTGCTGAAATCGAAACGGATAAAGCGACGATGGAATTTGAATCATTCAATTCTGGAACTTTATTAGAAATCGGAATCCAAGAAGGCGAATCTGCTCCAGTTGACAGCGTTTTGGCTATCATCGGACCAGAAGGAACTGACGTTTCTGGAATTGCTGAAAACTTCAAAAAAGGTGGCGCTTCTGCAAAAGAAGAAAAAGCAGAAACTAAATCTGAAGAAAAATCTGAATCTAAGGAAGAGCCTAAAAAAGACGATTCTAAAAAAGAGGAAGCTAAAGAAGAAACTATTGAAACAGTTTCTGACGGAAAAAGAATTTTCATTTCGCCTTTGGCTAAAAAAATCGCTGAAGAGAAAAAAATTAATATTTCACAAGTAAAAGGAACAGGTGAAAACGGACGTATTGTGAAAAGCGATATCGAAAACTTCAAGCCTGCAGAAGCACAAGCTCCAAAGGAAGCTGGCAAATCTGAAAGTGCTTCTACTGTGAAACCATTTGTTGCCGCAGGAGAAGCTTCTTCTGAAGAAATTAAAAATTCGCAAATGCGTAAGGTTATCGCCAAACGTCTTTCTGAATCTAAATTCACAGCGCCGCATTATTACTTGACAATTGAAGTAGCAATGGACAGTGCGATGGCTTCAAGAAATACTATCAATTCATTGCCAGACACAAAAGTTTCTTTCAATGACATGGTTATCAAAGCGTGCGCAATGGCATTGAAAAAGCATCCAAAAGTAAATTCTCAATGGAAAGAGGATGTGACGGTAATTCACCACCACGTTCACATTGGAGTTGCTGTTGCTGTTGAAGATGGTTTGGTTGTTCCGGTTCTTAAATTTGCTGACCAATTGAGCTTGACTCAAATCGGTGGTAATGTAAGAGACGTTGCTGGAAGAGCTAAAAACAAAAAATTACAGCCTGCCGAAATGGAAGGAAGTACGTTTACAGTTTCTAATTTAGGTATGTTTGGTATCACAGAATTTACTTCTATCATTAACCAACCAAACTCTGCAATTCTTTCTGTTGGTGCAATTGTTGAAAAACCAGTTGTAAGAAACGGACAAATTGTTGTTGGAAACACAATGAAAGTAACATTGGCGTGCGACCACAGAACGGTTGACGGAGCTACGGGAGCACAATTCTTACAGACTTTAAGACAATATTTGGAAAATCCAGTTACGATGTTAGCGTAAGCTGATTTCTTTATAAATAAAAATCCCGTTTTGAAATTCAAAACGGGATTTTTTACTTTAACTAATTTTGTTTTTAGCTTCAATCCACCGTGACATATATTCTGTACTTCTTAATGTATGATGTTGCAGGATTTGACCAATAAAGTGGTTATTTCGATGTATTGAAAGATTGTTTAGCAAGTAATTTATCTTTTCTTTAAATTTTGAAAAATACAAATCTTTAGAAAATTTGTATTTTATAATTTCAAATCCATTTTCCTGGCAATTGTTCCAAAGTTTTTCATCATTATATAATTGCACCGCTTTGTTTGCAAATTCTTGAGGATTGTCTTCTATAAAACCATTCCAAGGCAATTCATCATGCATAGATTCCGCCCCAATGGAAGTAGTTATACTTGGAGTTCCATATTGCATACCTTCTAAAAGTTTTCCTTTAATTCCTGCTCCAAATCTTAACGGAGCCAGCATAATCCTTGCTTCAGAAATTACTTTAGAGGCATTCTCAGCTCTTCCTTCAATAAAAAAATTAGCTTTTGGGCTATGTAATTGTAAAACTTTTTGCGAAGGATAGGCTCCGTAAATTCTCAAATTTACTTCTGGCAATTGTTTATGAATTAATGTCCAAATTGTTTCTTTTAAGTACAAAACCGAATTCCAATTTGGTTCGTGGAGAAAGTTACCGATGAAAGCAAAATTCTTTCTATTATGAAAATCATTCTGATTCTCACTTTTTTTAATAAAAATAGGAAGATAAAGCAATAAAGATTCATCTATCTTAAATTGCTCTTTAAGTAAATTAATCTCAAATTCCGAAACCATTAAAGAAACGTCACATCTTAAGATACTTGCAATTTCTCTCTTAGCAACATCTGAAAACAAGTCCGAAGCATCAAATTCTCTTTCTTCTTTGAAAGCCTTTTGCCTACCCAAACGAAGAGAATGCAAATCCTCTGTATCAAGTATTTTCAAAGCATTTGGACAAGATTTAGAAACTCTCCAACCGAATTGTTCTTCAATCATAAACCTGTCAAACAAAACAATATATGGGTTCAATTGACTTACAAAGTCATCAAAACTATCATCGTTTAAAAAAATATTCTCTTTACCTACTTCAATATCTTTTAAAGGAAAGGAAAATTCACTCTCTTGCGAAGCACTTGCAAAGACAATTCTATAATCTAATTCTTTAAAAATCTCAATTAACTGCAACATTCTTCCGCCTGCTGCCGAAGATTTAGGCTCTGGCCAGACGATTCCTATAATTAAAAGGGTTTTATTGCTATTCATAAGACAAAGAAAAGCGATTTAAGTGTTGATTAGAAGCAAAATATCCAAATTATTTTGCATTGGGACAAAAAAAAATCCCCATCTAACGATGAGGATTCTCTAAAGAAAGGCGGCGACATACTCTCCCACAGGATTGCAGTACCATCTGCGCAGGCGGGCTTAACTTCTCTGTTCGGGATGGGAAGAGGTGAGCCCCGCCGCAATAACCACCTTA